>NZ_BCRB01000012.1 GCF_001552375.1 Cellulomonas iranensis NBRC 101100 = JCM 18110 | reverse complement strand
ACCCGACGACCCGTCGGCGAACGCCTCGTTGACGACGTCCCACGCGTAGATCTTGCCGCGGTAGTACGACGCGACCTGGGTCACGTGGTCGAGCATCGCGGTCCGCAGCTGCGAGCCGGACATGTTCTGCATCCAGCCGGGCTGCTGCGAGTGCCACGCGAGCGCGTGCCCGCGCACCTGCTTGCCGTTCTGGCGTGCCCAGTTGACGATGCGGTCGCCCGAGGACCAGTTGAACTGGCCGCGGCTGGGCTGCATCGCGTCCATCTTCATCTCGTTCTCGGCGGTGATCATGTTGAACTCGCGGTTCGCGATGGTCGTGTAGGTGCCGTCGTTCAGGCGGCTCGCGGCGATCGCGGTGCCGAAGTAGCGGCCGCTCTCGGCCGCCGCGGCCTGGAGCGTGCTGCCGGCGGCGGCGGCGGGGACCGCGAGCGTCACGGCGAGCGTGGCGGCGGCGAGGCCGCCGAAGGCAGCGGCGAGCGGGCCGCGACGGTACCTCTGACGTGGGGTCGTCATTGATCCTCCTCGATCTGGTGCGCCGGCTGTGACCGGCGCGCCTCACCCTCGCGGGGCGCATCGGAGGGGTCAACCGCTCGTCGGCGGATCGGTACTTTCGACGCCGGATCAGAAACGTTTCAGCACCCGTGAGGGTGACGTTGATCGATGAATCACGCCGTCTCGCATCTCCCGGCGGACCCGCGGGTGGACGCAGACCCCTCTGAGATGGGAGCGCTCCTGCCTCCCGCTCCGACACTTTCGATGCATCGGCGTGCGGTGCGACCCGCGACTCAGGACGCGTCGGGCGCCAGCACCCCGGCGAGGAAGCCGGCCATGAGGTGCCACGCCGCGGCGGCCTCCCGTGCCGGTCCCGCGTGCGTGAAGCCGTGGTCGACGCCGGGGAACGTCGCGTGCGTCGTGGCCACGCCGGCCGCCCGCAGCCGTTCGGCGAACGCGTCCCCCTCGGCCGCGAGGAGGTCCAGCGCGGCCGTGACGACCAGCGTGGCCGGCAGCACCGTGAGGTCGTCGGCCAGCAACGGCGACGCCAGGCCCTCGGCGGCCCGCGCGGGGTCCGGCAGGTACCAGGCGTTGAACCGCGCGCCCGCCTCGGCGAGCTCGGCCGCACCCGCGCGGTGCGCCGCCGTGAGCTTCGCGGCCGGAGGCTGCACGAGGTCGAGCGGGGCGTAGTCCACGACGAGACCCACCGGGCGGGGTGTGCCGCGCCGGGCACCGAGCAGGCACGCGGCCGCCGCGAGGTTGCCGCCCGCGCTGTGCCCGCCCACCGCGAGCCGGGCACCGTCGACGCCGATCGCCGACCCGTGCGTCGTGAGCCACGCGAGCACGTCCGTGACGTGGTGCACGGCCGCCGGGTACGGGTGCTCGGGCGCGAGCGGGTACTCGAGGTTGACGACCACGCAGCCGGCCGCGTCGGCGAGGAACCGGCAGTACGGGTCATCACCTCCCCCGTCGCCGAGCACGAACCCGCCGCCGTGCAGGTTCACGATCACCGCCGGCATGCCGCTCGTCGCGACCGGCCGGTAGACCCGCAGCGCGCGCACCGGCGCGTCGTCCGCGAGCGCGACGCGCTCGGCGGTGCCGGTGGGCACGCCCGGGAGCAGGCTCGTGGGGTGCGCGTCCTGCGTGGCGACGTCGGCGCGCATCGCGCGCAGGTCGTCGGGGAGGGTGGTCACGGGTGCTCCTCGGTGTGCGGCGCCACGGGCGGGCGCGGCCGGTGGGCGGGTCGTGCTCGGGTCAGAGCGCGGCGAGCTCGCGCTCGAGGTCGTCGAGCCCGAGGGAGCCGAGGCCGAGCGCGGCGGTGTGCCACGCGCGCAGGTCGAACGTCTCCCCCGCGGCCTCGCGGCGCGCGCGGGCGGCCGCGCGGCCCGCGAGCCAGGCGCGCTCGCCGAGCTTGTAGCTGATGGCCTGGCCGGGCCAGCCGAGGTAGCGCTCGACCTCGCTGTGCACGAACGCGGCCGGTGAGCCGCTGCGGGCGGCGAAGAACTCCTCGGCGAGGTCGGCGGTCCACGTCTCACCGGGGTGGGACGCCCGGTCGTCGGGGATGCGCAGACCCAGGTGCATGCCGATGTCGATGACGACGCGCACGGCGCGCATGCGCTGACCGTCGAGGTAGCCCAGGCGCGCACCGGGCGTGCGCAGGTAGCCGAGGTCGTCCATGAGCCGCTCGGCGTACAGCGCCCAGCCCTCGGTGGTCGCTGGGATCGAGCCGATCGACGTCTGGTAGACGGACAGGTCGCCGGCGCGGCGGGCCCACTCGCCGAGCTGCAGGTGGTGGCCGGGCACGCCCTCGTGGTACCAGGTGCTGATGAGGTCCCACGTGGGGAACCGGTCGCGGCCGAGCGTCGGCAGCCAGGTGCGGCCCGGGCGGGAGAAGTCGAGCGACGGGCGGGTGTAGTAGGGCGCGGCGGCGGACCCCGGGGGCGCGATCATCGCCTCGACGCGCTTGACGGGTCCGGCGACGTCGACGACGGTGCCGTCGAGCTCGGCGATCGCGTCGTCCATCATGCGCTGCAGCCAGGCCCGGACCTCCTCGACGCCCTCGACGGCCTCGCCGTGCTCGTCGAGGTGCGCGAGCGCCCGCTGCGGGTCGGCGCCGGGAAGCACGCGGTCGGCCTCGGCGGCCATGTCGGTCTCGATGCGGGCGAGCTCCTCCCAGCCCCACGCGTACGCGGCGTCGAGGTCGAGGTCGGCGCCCGTGTGCAGGCGCGCGTGGAGCGCGTAGCGGTCGCGGCCGACGGCGTCGGGGACGTCCTGCACGGCGGGCAGGTACTCCTGCGCGATCCACGTCCGGAGCGCGTCGACGCCCGCGGCCGCGTCGACCGCCGCGGCGTCGAGCCGCGCCTGCAGCGCGGGCGAGACCCCGGCCTGCGCGGCGCCGGCCACGAAGTCGGCGTGCCAGCCGCGCCCGTCGGCGGCGCCGAGCCAGTCGCCGAGCTGGTCGACGACCGTCGACGCCTGTCGCGGGGCGCTGCGCACGCCGCGGCGCAGGCCCTCGGCGAGCGTCGCGCGCAGGCCCTCGGCGGCGGCCGGCACCTGCGCGACGCGGTCGGCGACGACGTCCCAGTCGTCGGCCGTGGCGGTCGGCATCATGAGGAAGAGCGACTGGAGGGTCTGCACGGGCGACGCGATGGGACGCAGCACCGCGAGGTGCTCACCCGCGTCGTGCACCGCGAGCTGGGCGGTGAGCCGCTCGCGCAGCAGGGTCGCGCAGCGCCGGTCGTCGTCGTCGAGGACGCGCGCGTCGGCGAGGTCGTGCAGCACGCGGCGGGACGCGTCGGCCTTGGCGTCCGCGCCCGTGGGCGACAGGTCGGGCATGCGGCCGTCGTCGGGGCGCGTGCCGAGCGCGGTGCCGACGCTCGGGTCCAGGTCGGCGAGGGTGTCGACCCAGCGGTCGGCGAGCTGGCGGGCGGTGGGCGCGGCGGTGCTGTGCTGGTCGGCGGGCATGGCAGCACGGTATCCGGGCGACGCGCGTGAGGGTGTGCACGCAGCGCCGTCGCCACCGCCCGGCGGGAGCGGGACGGCGCGCCTCCCGCGTGGTCGGGCCCGGTGCTGGTAGTTGGTTGAGGTGGAAGCCAACGACACCCCCAGCCCGACCGCCCTCCTCGCCGCCGCCGCACGCGCGGCCCACGCCCTCGTGGACGCGCCACCCCTCCTGCTCGAGGATCCCGCGGCGCGCGCGCTGTGCACGACCGGCGACGCCTCACCGCTCGACTTCCAGCTCGCGCAGCCCGGCGTCCCGGTCCTCGCGGCTGCTCGCGTCTCGGCGTGCGCGCGGGCGCGCCACGCGGACGACGTGCTCGTCGCGCGCCGCGCGCGGCAGGTCGTCGTGCTCGGCGCGGGTCTCGACACGACCACCCACCGCCGACCCGCCCCCGGGCGGCGGTTCTGGCTGGTGGACCTCCCCGACGTCCTGACATGGCGGGCGCGGCTGCTGGCACGAGCGGGTCTGCCCGAGGCGGGCGTCCCCGTGCCCGCGGACCTCGGCGGCGCGGGGTGGTTCGACGCGCTCGTCGACGCGGGCCTGGACCCGCACGTGCCCGTGGTCGCGGTCTGGCTCGGCGTCGGCATGTACCTCGAGCCGGACGCGTGCCGCGCGCTGCTCGCCTCGGTGGCGGCGCTGCCCGCCGGGTCGACGCTCGTTCTGGACCACGTGCTCCCCGCAGACGAGCGGGACGCCGCGGGCGCCGCGTACGCGGCCGCCGTGGCCGCGTTCGCCGGGAGGCACGGCGAGCCGTGGCGGACCGCCGCGTCCGCGGCGACGGTGCGCGACTGGCTGACCGACACGGGGTGGGCGGTCGCGGACGAGCGCGACGAGGCCGACGCCGTGCCGCCGGGCTTCTGGGACGCCCAGCCCCACCTGCGGCCGATGCGGCTCGTCCGGCTGGTGACCGCGACGCTCACGGCGCCCGCCTGACGGTCACGGGGTGCCGCACCTCGGTGCGGCACCCCGCGGGTGGTCGGCTCGCGGGTGAGGAGCACGCCCGCGGGCTCCGCACCGGCATCCGGGCGCGGCCAGCGGCAGCGGGCGCGTCAGGCCCGCAGCAGACCACCCAGCGCGCGTACGCCCTCGGCGATCTGCGCGGGGCTCGCGGCCCCGAACGACAGCCGCAGGTGCGGTGCGGGCGGTTCGTCGACGTAGAAGTGCCGGCCGTCGCCGACCAGGACCCCGGCGGCGTCGGCGGCGGCGGTCAGCGCGCGCGTGTCGACGCCGTGGTCCAGGCGCACCCACAGGTGCAGGCCGCCGCGCGGGACGGTGGTGACGCGGGCCTCGGGCAGGGTCGTGCGCAGCGCGTCGACGAGCGCGTCGCGACGGGTCGCGAGCTCGGTGCGCAGCCGCCGGACGTGCCGCGGCCACGCGGCGGACGTGAGCAGGCCGTGCGCGACCTCCTGCACGACGGGCGCGACGCCGAGGTCGTCGGCCGTGCGGGCGGCTCGCATGCGCTGGCCGGCGGGGCCGCGCGCGACGACCGCGCCGAGGCGCAGACCGGGCGACGCGGGCTTGCTCAGGGTCGTGACGGTGACGACGTGGCCGTGCGCGTCGTCGGCGAGCAGCGGCGCCGGCGCAGGCCCGTCGATCGCGAGGTGACGCGCCCAGTCGTCCTCGACGACGAACGCGCCGTGCCGGACGACGAGGTCGAGCAGCTCGCGCCGCCGGTCGGCGCCGAGCACCGCGCCGGTGGGGTTGGCGTACGACGGCTGCAGCACCACGACGCGCGCCCGGGTGCGTTCGAGCGCGTCCGCCAGCAGGTCGACGCGCACGCCCTCGGCGTCGGCGGGGACGGACACGACGTGCAGCCCGGCGCTCTGCGCGGCGAGCAGAGCGCCCGGATAGCCGGGGCTCTCGGTGAGGACCGTGTCCCCCGGCTCGGCGAGCGTGCGCAGCGCGACGACGAGACCGGCCTGGCCGCCGGGGACCACGAGCACGTCCTGCGGGTCGACGCGGTAGGGCGCGGCGAGCACGCGCCGCAGGTCGGGCGAGCCGGCGGGCGGGGTCATCGCCCAGGCCCGGGTGCTGCGCACGGCGCGCGCGCCGAGCCGGCGCAGGTCCTCCTGCGGCAGCAGCTCGGGCGCGAGGTAGCCCCAGGACAGCGGGACGTGGTCGGGTGAGCCGTACCCGCCGAGTCGCGCGGCACGGTCGGCGTCGACACGGGCGGGGCCCAGCGCGCCGGTCTGCCACGCGTAGTCGGGCTCGGGCCGCGCGGCGCGGTCGGTGACGAACGTGCCTCGCCCGGGTTCGGCGCGCACCAGCCCGGCCGTCGCCAGCTGTCCGACGGCCGCCGTGACGGTGACGGCGCTCGCGCGGTACCGCCGCGACAGCTCGCGCACGCCCGGCAGCCGGTCGCCGGGGCTCGCGGCGTCCACGAGCGCACGCAGCGAGCGGGCGACGTCCGCAACCCTGTTATCGTCAGTCATGAGAGACAACGATAACGCTACTGCGTTTCTCCCCCAGGTGTTACCGCCCGCCCGACGGGCCCGCGGACCGTGACCCCGGCTGCCCCGACCGTCCCGCGGCGACGCCGCGACCCCGTCCGCACCCTGGCTGGAGACCCGCATGACCACCACGACCGACCTCGCCGTCCGCCCGCTCGACCCCGCCGACGAGCCGCGCTGGCGCGAGCTGTTCCGCGCCTACCGCGAGTTCTACCGGCTGCCCGAGTCCGAGGACGTCGTGTCCCGCACCTGGGGCTGGCTGCGCGACCCGCACCACGAGTGCCAGGCCGTCGTCGCCGTGGCCGACGGCGCCGTCGTCGGCTTCGCCCACCACCGGCGCATCTCCTCGCCGTACACCGGCACGAGCGGCGTGTTCCTCGACGATCTCTACACCGACCCCCAGGTGCGCGGCCGGGGCGTCGGCCGCGCGCTGATCCGCCGACTGACCGACCTCGCCGCGTCCGAGGGCCGGCAGTTCGTGCAGTGGGTCACCGCCGACGACAACCACCGCGCGCAGGCGCTCTACGACTCCGTCGCCACGCGCACGCGGTGGATCACGTACGAGGCCGCCGCGACACCGGCCTGACGCCACGACGCCGGGCCGGGCGCGCGTGCCCGGCCCGGCGCCGCCGTACGCGGTCCGGCCGCACGATCCCGCGCGTCAGCTCCAGTCGAACGTGAGCAGCGCGGTCCGTGTCTCCGTCTCGACGAACAGCAGGATCGCGTCGGCACCGTGGTCACGCCACGGGTAGCCGGGCGTCGCGGCGACGAATCGGAACGGGCGGCCGTCCGCGAGACGCAGGACCGGTTCTCCCGCGTCGGGCGCCTCGAGCACGACGGCCGCTGGGGGCGGCTCCACGACCCAGTTGCCGGTCGGGGTGTCGCCACCGAGCCTCTCGACGACCGGGAAGCCTTCCTCCGACCCGGCGCGCGGGCGCGTCGGGTCGCCGAAGTCCCCACCGGCGAGCACGCCGTGCACCCGCCACCGCTCGCGCGACGCGGCGAGGTCGGCCTCGGCGTCGGCGTAGAAGGCCCCGAGCGCCACCGGCACGTCGTCCCCCACGGTCTCGATCTCGAAGACCGAGCGGTCGCTCAGCAGCCGCCACCGCCCGTCGTCCTCGATGCGGAACGCCAGCCAGTTCACCGCGGACCACGCGTCGGGTGGTGCGCGCAGGTGGCCACCCAGCAGGCCGCCCTCTCGCTCGACCGGGCTGAGCAGCAGACCACGGGCGGGCGCGGGGAGGTCCCGCGCCCCTGGCCCGAGCACCGCGGGGTCGAGCGCGCCGAGGTCGATCGACACCAACGGGTGCAGCACACGGCCCAGCCACGGCTGGTCGGCGACGAACACGTCGACCGGGTCGGGGAAGACCTCGACGCGCGGGTCGTCCACGGCGACCTCCTCGCCCTCGTCGTCCTCGGCGTATGCCGCCTCGAGCGCCCGCATCGCTGCGGCCAGGACGGGATCGGCCCTGCTGTCCGGACCGATGCCCCAGACCTGCTCGAACGCGAGGACCGACCGGCGCATATCGGCGCCGGCACGTTCCAGGAGGCGCATCGCCTCGGCCTCGTCGGCAGCTGCGACCGCACGCACGGGCACGTGGCCGTGCGTGTCGCGGATGACGAGCCACCCGAGCACGCCGTCCTCCGGCCCGCCGAGCGGGAGGAACGCCATCGAGTACCGGGACGACGCCTGATCGCTGCTCACGGCGAGCAGCGTAGAACGTCGCGGCCGCCGAGATCCCGTGCTCAGCTCACGAGCCGGGTCCGCCACGCCCACGCGGCGATCTCGACGCGGTTGCGCGCACCGAGCTTCACGCTGATGTTCCGGGCGTGCGTCTTGACGGTCGACAGCGACACGAACAGGTCGGCGGCGATCTCCTCGTTGGTGCCGCCGCGCGCGATCGCCGCGACGATCTCCAGCTCGCGGTCGGTGAGGTCGTGCTCGGCCGTCGGCGGCGTCGCGCCCGCCGCCAGCTCGGCGAGCAGGCGCACGGTCACCGACGGCGACACCAGCGCGTCGCCGTCGGCCGCGGCACGCACGGCCTCGACGAGCAGCCGCGGGCCGGAGTCCTTGAGCAGGAACCCCGACGCGCCGGCCGCGAGCGCGGAGCGCAGGTACTCGTCGGTGTCGAACGTCGTGACGACGACGACGCGCGGCGCGCCCGGCAGCCCGGTGACCTGCCGCGTCGCGTCGAGCCCGTTCATGCCGGGCATGCGGATGTCCATGAGCACGACGTCGGGGCGCAGGCGCTGCGCGGCGGCCACGGCGTCCTGCCCGGTACCGACGTCGGCGAGCACGGCGATGTCCCCCTCGGCCTCCAGGACCATGCGGAACCCGGCGCGGACCATCGCCTGGTCGTCGGCCACGACGACGCCGATCACCGGGTCACCGCCGCGGGGATCTCGACGCGCACGACCCACGTGTCGGCCTCGTCGGCACCGGCGTGCAGGGTGCCGCCGAGCGCCGCGACCCGTTCGGCCATGCCGGTGAGCCCGAAGCCGCCGGAGCCACGGGACGCGGAGCCGGGGCGCACGCCGTCGTTGCCGACCTCGAGCCGCAGCGCGTCGTCGACGACGCGCACGCAGACGTGCGTGCTGGGGTCGACCGCGTGCCGGCGCACGTTGGTGAGGGCCTCGCGGACGATGCGGTAGGCCGACTCGCCGATGCCGGGGGCGAGCGGGGCGTCCGGGACCTCGACCCGCGACGTCGTACGGCCCCGGCCGGCGTCGAACCGGTCGACCAGGGGCGGGATGTCGGCCAGGTCGTACCGCACGGTGACAGGCGCGTCGGGCCCGGCGTCCTCGCGGATCGCGCCCACCATGCGCCGCATGCCCGCCAGGGCCTCGGCACCGGCCGCCTCGATCGCCTCGAACGCCTGCGTCGCGCGTGCGGGATCCGTGCGGGCCACGGCGATGGCCGCCTGCGCCTGCACGACGATCCCGGTGACCTGGTGCGCGACGACGTCGTGCAGCTCGCGCGCGAGCTCGGCGCGCTCGGCCCGGCGGGCCTCCTCGAGCGCCGAGGCGCGGCGCGTGCGGGCGGCGCGGCCCGCGACGCCGGCGACGACGGCGCAGCCCCAGACGAGCACCGCGAGCAGCACGTCCGTCGCCTGCGGGCCGATCCGCAGCGCGACACCCCCGACCACGGCGACCAGCGCGGCCGCCGCGGTGCCCGCGGCCGCCCGCGACGTCGGCGCGGCGCGCACCCCGGACGCGGTGACGACGACGAGCGCGGCGGCCTCCGTGAGGGACGGGGAGGGGCTGCCGACGACGGCGCACACGAGCGAGCCGCCCGCCGAGACCGTGAGGACGCCGCCGGTCGCGAGCCACCACGGCAGCCGGCGCCGCACGAGCGCCACGACGGCCACGACCACCGCGACGAGCGCGGTGACCAGCGCCCCGGCGACGTCCGCGCCACCGGGCGTGCCCGGCGCGAGGCGCGCACCCAGCTCGAGGTCGACGACGAGCAGGCCCGCGAGCGCGACGAGCTCGAGCGCCGTCGTCGCGGCGCGGGACCGCAGCCACGTCGCACGGGGCGGTCGTCGGTCGTCGGGGTCCGGCACGCGTCCACCCTACGGATCACCACGCCCGGGCTCCGCGAGCGCTCCGGAAGATCGTCCCTTCGACCGAGGGCGTCCACCCCGGACCGTCCGCACGGTCGATTCCCGCGGTCCAGGGCGCTGACCAGGCTGGACGCATGAGCAAGCCTCCCGTCGCCCCGCCCCCGTCGACCGTCGCCGGACCGCGCCTCGCCGCCCGCGCGGTCGACCTCATCCGCGAGTACGGCACGGGTTCGAGCCGGGTGCGCGCGCTCGACGGCCTGAGCGTCGACCTGGTCGAGCGTCGCTTCACCGCGGTCATGGGCGCCTCGGGGTCCGGCAAGTCGACGTTCCTGCACTGCCTCGCCGGGTTGGACCGGGCGACGTCCGGCCAGATGCTGCTGGGCGGCACCGACCTGGGCGCGCTCGACGACGCGGCGCTCACCGCGATCCGGCGCGACCGACTGGGGTTCGTCTTCCAGGACGGCAACCTGCTGCCGCACCTGACGGCGGGCGAGAACATCGACCTCGCGGCCTCGCTGGCCGGCCGCCGCACGGACCGCGCGTGGCGGCGCGAGCTCGTCGAGCGTCTGGGCGTCGCGGACCGGCTGCGTCACCTGCCCTCGGAGCTGTCGGGCGGCCAGCGGCAACGCGTCGCGGTCGTGCGGGCCCTGCTGGGGCGGCCAGACCTCGTCGTGGCCGACGAGCCGACGGGCGCCCTCGACAGCGAGTCGGGCGCCGCGCTGCTGGCGCTGCTGCGTGCGTGCGTCGACGAGTTCGGTCAGACCGTCGTCATGGTCACGCACGACCCGTCGGCGGCGGCCGTCACCGACGAGGTCGTGCTGCTGCGCGACGGCCGCGCCGCCGGGCGGGTCGACCGGCCGACGCGACGCACCGTCCTCGAGCGCCTCGGCGCGCTCGCCACCCCCGCGGGGGTCGTCGCGTGATCGTCGCCCGGACCGCGCTGCGCAGCGTCGTGCGCCGCCCGCGGCAGGCCCTGCTCGTCGGCGTCGCGATCACGGCCGCGACCGCGTTCGCCGCCGCCGCGCTGCTGGTCGCCGCCAACGCGCGCGTCGCGCTGGTCGCGTTCGGCATGGTCACGCCGCCCGCGGCCGACGTGGTCGTCGTGCCCCGCGGGGACGTCGAGCCCGCTTCAGCGCTCGTGGTCGCCGAGCGCGTGCGCGACCTGCCCGGGGTCGCGCAGGTGGTCGTCGAGCGCCTCGGCGACGTCGAGGTCGAGGCCGGCGGCGTCACCACGACGTGGAAGCTCACGAGCGACCCGGGCGCCGGGCCACTGAGCGCGCTGCGCGACGCCCCCGACGTCGGCCCGCTCGAGCCCGGCGGGATCGTGCTGGGGCTGCGGACCGCCGAGCGCGTCGGCGTCGACGTCGGGGACACGGTCGTGGCGGGCGGGCACGAGCTCGTCGTGGCGGGCGTCGGGCCGGTGCGGGAGTTCGGGCAGGACGTCGGCCTGGTGCACGCGTCCGACGCGGTCACGATCGGCGGGATGCCGCCCGTGCAGATGTTCGTGGTCGGGGACGTGGACCTCGCCGCGGTGCGGGCCGTGGCCGGTGACGCCGCCGTCACGAGCGGCCCCGAGCAGCGCGACCGGGAGGCCCGGTCGGTGGGCGACACGCTCGCGGGCGTGCTCGGCGGGCTGTCGGTGTTCGTCGCGCTGGCCGTGCTGTCGGCCGTGGTGATCGTGTCCTCCACGTTCCGGATCGTGCTGGCGCGGCGCACCGCGGAGCTCGCGCTGCTGCGGTGCGTCGGCGCGACGCGTCGCCAGGTGCACCGCTCGGTGCTCGCCGAGGCCGCGTGCGTCGGCCTGCTCGGGGGCCTGGTCGGGACGGGCGCGGGGCTGGGGGTCGCCGCCGGGCTCGTCGCGGCAGCGCGTGCCGCGGACCTGGTGTCCGCGCCGTTCGTCGCCGCGCCCGGCGGGCTCGTCGCGTGCGTCGCCCTGTCGGTCGTCGCGACCGTCGCCGCGGCGCTGCCCTCGGCGCGGGCGGCCGGTCGCACGGCACCCGTCGTGGCGCTCGGGGCGGCACGCTCGTCCGACGCCCGCCCCGTGCGCGTCGGCGCGCGCCTGGTGACGGCCGGTGCGCTCACGCTGACGGCCGTCGCCACCGAAGCCCTCGCGGTCCCCGTCGCGCGCACCGACCAGCTGACGGGCCTCGCGCTCGCCGCGCTGAGTGGGACGCTGGTCTTCGCGGTGCTGGTCGCGGTCGGCCCGTTCCTCGTGCGGTGGGCCGCCCGGGCCGTGCGGCCGCTCGGCGCGCGGTCGGCGGCGCTGCGGCTCGCGGTGTCCAACGCGCACCGCTCGTCGCGCCGCACCGCCGCGATGACGACGGTCCTCACGCTGGGCGTGGGCCTGGCCGCGGCGCTGCTCGTGGCGGTCGCGGGCGTCACCGCCGACGCGCGCGAGAGCGTCGTGCGCACCTTCGGGGCCGACGCGCTGATCCCGGTCGACGTCGTCGCCGACCCGGACGCCCTGGTGGCCGCGCTCGCGGCGCACCCGGCGGTCGACGCCCGGGTCGTCGGCACCGACATCCTCCTCGACCCCGCCCCGGGGACGGACCCCGCGGCGCTGCGGGACGCCGTGCTCGACACCGTTCCCGCCGGCACGTCGGTCTACTGGGCGGGCGACGTGCTCGCGGGCATCGAGCAGACGGTCGCCGTGGGGCAGCTCGTCGGCGCGGCGATGATCGGGGTCACGCTCGTCGTCGCGATGGTCGGGGTCGTGGTGACGCTCGCGCTGTCGGTCGCCGAGCGCCGGCAGGAGATCGCCCTGCTCCGCGCGCTCGGCGTGAGCCGGGCGGGCGCGCGCCGGTCGGTGGCGGCCGAGGCCGGGCTCGCCTCCGCGGTCGGCGCGACGCTCGGCGTCGTCCTGGGCGGCGCGTACGGCGTGCTCGCGCTGCGCGTGCTGGACATGCCCGCCGGCCAGCCGCCGTTGGTCCGGCTCGCGCTGCTGGGCGCCGGCGTGGTCGGCGCCGCGGTCCTCGCCGCGGCCGTGCCGATGCGCAGCGCCGGGCGCGTCGAGCCGGCGATCGGGCTGGCGGCGCGATGAGCCGCGACGCCCGCGTCTCGCGTCGCGGCACCGCCGACCACCCACGTCCGACCGACGACAGGAGCACCCCGATGACCACCCGCCGCACCGTCCTGGCCACCACGACGCTCGTCCTGGCCGCCGCTCTCACGGGCTGCGCGACGTTCCAGGACGTGTTCCCGGTGGGGCGGCGCGAGTTCACCTACGCCACGAGCGCCGACGTCGAGAGGTCCGGCCAGTCCTTCCGCTTCCAGGGGTTCCTCCCCCAGGACGCGACGGACGTGCGGCTGCTCGCCCAGCTCGACGGGCACGCGGGGGTGATGCGTTGGACCAGCCCCACGCCGTTCGACGCGCAGCACTGCACCGCCACGTCCGTCACCGGCGCGCCCGACCTCGAGGCCGCGTGGCTGCTCGACCCGCTGCCGGCCGACGGGTACGCGTGCGGGACGTGGACGGTCGTGAGCGTCGGCGACACGCACCAGGCCTGGCGGGACGAGTCGGGGTCGGGCACCGAGCCCCGGTGACGGCCCGGCCGTCCGTGCGGGTTTGACCTCCCGCTCCGATCGTGCGAGATTCGCCGCACAATTATTGTGCGACTTCTTTCGAACGACAGGACTGCCGGTGTCACCTCGGACCTACCACCACCCCGACACGGACGAGATCGCGATCCCCCGCGTGCTGTTCGCGCTGAGCGAGCCGCTGCGGCTCGCCATGGTGCGCGTGCTCGCCGCGCAGGGCGAGACCGACAGCCTCGAGCTGGGCCCCGACCTGCCGCGCTCGACGCTTACGCACCACACGAGCCTGCTGCGCGAGTCCGGCGTCGTGCACGTGCGCGCGCAGGGCCGCAAGTGCCTCATCAGCCTGCGCACCGAGGACCTCGAGTCCCGGTTCCCCGGGCTGCTCGGCGCGGTGCTCGACGGGTACGAGCGCACCACCGACCTCACGGACCCGCACCCGTGACGCGCCGCCTGTGGCCCCTGGTCGTGGCCGCCGTCTCGCTCGGCGTCGACGCGTACGTGCTGGCCGGCGTCCTGCCCCGCATCGCCGAGGACCTCGGCACGGGCGTCGCCGCCGTCGGGCTGGGCGTCACGGCGTTCACCGCCGCGTACGCCGTCGCCGGCCCGGCCCTCTCGGGACGGCTGACCCGAGCCGGGACGGCACGTGCCCTGCTCGTCGCGCTCGGGCTGTTCAACCTCGGCAACCTCGTGACGGCCGTCGCCGCCGGGCTGCCGCTGTTCCTCGCGTCGCGCGTCGTCGCCGGCGTCGGCGCGGGCGTCCTCACCGCGGTCGCGACCGCGACGGCCGCGGCGATGGTCGAGCAGCACGAACGCGGCCGCGCGATGTCCCTCGTGACGTTCGGCCTGTCGACCGGCACGGTCGCCGGCGTGCCGCTCGGCATGCTCGTCGGCGAGCGGTTCGGCTGGCGGTGGACGATGGCGCTCGTCGTCGCCGTGGGCGTCGTCAGCATGGCGGCCCTGGCCACGCGCCGCAACACCCTCCCGCCGCTGCCGTCGACCGCGGCGGCGTCACCGCTGGCCGCGGTCCGCGACGCGCGGACCCTCGTGGGCGTGGCCGCCGCGTTCCTGCTGGGCGTCGCGAGCCTCGGCCTCTACACGTACGTGCTGCCGATGGCGCAGGACCGCGGCCTCGGCGGATTCGGGTTCGCGCTGGTCTGGGCCTGGGGCGTCGGCGGTGTCGCCGGCTCGGCCGCCGTCGGCCGGCCGCTCGACCGCCACAGGCCGCGCCCGCTGCTCGTCGGGCTCCCGGCGCTGCTGCTGGTCGGCTTCGCGCTGCTGGCGCTCACCACGTCCCCCGCGACGTGGCTCGTCGCCGCCGCCCTGTGGGGAGCCGCCGGCTGGGCGAGCGTGCCGACGCTGCAGCAGGCGCTCACGCAGCACGCCCCCGAGCGCGCGATGTCGGTGGTCGCGTTCCAGATGGCCGCGATGTACCTGGGCTCGGCCGTCGGTGCCGCGGCGGGCGGCGCGCTCCTCGCGGCAGGCGCACGGGCCGGGACGCTCGCGGGCTGGGCGCTCGCCCCCGCCGGTCTCGCGCTCGTGCTCACGGCGGCGATCGCCCCGCCGGGGCGAGGGAACCGGCCGACCACGACACCCGAGCCCGCGACGGCCACGAGCACGTAGACGGGCACCACCCGAGAGGCCACACCCGGAACGAGGAGCGGCGCTAGGCACCCACCGCTCCTGCCCGGTGAACGCCGAACGCCCGTAGCCGACTTCCCGGCTACGGGCGTTCTCGACGTCGGACGACGTCGGACGGTCGGGCTGACAGGATTTGAACCTGCGACCCCTTGACCCCCAGTCAAGTGCGCTACCAAGCTGCGCCACAGCCCGTCACCCCCGCAGGGGCCTCGGAAACTCTACCGCACTCGCGGGGTCGTCTCGTCACCCGTCGGGAGGTGAGCGCGCCACGCGCACGCCACCGCGACCAGGCACGCCGTCGCGATCACGGCGCCCGCGACGAACATCGCCGGGTACGCCCACCGCGTCGAGAGCCACGCGAGCGCAGCGGGCACGAAGAACCCGGTGTACGCCACCGAGTAGTAGACGGCGGTCAGGCCCGCGAGGTCGTCGGGCGTCGCGATGCGCTGCACCTCGGACAGGCCCGCGACCAGCGCGAGCCCGTACCCGGCGCCGAGCACGACCGCGGCGAGCACCGCGACCGCGAGGCTGAGCGTGGCGCTCGCCCAGGCCGCGGCCGCCATGCCGGGCACGACGATGGCCATCGCGACGACCGACGCCCGCGCGCTGCGCGCGGTGTCGATGCGCCGCGCGAGCTGCTGGACGGCGAACCCGCTCGCGAGCGTGACGACCGTGAGGAACGCCGCGAAGGCGATCGGCACTCCCCCGGCGCTGCGGCGCAGCAACCCGGGCAGCACCGCGTAGGCGCTGCCGACGGCCCCGAAGACCCACGGCGCGACCGGCACGACGACGCGCCAGAACCGCCGGTGCGCGACCGCGGGCACGCGCAGGTCGTCGCGCAGCCGCGCGCCGGGTGCGCGCGGCGGTGCGGCATGCGTCTCGGGCACCGACAGCACGGCGGCCATGGCCGCGAGCGCGACGCACGCGTGCACGAGGTATGGGGTGCCCGTGCGCCACGGCCCCCACTGCGCGAGCGCACCGGCGGTGCCGGCCCCGAGCAGGAACCCGAGCGTGAGCGCGAGCGACGCGCGCCGCGGCCCGGCACCGGCGTCGCCGGTGGCGGCGCTCAGCTCGGCGACCCACGTGGTCCCGACGGCCATGACGAGCCCGAGCGCGACGCCGGACAGCACGCGCCCGGCCGCGAGCGCGGGCGCCGACGCGGGACCGAACGCGATGACGAGCGAGCCCAGCACGCCGAGCGGCGCGGCGGGCAGCAGCAGCGGTCGGCGCCCGTACCGGTCCGACAGCGGACCGCCGACGAGCAGCGCGGGCACGATCCCGACGACGTACGCACCGAGCAGCACGTCGACCGTGAGCGCGGTCAGGTGGCTGACGTCGCGGTACATGACGAGCAGCGGCGTGAACTCGTTGCCGCCCCACGCGACCGCGAGCATGAGCGCGGCGACGCCGCGCCACGCGTGCGCGCCGACGACCCTGCCCGCGGGGGCTGCGGGCGAGGTCCGGGGAGGCACCTCGGGGCCGGTCTGCGCGGACGGATCGGGAGCGGACACGTCGCCGGCCGCGCCGGCCGCGCGCGTGGGCGCAGGTGCGGCGGCGGCGACACCCGCGCCCGCCGCGGGCGTGTGGCCTGCCGACGTCGTGCGGCTCACCGCTGCCCTCCGTGCCGCCCGGCGGTGCCGTGCGCGTCGTGCACGTGCGCGGCGAGCCGTGCCCGGAAGCCGGCCGCGTCGCCGTCGGCGATCGCGGCGACGAGCGCCTCGTGCCCGTCGACGAACGTCGCGGCCCGCGCCGACGACCGCCCCACGGACAGCGCCACCATGCGGCTCTGCCGCTCGCGCAGGGTCCCGGCGACCTGGGTGAGCACGGCGTTGCCGCCCGCCGCGACGATCGCGTGGTGGAACGCGGCGTCGAGGTCGGCGTAGGCGTCCAGGTCGGCGTCGTCGTCGTGCGTGTCGGCGTCGAGCGCGTCGCGCTGCCGGGCGACGAGCGCGCGCAGCGTGGCGACGAGCTCCTCGCGCGCGCCCGGCGGCCCCGCGAGCACCTGCTCGACCGCGTGCCCCTCGAGCAGCAGGCGCGCGTCGAGCACGTCCTGCGCCTCGCCCGGCGTCGCGGGGACGACGAGCGCCCCGCGCTTGGGGAACAGCCGCAGCCACCCCTCGGCGGCCAGCCGCAGGAACGCCTCGCGCACGGGCGTGCGGCTGACGCCGAGCTCGGCGGCGACGTCGACCTCGCTGAGCATCGTGCCGCCGGGGTGCCGGCCGCCGAGCAGCGCGTCCTTGACGTGCCGGTAGGCGGTATCGGCGGCGGACGCGGGCGGGGCGGACGATCGGCGCGGCATGCATGCATCATGCATGCATGGGCCCACTTATTCATGGGATGACCAGCGGATGAGACGACGCCGCCCCGGGGCCGCGCCCCGAGGCGACCCGCACGCGTCGCGAACCCGCCCGCGGTGCGCCGACCGTGCGGCGTTCCGGCCGTCCAGCCGCCGCAACGCCGCACACCTCGCGTGCCGCGGGTACCGGCCGGCATCCCCCGCCGACACCCGCGGCGCCCGCGCACCGCGACGAACCGGGGCACGCCGCCCCGGTGCCCGTCAGCCCTCGCCGTCCGCCCGCCGCCGCAGCGCGTCGAGCTCGGCGGCCACCAGCCCCAGCACCAGCAGGTCGACCAGCAGCCCCCAGGACGCGTCCCACTGCGAGAGCCGGAACAGGAAGAACTGCGTCACCAGCAGCGACACGATCACCGCACGCCGGAACCACAGGTAGCCCTCGATCGCGTCCCCGCCGACGCGCAGCAGCCCCACGACGCACAGCACGCCGCTGGCCGCCGCGGCGACGAGCGCGCCGACCAGCACCCACGCGGGGCTCCCGTCGCCGCTCCACCACCCCGTGACGGCGCGCGCGACGGTGAACGCCGACGACCCGAGCAGCACGAGCACCGCGAGCCACGGCACGAACCGCGCCTTGATGAGGGTGTGCAGCACCCGCACCGCGAACGACGACACGGCACCGACGGGGTCGGGCAGCGCGACGTCGTCCTCGGCGATGCTGTCGACCAGCGCGCGGGCCTGCGCGGCGCCGTGCACGTCGCCCGCGTGCCGCAGGTGCGCCTCGGCCCGGCGCCGCGCCGACGGCGTGAAGCCACCCACGACCCCCGCAACCGCCTCGTCGACCGCCCCCGCGAGCTCCTCGCGCGGGTCCGGCTCGCGCCGCCCGTGCAGCGCCTCGGCGAGCAGCCCCAGCCCGACGACCGTCGCGTACACGATCGCGGCCGTCGGCTCGTAGAAGTAGTCGTTGTCGGACGTGACGAACTTGCCGACCTCGTCGACGAACAGCCCGAACCCGACGCCGCCGACCAGCGACCCCAGCGGCCGCAGCGCGGGCCCCGCGAACGACAGCAGCAGCACGAACGCGAGCGCCATGAGCAGCCCGCCCCACAGCACGTGCGCGATGTGCAGGCCGTCGCCGCCGACCTGCGGGTACCCGGTCGCCGCGAGGAACGCGCGCGTGAGCAGCACGGTCGCCGCGGTCGCGACGAGGAACGTCCCCAGGTGCCGCGTGGCGCGCGGGTCGCGCGGCAGCCCGAGCCGCAGCAGCGCGTGCGTCGTCACGCGGCGCGGCGAGCCGCCGTCCTGCAGCGAGGTCACGGCGTGCCCGCGCGCAGGCTCACCGGCGGCGCTTCTCGCGGACCCGCACCGAGATGGTGATGGGCGTGCCCTCGAAGCCGAACGTCTCGCGCAGGCGGCGCTCGATGAACCGGCGGTACCCGGCCTCGAGGAACCCGCTGGCGAAGATGACGAACCGCGGCGGACGCGTCGAGGCCTGCGTCGCAAACAGGATGCGGGGCTGCTTGCCGCCGCGCAGCGGGTGCGGGTGCGCCGAGACCAGCT
Source organism: Cellulomonas iranensis NBRC 101100 = JCM 18110 (assembly GCF_001552375.1). Taxonomy (GTDB): domain Bacteria; phylum Actinomycetota; class Actinomycetes; order Actinomycetales; family Cellulomonadaceae; genus Cellulomonas; species Cellulomonas iranensis. The sequence continues at coordinate 52,285 of NZ_BCRB01000012.1, read as the reverse complement.
CGCCGAGGAACGCGTTGAGGCGACCCGTCGGGATACGCGTGTCCCACGACTCGAGCGACCGCTCGAGCGCCGGCACCAGGCGGTCGGTGTGCCAGCCGGTGCGCGCCGAGACGTTGACGCGCGGCGCCCACTGCACCTGCACGAGCTGCTGCTCGATCTCGCGCTCGAGGAACGGGCGGCGGTCCTCGTCCATGAGGTCCCACTTGTTGTACGCGACGACCAGCGCGCGGCCCGCGTCGATGACCTGCTGCACGATGCGGATGTCCTGCTCGGTCATGGGCGCCGACGCGTCCACGAGCACGACCGCGACCTCGGCCTTCTCGATCGCGGCCTGCGTGCGCAGCGACGCGTAGAAGTCCGCGCCCGTGGTCTGGTGCACGCGGCGGCGGATGCCGGCGGTGTCGACGAACACCCACGGGCGTCCGCCGAGCGCGACGAGCTCGTCGACCGGGTCGCGGGTCGTGCCCGCGAGGTCGTCGACGACCACGCGCTCGGACCCGACGACCTTGTTGAGCAGCGAGGACTTGCCGACGTTCGGGCGGCCCACGAGCGCGACGCGACGCGGACCGTCGGGCAGCGGCACGGCGTGCGCCGACACGGTCGGCAGCGCGCGCATCGCGGCGTCGAGCAGGTCACCGGTGCCGCGGCCGTGCAGCGCCGAGATCGGGTGCGGCTCCCCCAGGCCCAGCGACCACAGCGCGGCCGCGTCCGCCTCGACGGCCGGGCCGTCGACCTTGTTGGCGACGAGCACGACGGGCTTGCCCGAGCGGCGCAGCAGGCGCACGACCTGCTCGTCGGTGTCGGTCGAGCCGACGGTCGCGTCGACGACGAACAGCACGGCGTCGGCCAGGTCGATCGCGACCTCGGCCTGCTGCGCGACGCGCTTGTCGATGCCCGCGACGTCGACCTCCCAGCCGCCGGTGTCGACGACCGTGAACCGGCGCCCGGACCACTCGGCGGGGTAGCTCACGCGGTCGCGCGTGACGCCCGGCTTGTCCTCGACGACCGCCTCGCGGCGCCCAAGGATCCGGTTGACGAGCGTGGACTTGCCGACGTTCGGGCGGCCCACGACCGCGAGCACCGGCGCGGCGGCCTCGACGTCGACGCCGCCGTCGTCGAGGCCCTCGCCCTCGAGCAGCGCGAGGTCGTCGTCCTCGAGCTCGTACTCCTCGAGCCCGGCGCGCAGCGCGCGCTCACGGGCCTCGTCGTCGACGTCGTCGGCGGGCGGTGCGGCGGCGTCGAGCGGCGCGCTCGGCTCGGCGGCGTCCTGCGGGTCGACGCGCGTCAGGGTCGGGTCGGGCTGCTCCATGCCCCCATTCTCCCCCGTCGCGCGCCCCGGCACCGACACGGGCCCCCGCGCGGCCCCGGCGGGCCGTGCGTCAGGCCGTCGAGCGGGGGTCGTCGGCGGGCAGCGCGACGCCCGTGCGCCGCTGCGCCGCGACGACGAGCTCGCTCATCGCGGCCTGCACGAGGCGCCCCGCGCGGTCGATCGCCTCGCGCCGCGACAGCCCCTCGCCGGCGACGTCGACGGGGTCGCCGATCTCGACGTGCACGTCGCGCCGCAGCGGCGGCAGCCCGCGCACCGACTCCCCCGTCAGGCGCGTCCCGAGGATCGCGACGGGTACGACCGGCGCGTCGCCGTGCACCGCGAGCCACGCGGCACCGGCCCGCACCTGCTCCGCGGTGCCGCGCCCGCGCGTGCCCTCGGGGAAGATCCCGACGGCACCGCCGCGCCGCAGGACGCCGAGCCCGGCCTGCAGCGCGGGCCGCCCCATCGCACGGTCCACGGGGATCTGACCCGCGGCGCGCAGCACGGCCCCGACCGGCCCGTGGAACATCTCCTGCTTGACGAGGATGTGCAGGGGCCGCGGCGCGACGCCGATGAGCAGCGGGCCGTCGAGCAGCGTCACGTGGTTGGCCGCGAGCACGACCGGCCCGCTGCGCGGCACGCGCTCGGCACCGGTGACGTGCGTGTCCCACACGACGCGCGCGAGGAACCGCCCGACCCACCGGGCCCACGCGGGCCCGGCGGCCGACGGCACGTGCGGCGCGTCCGCCACGTCAGCCCCGCGCGGCCAGCGTGCGCTCGACGACGCCGAGCACGGCGTCGACGGTCTGGTCGAGGTCGAGCGCCGAGGAGTCGACCGTGACGACGCCGTCGGCGGCCGTGAGGAACTGCGCGACGGCGGAGTCGTCGGCGTCGCGGCGCACCACCTGGTCGCGCGTCGCCTCGACGGCCGCGGCGTCGTCCGAGCCGTGCACCTCGCGCGCGCGGCGCGCGAGGCGCGCCTCCTCGCTCGCGGTGAGCAGCAGGCGCACGTCGGCGTCCGGCGCGATCACCGTGGTGATGTCGCGGCCCTCGGCGACGATCCCGCGGCCGTCGGCCCACGAGCCGGGCTCGCACTGGAACGCGATCTCCGCGCGCTGCCGACGCGCGAGCTCGGCGCGCACGTCGAGGTTCGTCGCGACCGCGCTCACGGCCGTCGAGACCGACGTCTCGCGGATCGCGGCCGTGACGTCGATCCCGCCGACCCACACCTGCGGCCCGCGCGGGTCGACGACCATGACGAGCACCATGTCGCGCACCAGGGCCGCGACGGCGCCGGTGTCGGCGAGGTCGACGCCCTCGTGCACGGCCCACCACGTCGCCGCGCGGTACATGGCGCCGGTGTCCAGGTACGCGAGCCCGAGCCGCTGCGCGACACGGCGGGACACGCTCGACTTGCCCGACCCCGACGGCCCGTCGATCGCCACGACGATGCTCAACTCACCAGCCTCCATCCCCGAGCGGTCAGCTCGGACTCCAGGTGCTCGGCGCGCGCGGGCAGCACCGAGATCGCCGCCATGCCGACGGCGCGGCCCGCCGCGTGCTCGAGCTGCAGGTCCTCCAGGTTGACGCCCGCGGCGCCCACGTCCCCCAGCAGACGCGCGAGCTCGCCGGGCGTGTCGGGCACCAGCACCGACACCACGGCGTACTGCTTGTGCGCGCCGCCGTGCTTGCCGGGGATGCGCGCGGCGCCCGTGTTGCCCTCGGCGATGGTGCGCGCGATGGTCGCGAGCGCACCGAGCTCGACGTCCTCGGGCCCGGTGGCCCCGGCCGCCCGGTCCAGCGCGTCGACCACCACGTCGAGGTCGGCCCGCAGCGCGACGAGCACGTCCCGCACCGCGGCGGCGTTGGCGGCGAGGATCGACGTCCACAGGGCCGGGTCGGACGCCGCGAGCCGTGTCACGTCGCGCAGCCCCTGGCCCGCGAGCGCGAGCGCGGCGTCGTCGGTGCCGCGCAGACGCGCCGCGACGAGCGACGACGCGAGCTGCGGCACGTGGGACACGGCCGCGACCGCGGCGTCGTGCTCGGCGGCCTCCATGACGACGGGCACCGCACCGAGGTCGACCGCGAGGTGGCGCACCGCGAGCAGCGCGTCGTCGCGCGACGTGCCCGAGTCGGTGATGACCCACGGGCGTCCCACGAACAGGCCCGGCACCGCCGCCGACGGGCCTGAGCGCTCGCGCCCCGCCATGGGGTGCGACCCGACGTAGCGCGACAGGTCGGCGCCCGACGCGCGCAGCTCGGCGAGCACGTACCCCTTGACGCTCGCGACGTCCGTGACGACGGCGTCGGGGTGCGCCACGAGGGCGGCCTGCACGGCGTCGGCCGTCACGTCGGGCGGTGCGGCGACCACGACGAGCGCGGGCGCGGCCGACCCCGGGCCGACGGGCGTGCCCGCGCCGACGTCGCGCGCGAGCGCGAGGGCGGTGCGCGACGGGTCCTCGAGCTGCACGTCCACGCCGTGCTGCGTCAGCGCGAGCCCCACGGACGCACCCAGCAACCCCGTGCCGACGATGCGCACGGGGCCGACCGTGGCGATGCTCACATGCCCACCGAGGTCATGAGGGAGCCCAGCTCGGTCTTCGACAGCACGCGCGTGCGCCCGGGGCGCAGGTCGCCCAGGCGGATCGGGCCGATGCGCGTGCGCACGAGCTTCGTCACGGGGTGCCCGACCTCGTCCATGAGCCGGCGCACGACGCGGTTGCGGCCCTCGTGCAGGACGACCTCGACGAGGCTCGCGTGGCTCGCGACCTGCACGACCTTGAAGTCGTCGACCGTCACCGTGCCGTCCTCGAGCTCGACGCCCTGCTTGAGGCGCGTGCCGAGGGACTCCTTGACGCGGCCCTGCACCTCGACGAGGTACGTCTTGGCGACGCCGTGCGAGGGGTGCGCGAGGCGGTGCGCGAGGTCCCCGTCGTTGGTGAGCAGGATGAGCCCCTCGGAGTCCGCGTCGAGCCGGCCGACGTGGAACAGCCGCTCCTCGCGGTTCGCGACGAACTGCGCGAGCGCGGGCCGGCCCTCGGGGTCGTGCATGGTCGACACGACGCCCTTGGGCTTGTTCAGCGCGATCGTGATGAGCGAGGAGTCGAGCTGCACGCGCATGCCGTCGACGTGGATCACGGCGCTCTTCGGGTCGACGCGCACGCCGAGCTCCACCACGAGCTGGCCGTCGACCGTCACGCGGCCGTTCGCGATGAGCTCCTCGCACGCGCGACGCGAGCCGAGCCCCGCGGTCGCGAGGACCTTCTGCAGGCGCACGCCCTCGGGGTCGTGCACGTCCACCGGCTCGGCCGCCGGTGCGGGCCGGCGCTGGGGACGGCGTGCGCCGCCCGTCCCGCCACCCGTGGTGCCGCGACCGCGTCCCGGACGCCCGGCTCCTGCCGCGCGCCCACCTCCGCGGTGCCCGCGCGCGTTCGTGCCGCTCATCGTCCGTCCTCCCGTCCGTCGGTCGTGTCGACGCCCTCCAGCGTCTCGATGTCCGGCAGGTAGGGCGCCAGCGGGGGCAGCTCGTCGAGGGTCGACAGGCCGATCCGCTCCAGGAAGTATCCCGTGGTCCCGTACAGCACCGCACCAGTGACCGCGTCCTGGCCCACCTCGGCCACCAGGCCGCGGGTCGTCAGCGTGCGCATGACGCCGTCGACGTTGACGCCGCGGACCGCGGAGACCTGCCCGCGGCTCACGGGCTGCCGGTAGGCGACGACCGCGAGCGTCTCGAGCGCGGCCTGCGTGAGGCGCGCCGTCTGGCCGTCTACGACGAACCGGCCGACGACGTCGCCGTACGCCGGGTCGGAGTAGATCCGCCAGCCCTCGCCCGCCTGCCGCAGCTCGAAGCCGCGCGGCCGGCCGCCGTGCTCGCCGCGGTACTCGGCCGCGAGCTCGGCGAGCAGCTCGTCGACGCGCGCGGTCGGCAGCGCGAGCGCGGTCGCGAGCCGCACGGCCGGGATCGGCTCGTCAGCGACCATGAGCACGGCCTCGAGCGCCGCGAGCGCACCGCCGGGCAGCGTGTCGACGTCCGGCAGGGCGTCGTCGGTCCCGGCGTCGGGGGCCGCTCCCGGTGCGGCGTCCTGCGTCTGGCGCGTCTGCTCGGTCACGTCACTACCTCCTCGTCGCCACCGGCACCCACCGCGACGGGTGCCTGCGCGGGCGCGTCCGCCGGCACCTCGCCCGCCTCGCGGTCGAAGTCGTCGGACACGGTCACCTCGCCCTCCTCGCTGCCGGTCCACCGCACGGTCAGCTCACCGAGCGGCACCATCTGGTCGAACGCGACAGCGCCCTCGCGGAACAGCTCGAGCAGCGCGAGGAACCGCACGACCACGACGACGGGCTCGCCCGCGTCGGCGGTCAGCGCCCGGAACGTGCTCGCACCGTGCTGCCGCAGCCGGTCGACCAGCACGGCGGCCTGCTCGCGCACGCTCACGACCGGCGCGTGCAGGTGGCTGAGGTCGACGCGCGGGGGCGGCGGCTTGGGCGCGAGCGCACGCGCCGCGAGCTCGGCGAGCCGCTCGGGACCGATCTGGAAGACCAGCTCGGGCAGCAGCGCCGCCTGGTGCGGCTCGAGCTCGACCGCGCGCGCGAACCGTCGCGACCCCGCCTCGAGGGCGACGCCGAGGTCGGCCGCGACCTGCTTGTACGCGCGGTACTGCAGGAGCCGCGCGAACAGCAGGTCCCGCGCCTCGAGCAGCTCGAGGTCCTCGGCGTCCTCGACCTCGGCGGACGGCAGCAGGCGCGCGGCCTTGAGGTCGAGCAGCGTCGCGGCGACCACGAGGAACTCGCTCGCCTGCGACAGGTCCCAGTCGCGGCCGCCCGCGGCCGCCGCCCGCTCGGCCGCGCGGATGTGCGCGATGAACTCGTCGGTCACCTTCGACAGCGCGACCTCGGTGATGTCGAGCTTGTGCTTGGCGATCAGGCCCAGCAGCAGGTCGAACGGCCCGCTGAAGACGTCGAGGTGCACCTCGAAGCCGGTGGACCCGGCCGGGGCGTGCTCCTCCGGTGCGCTGTCCGCCGGCGCGCCGTCAGGCGGCGTCGCCACGCGCCACGAGCTCGCGCGCGAGCTGGCGGTAGGCCTCGGCACCGGCGTGCGTCGGCGCGTACTGGGTGATGGGCTCGGCCGCGACGGTCGCGTCGGGGAACTTCACGGTGCGGCCGATGACGGTGTGCAGGAGCGTGTCGCCGAACGCCTCGTGCACGCGCGCGACGACCTCGCGGGCGTGCAGCGTGCGCGAGTCGAACATGGTCGCGAGGATCCCGTCGACCTCGAGGCGCGGGTTGAGCCGGTCGCGGACCTTCTCGATCGTCTCGACGAGCAGCGCGACGCCGCGCAGCGCGAAGAACTCGCACTCGAGCGGGATGAGCACGCCGTGCGCGGCCGTGAGCGCGTTGACCGTGAGCAGGCCCAGCGACGGCTGGCAGTCGACGAGCACGACGTCGTAGTCGTCGAGCACGGGGCGCAGCACGCGCGACAGCACGGACTCGCGCGCGACCTCGCCCACGAGCTGCACCTCGGCGGCCGAGAGGTCGATGTTCGCGGGCAGCAGGTCCAGCCCGGGGATCGCGGTCTCGCGGATGACCTCGTGGATGTCCGCGTCGCGCTCCATGAGCAGGTTGTAGACCGTGCGGTCGAGCTCGTGCGGGCTGATGCCGAGGCCGACCGACGCCGCACCCTGCGGGTCGAAGTCGACGATGAGCACGCGCCGCCCGTACTCGGCCAGCGCGGCGGCGAGGTTGATGGTCGTCGTCGTCTTGCCGACGCCGCCCTTCTGGTTGCACATCGCGATGACCCGCGCGGGACCGTGCGACGGCAGCGCCGCGGGCACCGGGAACCTGGGCAGCACGCGGCCCACCGCGTCGAGCGGCTGCTCGGTCGTCTCCTGCGTCATCGGCTCACCATCTGCTTCCCGCCTCGCCCTCCCGGGCCCACCACGCGGCACAACCTACCCGAGCGACGCGCCGTCACGACCACGACAGACCGGGCACGCCGCGATCCGCCTCAACGCGCACGCGGGTGGCTCGCGGCGTACACCTCGCGCAGCGTGTCGGGCGTCACCATCGTGTAGATCTGCGTCGTCGTCACCGACGCGTGGCCGAGCAGCTCCTGGACCACGCGCACGTCCGCACCGCCGGCCAGCAGGTGCGTCGCGAACGAGTGCCGCAGGGTGTGCGGCGACACGTGCGCGGTGTCGAGCCCGGCCCGCTCGGCCGCCGTGCGCAGCACCGCCCAGGCCGACTGCCGGCTCAGGCGCGCTCCCCGCGTGTTGAGGAACACGGCCGCGTTGCCGCGCCCCGAGGCCGCGAGCGCGGGACGCCCGCGCACGAGGTACGCCTCGACCGCCTCCGCCGCGAACGACCCGACGGGCACGACGCGCTCCTTGCGGCCCTTGCCGAGCAGCCGCACGGCCGACCGGCCGGCCGTGAGGTCGAGGTCGTCGACGTCGACGCCCACGGCCTCCGAGATGCGGGCCCCGGTCGAGTACACGAGCTCGAGCAGCGCGCGGTCGCGCAGCGGCACCGGGCCGTCGCCGAGCCCCGCGGCGTCGATGAGGCGCCCGACGTCCTCGACCGAGATCGCCTTGGGCAGCCGCCGGGGCTGCGCGGGCGGTCGCACGTCGGCCGCGGCGTCGGTCGGCGCGAGGCCGTCGAGCGCGAGGAACCGGTGCCAGCCGCGCACCGCGACCACCGAGCGCGCGGACGACGACGCCGAGAGCACGGCCCGCCCGTCGGACCCGGTGCGCAGCACGAGCAGGTAGTCCTCGACGTCGCGCTCGGTGATCTGCGACGGGTCGTCGCGCCCGAGCGCGTGCAGGTGCGCGACGTAGCGCGTGAGGTCGCGGCGGTACGCCGACAGCGTGTGCGTCGCGAGCCCGCGCTCGACCGACAGGTAAGCGAGGTACCCCTCGAGCGCGGACGTCAGACGGTCGGGCACCGGCGCGTCACAGCGGCAGGAACACGTCCACCGCGATCGCGACGGACAGCAGCGTGAGGTAGGTGATCGACGCGTGGAACACGCTCATCGCGCGCAGCGGACCGCGCTGCGCGTCGTTGGCGCGGCGCAGCAGGCCGATGCACGACCACAGGAACCACCCGCCGAGCACGCTCGCGACGACGGCGTAGACCCAGGTCATGCCGGCGACGGGCACGAGCAGCAGCGAGCACGCGATCATCGCGAGGGTGTACGCGATCATCTCGCGCGCGACCTTGGTGTCGGCGGCCACGACGGGCAGCATCGGCACGCCGGCCGCCGCGTAGTCGCGCCGGAACTTCATCGACAGCGGCCAGTAGTGCGGCGGGGTCCAGAAGAACACGACGCCGAACAGCAGGACCGCCGCCCACGAGACGCCCCCGGTGACGGCCGACCAGCCGATGACGACGGGCATGCACCCCGCGGCGCCGCCCCACACGATGTTCTGCGGCGTGCGGCGCTTGAGGATCATCGTGTAGCCGACGACGTAGATGAGGATCGCCGACCCGGTGAACAGCGCCGAGGCCGGGTTGACCGCGAACCACAGCCACGTGAGCGAGACGGCGCCCAGCACGAGCCCGAACACGAGCGCGGCGCGCGGCGTCACGCGGCCCGTGACGATCGGGCGGCGGCGCGTGCGGTTCATGACGCGGTCGATGTCGCGGTCGAGGTACTGGTTGAGCGTGTTCGCCGCACCCGCGGCGCCCGCGCCGCCGACGAGCGTCGCGACGACGAGCCCGAGCGGCGGGAAGCCCTGCGCCGCGAGGAACATCGTCGGGATCGTCGTGATGAGCAGCAGCTCGATGACGCGCGGCTTCGTCAGCGCGACGTACGCGCCCACCGTGCCGAGCACGCGTCGCAGCCCTGCGGCCTCCCGCTCCCCCGGCGTCGCGACCTCGTCGTGCGCGGCGCCGGCCGTCGCGTCGGGGGCGACGTCGGGGCGGCTCGCGTCGGGCGGCGACGGGGTGGAGAGGCGCACGTGCTTCGTGCTCCGTTCAGGAGGTCGGACGAGTCCGCCCGGGGGCGTCGTCGGTCCGCACGGCGGCGTCGCGACGAGGGCGGTGGGACCGAGGTCCCGCCCGCCATGCTACGCATGGTGCCGTCCCGGCGGGCGTCCCCGGCGTGCCCCGCGGCCCTGCGGCGACGTGAGATCGGTCGCACCGCCGCGTGATCAGGCCCGTCGCCGCGCTCCCACACCCGACGGCAAGCGATTGCCTTTCCGATGGGACGAGTGCGCGCGGTCCCACCGCCGCGCTATAGGCTCGACGAGGCAGAGGTCCCGTCCGACGGCGTGACGGGGATCCGCCGGGCGCGTCGCTCCCCGCGGCCGACGCCCGACGCTCGGAACGACGCCCCGCGCGTGCGGGACGGGAATGAGGTGCGGTGAACGCGAAGGCTCCCCTGGCCACGACGGTCGGCTGGTCCGACCTCGACGTGCGGGCGGTCGACACCGTCCGCGTGCTCGCGGCGGACGCGGTCGAGAAGGTCGGCAACGGCCACCCGGGCACGGCGATCAGCCTCGCCCCCGCGGCCTACCTGCTCTACCAGAACGTCATGCGGCACGACCCGACCGACCCGCACTGGCTCGGCCGCGACCGGTTCGTGCTGTCGGCGGGGCACTCGAGCCTCACGCAGTACATCCAGCTCTACCTGGCCGGGTTCGGCCTGGAGCTCGAGGACCTCGAGGCGCTGCGCACGTGGGGCTCGAAGACCCCCGGCCACCCCGAGTACCGCCACACGGCCGGCGTCGAGATCACGACCGGCCCGCTGGGCCAGGGCCTCGCGTCCTCGGTCGGCTTCGCGATGGCGGCCCGCCGCGAGCGCGGCCTGCTCGACCCCGAGGCGGCGCCCGGCGAGAGCCCGTTCGACCACTTCGTGTACGTCATCGCCTCGGACGGCGACCTGCAGGAGGGCGTGACGAGCGAGGCCTCGTCGATCGCCGGCACGCAGGAGCTCGGCAACCTCGTCGTGCTGTGGGACGACAACCACATCTCGATCGAGGGCGACACGCAGATCGCGTTCACCGAGGACGTGCTCAAGCGCTACGAGTCGTACGGCTGGCACGTGCAGTACGTCGACTGGACCGCCGGCGGCGAGTACCGCGAGGACGTCGACGCGCTGCACGCGGCCATCGAGGCCGCCAAGGCCGTGACCGACAAGCCGTCGTTCATCGGCCTGCGCACGCTCATCGCGTGGCCCACGCCCGGCAAGACGGACGACCACTCGTCGCACGGCTCGAAGCTCGGCGGCGAGGCGATCAAGGGCCTCAAGGAGGTCCTCGGCTTCGACCCCGAGAAGTCCTTCGACGTCGCGCCCGAGGTCATCGCCCACACCCGGTCGCTCGCGGACCGTGCCGCCACGGCGCGCGCCGCGTGGCAGGAGAAGTTCGACGCGTGGGCCGCCGCGAACCCCGAGCGCAAGGCGCTGCTCGACCGCCTCGTCGCGGGCGAGCTGCCCGCCGGCTGGGCCGAGGCGCTGCCGCAGTTCCCGGCCGGCAAGTCCGTCGCAACGCGCGCCGCGTCCGGTGAGGTCCTCTCGGCGCTCGCGCCCGTGCTGCCCGAGCTGTGGGGCGGCTCGGCCGACCTCGCGGGCTCGAACAACACGACGATGAAGGGCGAGCCGTCGTTCCTGCCGGCGCACCGCTCGTCGCACGAGTTCGCGGGCGACCAGTACGGCCGCACGCTGCACTTCGGCATCCGCGAGCACGCGATGGGCTCGATCCTGTCGGGCATCCGCCTGCACGGCCTCACGCGGCCCTACGGCGGGACGTTCTTCACGTTCTCGGACTACATGCGCGGCGCCGTGCGGCTCGCGGCCCTCATGGGCGTGAACGCGACGTACGTGTGGACGCACGACTCGATCGGCCTCGGCGAGGACGGCCCGACGCACCAGCCGGTCGAGCACCTCACCGCGGTGCGCGCGATCCCCGGCCTCGCGGTCGTCCGCCCCGCGGACGCCAACGAGACCGCCCACGCCTGGAAGGCGACCCTCGAGCGCTCCGACGGCCCCGTCGCCCTGGTCCTCACGCGGCAGAACGTCCCGACGTTCCCGCGCGGCGAGGACGGCTGGGGCGCGGCCGACGGCGTCGCGAAGGGCGCGTACGTGCTGCGCGACGCGTCGACGGGCACGCCCGACGTCGTGCTGATCGCGACCGGCTCCGAGGTCCAGCTCGCCGTCGAGGCGCGCGAGACCCTCGAGGCCGCGGGCGTCGCGACGCGCGTCGTGTCGGCGCCGTGCCTCGAGTGGTTCGCCGAGCAGGACGAGGCGTACCGCGAGTCGGTGCTGCCGTCGTCGGTCCGCGCGCGCGTGTCGGTCGAGGCCGGCATCGCGATGTCGTGGGACAAGATCGTGGGCGACGCGGGCCGGTCGGTCTCGCTCGAGCACTACGGCGCGTCGGCGGACTACCAGACGCTGTACCGCGAGTTCGGGATCACCGCCGAGGCCGTCGTGGCCGCGGCGCACGAGTCGATCGCGGCGGCGCGTGGGGCGCACGCCCCGGCCGACTCGGCCGCGACGCCCACGCAGTCCGGCACGGGCGACCTGCCCGCCTGACGCACCACGCGGCGGGGCCGGCACCAGCACCGGCCCCGCCGCGCACCACCCGCACGACCCGCACCACCGCTCGTCGTGGGACGAAGGGGAACGACCATGACCTCCAGCACCACCCCTGTACAGGCCCTGCGTGACGCCGGGGTCGCCGTCTGGCTCGACGACCTGTCGCGCCAGCGGATCGCGTCCGGAGGTCTCGCCGACCTCGTGCGGCGCGGCGTCGTCGGCGTCACGACCAACCCGACGATCTTCGCCTCGGCCCTCGCGCACGGTGACGCCTACGACGCGCAGCTGCGCACGCTGGCCGCCGACGGCGCGGCCGTCGAGGAGGCGGTCCTGCGGATCACCACGGACGACGTGCGCGACGCGTGCGACGTGCTGCGGCCCGTGTACGACGCGACCGACGGCGTCGACGGGCGCGTGTCGATCGAGGTCGACCCGCGGCTCGCGCGCGACACGGCCGCGACGGTCGCGTCCGCCGAGACGCTCTGGTCGGAGATCGAGCGTCCGAACCTGTTCGTCAAGATCCCCGCGACCCGCGAGGGCCTGCCCGCGATCACGGCCGCGCTCGCGCAGGGCATCAGCGTCAACGTGACGCTGATCTTCTCGCTGCAGCGCTACCGCGCGGTGCTCGACGCGTTCCTCGACGGGCTCGAGCAGGCGCGCGCCGCCGGGATCGACCTCGCGCCGATCGGCTCGGTCGCGTCGTTCTTCGTGTCGCGCGTCGACGCGGCGATCGACCCGCGGCTCGACGCGCTCGGCACCGCCGAGGCGGCCGAGCTGCGCGGCACGGCGGCGATCGCGAACGCGCGCCTCGCGTGGGGCGTCTACCAGGAGGTCGTCGCGGGCGAGCGCTGGCAGGCGCTCGCGGCCGCCGGCGCGAAGCCCCAGCGTCCGCTGTGGGCGTCGACGGGCGTCAAGGACCCGGCCTACCCCGACACGCGCTACGTCGACGAGCTCGTGGTCGCCGGCAGCGTCAACACCATGCCCGAGAAGACGCTCGACGCGGTCGCCGACCACGGCGCCGTGCGCGGCGACACGGTCACGGGCACGCAGGACGCCTCGGCGGCGCTGCTCGACCGCATCGAGGCCCTCGGGATCTCGATCGACGAGGTCACCGAGCAGCTCGAGGTCGAGGGTCTGGAGAAGTTCGAGGCCTCGTGGTCCGAGCTGCTCGGCACGGTCGAGGCCGGGCTCACGTCCGCCGCGTCGTCGACCGAGGAGGCCCGGTGAGCGGCGCCAAGGTCGGGCCCGACCAGAACCCGCTGCGCGACGCGCGCGACCGCCGCCTCCCCCGCATCGCCGGGCCCTGCGGCCTCGTGATCTTCGGGGTGACCGGTGACCTCGCGCGCAAGAAGCTCATGCCGGCGGTCTACGACCTCACCAACCGCGGCCTGCTGCCCCCCGGCTTCGCGCTGACCGGCTTCGCGCGGCGCGACTGGGAGACGCAGGACTTCGAGCAGGTCGTGCACGACTCGGTGAAGGAGCACGCGCGCACGCCGTTCCGCGAGGCGACGTGGCGCCAGCTGTCCGAGGGCATCCGGTTCGTGCAGGGCACGTTCGACGACGACGACGCGTTCGACCGGCTCCGCGAGACGGTCGAGGACCTCGACGTCACGCGCGGCACGGGCGGCAACCACGCGTTCTACCTGTCGGTGCCGCCGAGCTCGTTCCCCGTCGTCTGCCAGCAGCTCGCCCGCTCGGGTCTGTCGCAGCCGCAAGACGGCACGTGGCGGCGCGTCGTCATCGAGAAGCCGTTCGGCCACGACCTGGCCTCGGCGCGCGAGCTCAACGACATCGTGTCGCAGGTGTTCCGACCGGACGACATCTTCCGGATCGACCACTACCTGGGCAAGGAGACCGTCCAGAACCTGCTGGCGCTGCGCTTCGCGAACCAGCTGTTCGAGCCCATCTGGAACGGCAACTACGTCGACCACGTGCAGATCACCATGGCCGAGGACATCGGCATCGGCGGCCGCGCGGGCTACTACGACGGGATCGGCGCCGCGCGCGACGTCATCCAGAACCACCTGCTGCAGCTCCTCGCGCTGACCGCGATGGAGGAGCCGGTGTCGTTCGACGCCGAGGCGCTGCGGGCCGAGAAGACGAAGGTGCTGTCGGCGCTGCGCCTGCCGCGCGACCTCGGCAAGCACACCGCCCGCGGGCAGTACACGGCCGGCTGGCAGGGCGGCGAGAAGGTCGTCGGCTATGCCGAGGAGGAGGGTTTCAACCCGGACTCCACGACCGAGACGTACGCCGCGATCCGGGTCGACATCGACACCCGGCGCTGGGCCGGGGTGCCGTTCTACCTGCGCACCGGCAAGCGCCTGGGGCGGCGCGTCACCGAGATCGCCGTGGTGTTCAAGCGCGCGCCCCACCTGCCGTTCGAGTCGACCTCGACGTCCGAGCTGGGGAAGAACGCCCTCGTGATCCGCGTGCAGCCCGACGAGGGCGTCACGCTGCGGTTCGGGGCCAAGGTGCCCGGCACGGCGATGGAGGTCCGCGACGTCACGATGGACTTCGGGTACGGGCACGCGTTCACCGAGTCCTCCCCCGAGGCGTACGAGCGCCTCATCCTCGACGTGCTGCTGGGCGACCCGCCGCTGTTCCCGCAGCACGAGGAGGTCGAGCTGTCGTGGAAGATCCTCGACCCGGTCACCGCGTACTGGGCGAGCCACGGCAAGCCCGACGAGTACCGCGCCGGAACGTGGGGTCCGGCGTCGGCGGACGAGATGATGGCCCGTGACGGCCGGGCGTGGAGGCTCCCGTGATCATCGACATGCCGGACACCACCACCCGGGACATCAACAAGCGCCTCCTGCAGGAGCGCGACGAGGGCGGTGCGATCGCCCTCGGGCGCGTGCTGACGCTCATCATCGACGCCGACGCGCACGACCCCGAGGACGCGATCGAGGCGGCCAACTCCGCCAGCCGCGAGCACCCGTGCCGCATCATCGTCATCACCGAGGGCACCGAGGAGCGGCGCGCCAACCTCGACGCGCAGATCCGCCTCGGCGGCGACGCCGGCGCGAGCGAGGTCGTCGTGCTGCGCATCTCGGGCGGCGTCACGCGGCACCTCGACACGCTCGTCATGCCGCTGCTGCTGCCCGACGCGCCGATCGTCGCGTGGTGGCCCTACGACGTGCCGGAGAACCCCGCGGAGCACCCGCTGGGCCAGATGGCGCAGCGCCGCATCACCGACACGTCGACGTGCTCGCGCCCGAGCCGCGCGCTGCGGAACCTCGCGCGCGTCTACACCGAGGGCGACACCGACCTCGCGTGGACCCGCGCGACGCTGTGGCGCGGGCTCATCGCCGCGACGCTCGACCAGCCGCCGTACGAGCCCGTGCGCCGTGCCGTGGTCACGGGCGAGAGCACGCACCCCTCGGTCGACCTCATGGCCGCCTGGTTGGCGCACGCGCTGCGCTGCCCGGTCGAGATCGAGCGCGTCCCCGGCGCGCCGGCCATCACGCAGGTGCGGCTCGAGCGCGCCTCGGGCGACATCGTGCTGGACCGCCCCGACGGCAAGACGGCCGCGCTGCGCCAGCCCGACCAGCCCGAGCACCGCATCGCGCTGCCGATCCGCCAGCTGCGCGAGTGCCTCGTCGAGGAGCTGCGTCGCCTCGACGCCGACGAGGTGTACGGCGAGGTCCTGCAGAAGGGCCTCGCGCGCATCGACGCCTGACCCCACCGACGGGCCGCCCCGCGCCACCGCGCGCGCCGGGCGGCCCGTCGGCACCCCCGCGACGACCGCCCGGGCCGCGCCGGACCGGGCCGAGGAGGAGACGCATGAGCACCGCCACGCCCGAGGTCCTGGTCCACCCCGACGCCGACGTCCTCGCCGCCGCCGCGGCCGCGCGCCTGCTGACGCGCCTGGTGGACCTGCAGTCGCACCGCTCGCCCGTGCACGTCGTGCTCACGGGCGGGACGGTCGGCATCGCGACGCTGCGGGCCGTCGCGGACTCGCCGGTGCGCGACGCCGTCGACTGGTCGGGCGTGCACCTGTGGTGGGGCGACGAGCGCTTCCTGCCGGCGGGCGACGCGGACCGCAACGAGACGCAGGCCCGCGCGGCGCTGATCGACGCCCTCGGCGACGCGCTGCCGGCCGCGAACGTGCACGCCGTCCCGGGGCCCTCCGACGACGTGCCCGACGGCGAGGCCGCCGCACGCGCCTACGCCGCCGAGCTGCGCGCGCACGCCGCCGACGACGGGCTCGCCCCCCGGTTCGACGTGCTGCTGCTCGGCATGGGACCCGACGGGCACGTCGCGTCGCTGTTCCCCGAGCGGTCGTCGCTGTACGAGGCGAACCTGCTCGTGGTCGCGGAGCACGACTCCCCCAAGCCGCCGTCCGAGCGGGTGTCGCTCACGTTCCCGCTCATCCGGTCGGCGCGGGAGGTGTGGGTCGTCGCCGCCGGGGCCGAGAAGGCACCCGCGGTCGCGCGGGCCCTCGCGGGCGACGACGTCCGGACCACGCCCGCCGCCGCCGCCCGCGGGCAGGAGCGCACGCTGTGGCTCGTCGACGTCGCGTCGGCGGCCGAGCTGCCGGGCGCCGACCCGGCCGCGACGCCCCCGGTCTCCGGGCCCCGCCGCCCCCGCTCGGAGGTGGACCCCGCGTGGACGGCGGTCGAGGCGTACGTCGCACCGCTGGTCGCCGAGGGTGCCGACGCCGTGGCCGTGCGCACCGCCGCCGCCGACGCGGGCCTGCCCGACATCGCGGTGAGCTCCGCGCAGGGCCGCCTGCTCGAGCTGCTGGCGCGCGCCGTGGGTGCGCGCCGCGTGCTCGAGATCGGCACGCTGGGCGGCTACAGCACGTGGTGGCTCGCGCAGGCGGTGCCGGCCGACGGCTCGGTCATGACCCTGGAGGTCAGCGACGCGCACGCGACGGTCGCCCGGACGTCGCTCGCGGCAGCCGGTCTGCAGGACCGCGTCGACGTCGTCGTGGGACCAGCCCTGGAGTCGCTCGACCGTCTCGTGGCCGCCCACGTCGCCCCGTTCGACCTCGTGTTCGTCGACGCCGACAAGCAGCAGCTCGCGGCCTACCTCGACCGCGCCGTGACGCTGTCGCGGCCCGGCACGCTCCTCGTGGTCGACAACGTGGTGCGCGGGGGCGCGGTGGTCGACGCCGACCACCCCGACGACCGCGTGCAGGGCGTGCGCACGTTCCTGGAGCGCGCCGCGGCCGACGGCCGCGTCGACGGCACCGTCGTGCAGACCGTCGGCGAGAAGGGCTACGACGGGTTCGCGCTGCTGCTCGTGCGGTGAGCGCGTCACCGGCCGGGGACGCGGACGGCGTCGCACCCCGCGGGGTGCGACGCCGTTCGCGCGTAGAGGGTGGTCGTCGTCAGCGACGTCCGCGCCGCGCCCGCAGGGCGGCGAGCGCCTCGTCGAGGATCGCCGCGCCGTCCTCCTCGCTGCGACGCTCCTTCACGTACGCGAGGTGCGTCTTGTACGGCTCGTTGCGCGTGGGCGACGGCGGCGCCTCCGGGTCCTGACCGGCGGGGAACCCGCACCGCGGGCAGTCCCAGGTGGCCGGCGCCTCGGCGGCGGCCTCCTCCGCGAAGCTCGGCCGCGTCTCGTGGCCGTTCGCGCACCAGTAGGAGATCCAGACGCGCGGCGCGGCGTCGCCGCGCTCCGCCTCGCCCATCGGACCGGCACCGACGCGCGACCCCCTGATCGCACTTCCGCTCGCCATGGCCGTGCCCCCTTACTCGGAGAACTTCTCGATGAGGCCGAGCAGCACGATCATCACGGTCCACGTCAGCGCGACGCCGACGGTGATCCTGTTGAGGTTGCGCTCGGCGACGCCCGACGAACCGGCGCTGGCCGTGATGCCACCGCCGAACATGTCCGAGAGGCCACCGCCCTTGCCCTTGTGCAGCAGCACCAGCGGGACGAGAAGGAGGCTGGTCAGGACCAGCAGCACCTGGAGGGTGATACGCAGGGCAGTCACGTCGGTGGGTTCCTCACTCGGGCGGTCGGTGCAGCGGTGCGCCGGGCCGCGCGCGGCGTCGGTGCGGGTCGTGCTGGTTCGTGCTTCCGGTCACCCGGCCCCGGGGTGCGGGGACGGGACGACCGCGGTACAGGGTAGGCGACGGGAGGCGGTCGGGACCACCACCGTCGCACCCTGCGGCGTGGTCCGGCCGGCGCGCGGCTGCGCACCGGCCGGACCACTGCCGGGTCAGGCGACGGTGTGCGCCTGGAACCGCGCGATCTTCGCGAACTCCTCGGGGTCGAGGCTCGCGCCACCGACCAGCGCGCCGTCCACGTCGGGCTTGGCCATGATCGACGCGACGTTCGAGGACTTCACCGAGCCGCCGTACAGCACGCGCACGGCGTCGGCCGTGGCCTGGTCGTACAGCTCGGCGATGCGCACGCGGATCGCCTCGCACAGCTCCTGGGCGTCCTCGGGCGTCGCGGTCTCGCCCGTGCCGATGGCCCACACGGGCTCGTAGGCGACGACGAGGCCCGCGACCTGCTCGGCCGTCAGGCCCTCGAGCGCACCGTCGAGCTGCGCCAGCGTGTGCGGCACGTGCTCGGCGGCCTTGCGCACCTCGAGCGGCTCGCCGACGCACACGATCGGGACGAGGCCCGCGCCGAGCGCCGACTTCACCTTGGCGTTGACGACGGCCTCGTCCTCGTGGTGGTACTGCCGGCGCTCCGAGTGGCCGACGGCCACGTAGGTGCAGCCGAGCTTCGACAGGAACAGCGGCGAGATCTCGCCGGTGTACGCGCCGGACTCGTGCGCCGACACGTCCTGCGCGCCGTAGACGAGCTCGAGCTTGTCGGCGTCCACGAGGGTCTGCACGCTGCGCAGGTCCGTGAACGGGACGAGCACCGCGACCTCGACGGCCGCGTAGTCGTGCTTGGCGTCGCGCAGGCTCCACGCGAGCTTCTGCACGGTGTGCGTCGCCTGGTGGTGGTCCAGGTTCATCTTCCAGTTGCCCGCCATGAGCGGGGTGCGGGTGGTCGCCACGATCAGTCCTCCAGGACAGCGATGCCGGGAAGGGTCTTGCCCTCGAGAAGCTCCAGCGACGCGCCGCCGCCGGTGGAGATGTGGCCGAAGCCGGCCTCGTCGAAGCCGAGCAGGCGCACGGCCGCGGCGGAGTCGCCGCCGCCGACGATCGAGAAGCCGTCGGTGTCGACGAGCGCCTGCGCGACGGCCTTGGTGCCCTCGGCGTACGCGGGACGCTCGAACACGCCCATGGGGCCGTTCCACGCGATCGTCTTCGCCGCGAGGATCGCCTCGCGGAACAGCGCGGCGGACTTCGGGCCGATGTCCAGGCCCATCGTGCCGGCCGGGATCGCGTCGACCGCGACGACCTGGTAGTCGTCCGAGCCGAACTCGGGCGCGACCAGCGTGTCGACGGGCAGGACGATCTCGACGCCGGCCTCCTGCGCCTGCGCGAGGTAGCCCTTGACCGTGTCGACCTGGTCCTCCTCGAGCAGCGAGGAGCCGACCTCGTGGCCCTGGGCCTTGAGGAACGTGAACATCATGCCGCCGCCGATGAGCAGCTTGTCGGCCTTGGTGATGAGGTTGCCGATGACGCCGAGCTTGTCCGACACCTTGGCGCCGCCGAGGACGACGACGTAGGGGCGCTCGGGGTCCTCGACGGCCTTGCGGAGCGCCTCGACCTCGGCCAGGACCAGCGTGCCCGCGGCGTGCGGGAGGCGCAGCGCGACGTCGTAGACCGACGCCTGCTTGCGGTGCACGACGCCGAAGCCGTCGGAGACGAACGCGTCCGCGAGGGACGCGAGCTCGTCGGCCAGCGCGCCGCGCTCGGCGTCGTCCTTCGACGTCTCGCGCGCGTCGAAGCGGACGTTCTCGAGCAGGGCGACCTGCCCGTCCTCGAGCGCCGCGACGGTCGCCTTGGCCGAGTCCCCGACGAGGTCCTCGGCGAGCGCGACGGGCTGCCCGAGCAGCTCGCCGAGCCGGGCCGCGACGGGCGCGAGCGAGTACTTCGCGTCGGGCGCGCCCTTGGGGCGGCCCAGGTGCGCGACGACGATCACGCGCGCACCCTGCGCGGTCAGCGCCTGCAGCGTGGGCAGCGCGGCGCGGATGCGGCCGTCATCGGTGATGGTCGTGCCGTCGAGCGGCACGTTGAAGTCGGAGCGGACGAGCACGCGCTTGCCGCGCAGGTCGCCCAGGTCCTCGATGGTCTTCATGGTCGGTGTCTCCCTCGCTGCCGCCGGTGCTCGGCGGCTCGGACTCCCCCGCGGTGCGGGGGCACGGCCGTGGGGCGTCGAGCCCCGGACACGGCAGCGTCCGCGTGCACCGGGCCGGTGGCCTCGGCGCACGCGGACGCATGGACTGCCTACGGTGCGAGCGTCAGAGACGCGCGCCCACGTACTCCGTCAGCTTGACGAGGCTGCTCGAGTAGCCCCACTCGTTGTCGTACCAGGCGATGATCTTGACCTGGTCGCCGATCACCTTGGTGAGCTTCGCGTCGAAGATGCTCTGGTGCGGGTTCGTCACGATGTCCGAGGAGACGATCTCGTCCTCGGTGTACTCGAGCGTGCCCTTGAGCGGACCCTCGGCGGCGGCCTTGACCGCGGCGTTGACCTCCTCGACCGTGACCTCGCGCGAGGCGGTGAAGGTCAGGTCGGTGGCCGAGCCGGTGATCGTCGGCACGCGGAGCGCGAAGCCGTCGAGCTTGCCCTTGAGCTCGGGCAGGACGAGCGCCACGGCCTTGGCCGCACCGGTCGTCGTCGGGACGATGTTCTGCGCGGCGGCGCGGGCGCGACGCAGGTCGCGGTGCGGGCCGTCCTGCAGGTTCTGGTCGCCCGTGTAGGCGTGGATCGTGGTCATGAGACCACGCTCGATGCCGATCGCGTCGTTGAGCGCCTTGGCCACGGGGGCGAGGCAGTTCGTGGTGCAGGACGCGTTCGAGATGATGTGCTGCGTGGCCGGGTCGTAGTCGGTGTGGTTCACGCCGACGACGAACGTGCCGTCCTCGTTCTTGGCCGGGGCCGAGATGATGACCTTCTTGGCGCCGGCGTCGATGTGCGCCTTCGCCTTGGTGGCGTCCGTGAAGAAGCCGGTCGACTCGATGACGATGTCCGCGCCGAGCTCCGCCCAGGGCAGGTCGGCCGGGTTGCGCTCGGCGAGGGCGCGGATCTTCTTGCCGTCGACGATGATGTTCTCGTCGTCGTAGTCCACGCTCAGCGGGAAGCGGCCCAGGACCGTGTCGTACTTGAGCAGGTGGGCCAGGGTGTGGTTGTCCGTCAGGTCGTTGACGCCGACGATCTCGATGTCGGCCCCCGAGGCCACGATGGCGCGGTAGAAGTTGCGCCCGATGCGGCCGAAGCCGTTGATGCCGACCTTGATGGTCACTTGCCCTCCTCGGCACGCGCCGTGCTCATGCCGGCGCACACAGTTGGTGTTCGGTCACGCACGCCGCTGTGCGTCCCGACCGCCACGGTCCGCACCCGCCGGACGTTGCCCAGCGTGTTGCGTCCTCGTTGCGATCGGATGACCCGAGCCTATACCCGGTGGCCCAGGTCACGCCCAAGACGAAGGTCCACCCTCCGACGTGTTCGCATGCTGGACCATCCGCCGACCGCGTCGCGGCCGGTCGTCGAGCGACCTCGCGCGTGGCCGTCCGGCGGCGACCGGCACCGCGGCCGTGCGTGACGTCACAGGTCGAGCAGGTCCGGGCTCAGGCCCGCCTCGGTGTCGGGGATCCCGAGCTCGGCCGCGCGCCGGTCGGCGGTCGCCAGCAGGCGCCGGATCCGCCCGGCGACGGCGTCCTTGGTCAGCGCGGGCTCGGCGAGCTTGCCGAGCTCCTCGAGCGACGCCTCCTTGTGCGCGAGGCGCAGCTCGCCCGCCTGGCGCAGGTGCTCGGGCAGGTCCTCGCCGAGGATCTCGAACGCCCGCTCGACGCGTGCGCCGGCGGCCACCGCGGCCCGCGCCGAGCGCCGCAGGTTCGCGTCGTCGAAGTTCGCGAGCCGGTTCGCCGTGCCGCGCACCTCGCGCCGCACGCGACGCTCCTCCCACACCAGCATCGTGTCGTGCGCGCCCAGCCGCGTGAGCATCGCGCCGATCGCGTCGCCGTCGCGGATCACGACGCGGTCGACGCCGCGCACGTCCCGCGCCTTCGCGGCCACGCCCAGCCGCCGCGCCGCGCCGACCAGCGCGAGCGCCGCCTCCGGCCCGGGGCAGGTCACCTCGAGCGACGACGACCGACCCGGCTCGGTGAGCGAGCCGTGCGCGAGGAACGCGCCGCGCCAGGCGGACTCGGCCTCGCCGACGCCCGCGGACACGACCTGCGGCGGCAGCCCGCGCACGGGGCGCCCCCGGTTGTCGAGCAGACCCGTCTGCCGCGCGAGCGACTCGCCGTCCTTCACGACCCGCACGACGTACCGGCTGCCGCGGCGCAGCCCGCCGCCGGACACCACGATGATGTCGCTCTCGTGCCCGTACACCTCGGCGATCGCCTGCCGCAGGCGGCGCGCGGCGATCCCGGTGTCGAGCTCGGCCTCGATGACGATCCGGCCGGAGATGATGTGCAGACCACCCGCGAACCGCAGGGTCGCCGAGATCTCCGCCTTGCGGCACGAGGTCTTGTCCACCTTGAGCCGGGCGAGCTCGTCCTTCACCTGTGCCGTGAGCGCCATGCCGCAATCCTGCCACCGAGCGGGCCGTGGTCGTGACCGTCTCGTGACCCGATCTCGGCCGGTCCGCCCGGGCGTGCGTCACCGTCCCGTGCGCGTCCCGACGTCGCCCAGGTAGTCCTCCACGACGTCCCGCAGCGCCGCCGCGAGGCGCAGCGGGTCGTGCACGGCGCTCTGGTCGCCGCGCCGCACCTGCCGGACCAGCAGCTGCGCCCCCATCGTCGCGCAGAGGTCCGCGAGCTCGTCGACGTCCTCGACCGACGCCGGGTCGGCCACCACGGCGTGCACGGGCAGCTCGGGCGCGTGCGCGCGCAGCACCGCGAGGTGGTCCACCGCGCGCATGCCCGCGGTCTCGTCGTCGGGGGTGAGGTTGAGCACCACGACGACGCGCGCGGTCGTCTCGAGCAGCGCCGCGCGCAGCGCGGGCACGAGCAGGTGCGGCAGCACCGACGTGTACCAGGAGCCGGGCCCCAGGACGACCCAGTCGGCCTCGCGCACCGCGTCGACCGCCTCGGGGCACGCCGGCGGGTCGACGGGGTCGAGCCGCAGCTGGGCGATGCGCCACCCGGTCGTGGCCACGTGGGTCTGGCCCCGCACGACGTCGCGCTCCCCCGCCGGCCCGACGACGTCGGCCTCGATCCGCAGCGGCACGGACGCCATCGGCAGCACCCGGCCGCGCGCGCCCAGCAGGCGACCGACGAGGTCCAGGCCCTCGACGGTGTCCCCGAACAGCTCCCACAGCGCGACGATCAGCAGGTTGCCCACCGAGTGCCGGTCCAGCGGCCCGTCGGACGAGAACCGGTGCTGGAGCAGGTCCCGCCAGGTGCGCCCCCACTCGGAGTCGTCGCACAGCGCGGACAGCGCCATGCGCAGGTCGCCCGGTGGCAGCACCCCCAGCTCCTCGCGCAGCCGGCCGGACGACCCGCCGTCGTCCGCGACCGTGACGACGGCGGTGATGCGGTCGGTCATGAGCCGCAGCGCCGACAACGACGCCGAGAGCCCGTGGCCGCCGCCGAGCGCGACGACCGCCGGACGCGACGGGTCGCCGAACCGGCTCGCGTGCGGCGCGCTCACTCCTTGCCCAGGTCGCGCGCCGTGACCTGCACGCGGTGCCCGCGCTCGCGCAGGCGCGCGGCGATGGCCTCGCTGATGGCGACCGAGCGGTGCTTGCCGCCCGTGCAGCCCACGGCGATGGTCGCGTACCGCTTCTCCTCGTGCAGGTAGCCGTCGAGCACGGGCTCGAGCGCGTCGACGTAGCGGTCGACGAACGTCACGGCGCCCGGCAGCCCGAGGACGTAGTCGCGCACGGGCGCGTCGCGGCCCGACAGGTGCCGCAGCTCGGTGATCCAGTACGGGTTGGACAGGAAGCGCACGTCGACGACGTGGTCGGCGTCGAGCGGGATGCCGTACTTGAAGCCGAACGACAGGACCGACACGTGCAGCACGTCCTCCGACGGGCCCGAGACGCCCGCCCGGACGAGGCGGGCGAGGTCGTGCACGTTGAGGTCGGACGTGTCGATCACGGTGTCGGCGCGCTCGCGCAGGTCCGACAGGAGCGTGCGCTCGTGCGCGATGCCGTCGAGGATCCGGCCGTCGCCCTGCAGCGGGTGCGGACGCCGCACCTGCTCGAAGCGCCGCACGAGCACCTCGTCGGACGCGTCGAGGAACAGCACGCGCAGCTCGACGCCGCGGCTCTGCAGGTCGTCGAGGACGCCCGTGAGCGCGGCGAAGTACTCGCGGCCGCGCACGTCGATGACGGCCGCGAGCCGCTGCGCGGGGCCGCTGACCGGACCGCTGGTCAGCATGCCGACGAGGTGCGTGAGCATCTGCGCCGGCAGGTTGTCGACGACGTACCAGCCGAGGTCCTCCAGCACGGCCGCGGCGCGCGTGCGCCCCGCGCCCGACATCCCGGTGATGACCAGGACCTGCGGCAGCTCGAGGACGGGGGCCACGGTCGCGGCCTCGAGGGCGGGGATGCCCGCCGGCACGGTGATCGGCGACGGCTCGCTCATGTCCCCATCGTGCCAGGCGACGCCGCGGCTGCCTCGTCGGACCCGCCGGGCGTGACGCCGACGCCTGCCGCACCCGGCTCGGCGGCCGGCGCGAGCGCGGCCACGACGGCCTCCGCCGTGCGCGCGCCCATGCCCGGCACCGTCGCGATCTCCTCGGCGGACGCGGCGCGCAGCCGCTTGACCGAGCCGAAGTGCCGCAGCAGCGCGGCCTTGCGCGCCGGGCCGAGGCCCGGCACGTCGTCGAGCGCCGACGCCGTCATGCCCTTGCTGCGGCGCTTGCGGTGGGCCGTGATGGCGAACCGGTGGGCCTCGTCGCGCACGCGCTGCAGCAGGTAGAGGCCCTCGGAGCTGCGCTGCAGGATGACCGGGTACTCCTCCCCCGGCACCCACACCTCCTCGAGCCGCTTGGCCAGGCCGCACAGCGCGACGTCGTCGATGCCCAGCTCGGCCATCGCGGCCGCCGCTGCCGCGACCTGCGGCGGCCCGCCGTCCACGACGACGAGGTTGGGCGGGTAGGCGAACCGGGCCGGGCGGCCCGTGCGCTCGTCGACCGGGCCGCTGCGCGGCGCGTCCTCGTCGTCGGCGTCACCGAGGTCGAGGTCGTGGGACTCGGCGCGCTCGGCGAGGTAGCGGCGGAAGCGGCGCGTGATGACCTCGTGCATCGCCGCCGTGTCGTCGCGTGCGCCCTGGCCCTCGGGGCCGCGCACCGAGAACAGCCGGTACTCGCTCTTGCGCGCGAGCCCGTCCTCGAACACCACCATCGACGCGGACTGGTACGTGCCCTGGTTGTGCGACACGTCGTAGCACTCGATGCGCAGCGGCGCGCTCGGCAGGTCGAGCGCCTCCTGGATCTCGCGCAGCGCCTGGCTGCGGGTCGTGAGGTCGCCCGCGCGGCGCGTGCGGTGCAGCGCGAGCGCGTGCTCGGCGTTGCGCAGCACGGTCGCCGCGAGCTCGCGCTTGTCGCCCCGCTGCGGCACGCGCACGCTCACGCGGCTGCCGCGCAGGCCGCTGAGCCAGGCCTGCACCTCGTCGAGGTTGGCGGGCAGGACCGGCACGAGCACCTCGCGCGGGACCGCGCCGGGCGCCGTGCCGGCGTCCTCGCCGCCGTACACCTGCTGCAGCAGGTGCTCGACGAGCGCGGCGTCGTCGAGGTCCTCGACCTTCTCGACGACCCAGCCGCGCTGCCCGCGGATGCGGCCGTCACGCACGTGGAAGACCTGGACGGCCGCCTCGAGCTCGTCGCCGGCCATCGCGAAGAGGTCCGCGTCGGTGCCGTCGGACAGCACGACCGCGTTGCGCTCGGTCGCCTTCTCGAGCGTCGCGATGTCGTCACGCAGCCGCGCGGCACGTTCGAAGTCGAGCTCGGCGGCCGCCTCCTTCATGCGCGCGGTGAGGCGGCGCGTGAAGCGCGCGGTGTCGCCCGCCATGAAGTCGCAGAAGTCCTGCGCGAGCTGGTGGTGCTCGTCGACGCCGATCCGCCCGACGCACGGAGCCGAGCACTTGTCGATGTAGCCCAGGAGGCACGGCCGGCCCTGCTGCTTCGCGCGCTTGAAGACGCCCGCCGAGCACGTCCGCACCGGGAACACGCGCAGCAGGAGGTCGACCGTCTCGCGGATCGCCCACGCGTGCGCGTACGGCCCGAAGTAGCGCGTGCCGCGCCGCTTCGCGCCGCGCATGACCTGCACGCGCGGCACCTCGTCCGCCATCGTGACCGCGAGGTACGGGTAGGACTTGTCGTCGCGGTACTTGACGTTGAACCGCGGGTCGAACTCCTTGATCCACGAGTACTCGAGCGCGAGCGCCTCGACCTCGGTGCCGACGACCGTCCACTGCACCGAGGCCGCGGTCGTGACCATCTGCTGCGTGCGCGGGTGCAGCCCGGCGAGGTCCTGGAAGTAGCTGTTCAGGCGGTTGCGCAGGCTCTTGGCCTTGCCCACGTAGACGACGCGGCCGTGCTCGTCGCGGAACCGGTACACGCCGGGGGCGTCGGGGATCTCCCCCGGCGCGGGACGGTAGGTCGCGGGATCGGCCATGCGTCCGAGCCTAGTTCGCGGCACCGACACGGCCTCGCCACGCGGCCACCGCGGGGCGCACGTGTGACGTGCACCACTAGGGTCGGTGCATGGCACAGCTGCTGCACCAGTACTCGGTGGACCTCACGTGGACCGGCGCGGGTGAGGCGGGGACCGCGACCTACACGTCCTACGGCCGCGACCACGCGCTGACGGCGGGCGGCAAGCCCGCCCTGCTCGGCACGTCGGACCCGCACTTCCGTGGCGACGCGGACCGCTGGTCGCCCGAGGACCTGCTCGTCGGCGCGCTCGCGCAGTGCCACATGCTGTGGTTCCTGCACCTCGCGGCGAGCGCGGGCGTCGTCGTGGTCGGGTACGAGGACGCGGCCTCGGGCACCATGCGCATCGAGAGCCAGGGGCAGGGCCAGTTCACCGAGGTCGTGCTGCGGCCGCGCGTGACGGTCCGTGGCGGCACCGCGTCCGACGGCCGCGCCGTGGACGACGCGCTGCTGGCGGACGTGCACCGCCGCGCGCACGAGCACTGCTTCATCGCACGGTCGGTCAACTTCACGGTGCGCCACGAGCCGGCGCCCGTGGTCGTCACCGCCTGAGACGCCTTGCGGCGGGTGCGGGGTCGCGCGACCCGGCACCCGCCCCGAGCGACGCGTCAGGGCGTCAGGCGCTCACCTCGACGCGCTCGGGCTCAAGAACCTCGGCGAGGAACCGGCCGGTGTGGCTCTGCGGCACGGACGCGACGTGCTCGGGCGTGCCCTGCGCCACGACGGTGCCACCGCCCGACCCGCCCTCGGGGCCCATGTCGACGACCCAGTCGGCGTTCTTGATCACGTCGAGGTTGTGCTCGATGACGAGCACGGTGTTGCCCTTGTCGACGAGCGACTGCAGCACGCCGAGCAACTTGCGGATGTCCTCGAAGTGCAGACCCGTGGTGGGCTCGTCGAGCACGTAGATGGTGCGTCCCGTCGACCTGCGCTGGAGCTCGGACGCGAGCTTGACGCGCTGCGCCTCGCCGCCCGAGAGCGTCGGTGCGGGCTGGCCGAGGCGCACGTACCCGAGGCCGACGTCGACCAGGGTGCGCAGGTGCCGGGAGATCGCCGGCACCGCGGCGAAGAACTCGGCGGCCTCCTCGATGGGCATCTCGAGCACGTCGGCGACCGTCTTGCCCTTGAAGTGCACCTCGAGCGTCTCGCGGTTGTACCGCGCGCCGTGGCAGACCTCGCACGGCACGTAGACGTCGGGCAGGAAGTTCATCTCGATCTTGAGCGTGCCGTCGCCCGAGCACGCCTCGCAGCGCCCGCCCTTGACGTTGAACGAGAACCGGCCCGGCGTGTACCCGCGGACCTTGGCCTCCGACGTCTCGGCGAACAGCCGTCGCACGTGGTCCCACACGCCCGTGTACGTCGCGGGGTTGGAGCGCGGCGTCCGGCCGATCGGCCCCTGGTCGACGTGCACGACCTTGTCGAGCTGGTCCAGACCCGTCACGCGCTTGTGACGCCCGGCGACCTGCCGGGCCCCGTTGAGCTCGTTCGCCATGACCGTGTAGAGGATCGAGTTCACGAGCGTCGACTTGCCCGAGCCCGACACCCCGGTGACGGCCGTGAGCACGCCGAGCGGGAACGACACGTCGATGCCGCGCAGGTTGTTCTCGCGCGCGCCGACCACCGTGACCTGCCGCGAGCGGTCCACGGGGCGCCGCGTCGCGGGCATGGGGATCGAGCGCCGCCCCGAGAGGTAGGCGCCCGTGACGGACTCCTGCGACGCGAGCAGGCCCTCGAGGTCGCCCGAGTGCACGACGCGACCGCCGTGCTCGCCCGCGCCGGGGCCGATGTCGACGATCCAGTCGGCGGTGCGGATGGTGTCCTCGTCGTGCTCGACGACGATGAGCGTGTTGCCGAGGTCGCGCAGCCGCGTGAGCGTCTCGATGAGGCGGCGGTTGTCACGCTGGTGCAGCCCGATGGACGGCTCGTCGAGCACGTACAGCACGCCGACGAGGCCCGAGCCGATCTGCGTCGCGAGCCGGATCCGCTGCGCCTCGCCGCCCGAGAGCGTGCCGGCGGGGCGCATGAGCGACAGGTAGTCCAGGCCGACGTCGAGCAGGAACCCGAGCCGCGCCTGGATCTCCTTGACGACCTGCGCGGCGATCGCGCGCTCGCGCTCGCCGAGCTCGAGGCCGTCGATGAAGTCGCGCGCCTCGTCGATGGGCAGCGAGCAGACGTCGGCGATGGAGCGGCCGCCGACCTTGACCGCGAGCACCTCGGGCTTGAGGCGGGCGCCGTCGCACGCGGGGCACGGGACCTCGCGCATGAACGCCTCGTACTTCTCCTTGCTCCACTCCGACTCGGTCTCGGAGTGGCGCCGCTCGAGGAACGTGATGACGCCCTCGAACCCCGTCGAGTACTGCCGCTCGCGCCCCCACCGGTTGCGGTAGCGCACGTGCACCTCGTGGTTCTGCCCGTGCAGGACGGCGTCGCGGGCGCGCTTCGGCAGCGCACGCCAGGGCGTGTCCATCGAGAAGCCCAGGTCGTCCGCGAGGGCCGTCAGGACGCGCTGGAAGTACTCCGAGGACGTCTGCGCCCACGGCGCGACCGCGCCCTGGGCGAGCGACAGCTCGTCGTCCGGGACGATGAGGTCGGGGTCGACCTCGAGCCGCGAGCCGATGCCGGTGCACTCGGGGCACGCGCCGTAGGGCGCGTTGAACGAGAACGTGCGGGGCTCGATCTCGTCGAGCGTGAGGACGTGGTCGTTCGGGCACGAGCGGTGCTCGGAGAAGCGGCGCTCGCGCTGCGGGTCGTCCCCATCGGCGTCGACGAGCTCGACGACCAGCAGGCCGCCCGCGAGCCCGAGGGCGGTCTCGACCGAGTCGGTGAGGCGACGCTGCACGCCCTCGCGCGACACGAGCCGGTCGACGACGACCTCGATGTCGTGCTTGAGCTTCTTCTCGAGCGTGGGCGGCGACGCGAGCTGGACGACCTCGCCGTCGACGCGGGCGCGCGCGAAGCCCTTGCCCTGCAGCTCGCGGAACAGGTCGGCGTACTCGCCCTTGCGGCCGCGGACGACGGGCGCCAGCACCTGGTAGCGCGTGCCCTCGGGCAGCTCGAGCAGGCGGTCCACGATCTGCTGCGGCGTCTGCGCCTGGACGCGCTCGCCGCAGACCGGGCAGTGCTGCGTGCCGGCGCGCGCGAACAGCAGGCGCAGGTAGTCGTAGACCTCGGTGATGGTGCCGACGGTCGACCGCGGGTTGCGGTTCGTCGACTTCTGGTCGATCGACACGGCGGGCGACAGGCCCTCGATGAAGTCGACGTCGGGCTTGTCCATCTGCCCGAGGAACTGCCGCGCGTACGCCGACAGGGACTCGACGTAGCGGCGCTGGCCCTCGGCGAAGATCGTGTCGAACGCGAGCGACGACTTGCCGGAGCCGGACAGGCCGGTGAACGCGATCATGGCGTCGCGCGGCAGGTCGAGGTCGACGTTGCGGAGGTTGTGCTCCCGGGCGCCGCGGACCACGAGACGGTCGGACAGAGGTTGCGTCACAGCCGTGCAGTCTACGACCGCCCTCCGACAATCGCACACGTGTTCGACGTGACGCGCGCCCCGTCGGCCGCACGCGCACGCCCGCGCCGCAGCGCGCGCGAGCGACGCCCGTCCGGTCCATGCTGGTCACGATGGAGCCCACGACCAGCCCCGACGCGTCCCGGCGGCACCCCGACCTGCTCGGCTGCCAGGTCCCCATCGAGGACTACGCGGTCCTCGGAGACGGCCACACCGCCGCCCTCGTCTCGCGCGGGGGGTCCCTCGACTGGCTGTGCCTGCCGCGCTTCGACTCCGACGCGTGCTTCGCGGCGCTGCTCGGCACGCCCGACCACGGGCGCTGGCTCCTGACGGTGCGCGACGCGACGTCCGTGACGCGGACGTACCGTGGCGACTCGTTCGTGCTCGACACGACGTACGTCACGCCGACCGGCACGGCCGTCGCGACGGACGCCATGCCGCTCGGCGACGGCCGCAGCGACGTCGTGCGGCGCGTCGAGTGCACGCACGGCGAGGTCGAGGTCGAGCACGAGTGGGTCGTGCGGTTCGGCTACGGCGGCATCCAGCCGTGGGTCCGGCACGAGCGCGACGCCGACGGGAACGACGCGATCCGCGCGATCGCGGGGCCCGACTCGCTGGTCCTGCGCGGCGACCGGCTCCCCCGCGCCGTCGACCACCGGCACCGCGACCGCTTCACGCTGCGCGCGGGCGAGAGCGTCGAGCTGTCCCTCACGTGGGTGCACTCGTGGCAGCCCGTCCCGTCGCGGCTCACGGTGCCGGACCGGCTCGACGAGACCGTGATCGCGTGGGGCCTGTGGGCGCGGGACTGCACGTACGACGGCCCGTACGGCGAGGCCGTCGTCCGCTCGCTGCTGGTCCTGCGGATGCTGACCGACGTGACGACGGGCGGCATCGTCGCCGCGCCGACGACCTCGCTGCCCGAGACGTTCGGCGGCGAGCGCAACTGGGACTACCGGTACTGCTGGCTGCGCGACGCGGCGCTCACGCTCGAGGCGCTGCTGGAGCAGGGGTTCCGCGACGAGGCCACGCAGTGGCGGGACTGGCTCGAGCGGGCCGTGGCCGGGGACCCGCGCGACCTGCAGATCATGTACCGCCTGGACGGGGGGCGCCGGCTCCCCGAGACGCACCTCGACCACCTGCCGGGCTACGCCGGGTCGCGGCCGGTGCGGCTCGGCAACGGCGCGGTCGACCAGGTGCAGCACGACGTGCTGGGCGAGGTGATGTCGGCCCTCGCGATGGCGCGCGACGCGGGCCTGGCCGAGACCGCCGACTCGTGGTCGCTGCAGCGTCGGCTCGTCGACGACCTGGTCCGCGGCTGGCGCGAGCCGGACCGCGGCATCTGGGAGGTCCGCGGCGAGCCACGCCACTTCACGCACTCGAAGATCATGGCCTGGGCGGCGCTCGACCGGTCGATCCGCGGCGCGGAGGACCACGGGCTGCCCGCGCCGCTGGACCGGTGGCGCACCGCGCGCGACGAGATCCGCGCCGACGTGCTGGCGCACGGCTGGTCCGACGAGGTCGGCAGCTTCGTGCAGCACTACGGAGCGACGCACACCGACGCGTCCCTGCTGCAGATGGTGCAGGTCGGCTTCCTGCCCGCGGACGACCCGCGCGTCCTCGCGACGGTCGCACGGGTGCGCGACGAGCTCGAGGTCGCGCCGGGGCTGCTGCTGCGCTACCGCGCCGAGCGGACCGACGACGGCCTGGAGGGCGACGAGGCGCCGTTCCTCGCGTGCTCGTTCTGGCTCGCGGA
Organism: Cellulomonas iranensis NBRC 101100 = JCM 18110; assembly: GCF_001552375.1. Taxonomy (GTDB): domain Bacteria; phylum Actinomycetota; class Actinomycetes; order Actinomycetales; family Cellulomonadaceae; genus Cellulomonas; species Cellulomonas iranensis. Next base: position 20,499 of record NZ_BCRB01000012.1, on the reverse strand, counting down.
CGCGCTCGCGCGCGCGGGCGACGTCGCCGGGTCGACCCGGGTGCTCGACGCGCTGGTGCCGCTCGCGAACGACGTGGGGCTGCTCGCGGAGCAGTACGACCCGCGGGCGCGGCGCATGGTCGGCAACGTGCCGCAGGCGCTGTCCCACCTCGCGCTCGTGCGCGCGGCCCACAGCCACGACGTCGCGTGCCGGGCAGCCGCCGCGGCCGACGCGGCGGACGACGGCACCTCGGTGGAGGCACGATGACGGGACCGGGCTACACGGGGCGGGTGCACGTCGGCGGCCCGACCGACGTGCGCGTGCTCGACGGCGCGGAGATCCGCAAGGTCGCCGTCGGTCCGACGGACAACGCGGCCTACCTGCTGACGTGCCGCCGCACGGGCGCGCAGCTGCTCGTCGACGCGCCCGCCGACCCGGACCGGCTGCTCGCGCTCGTGCGCGAGGGCTCGCCGTCGGCGCGGCTCGACGTCGTCGTCGTCACGCACCGCCACCACGACCACGTCGGCGCGCTGACGTCGGTGGTGGCGGTGACCGGAGCGCACGTCGCGGCCGGGGTGGACGACGCGGACGCGATCGCCGCCGCGACCGACCACCCGGTGACCACGCGTCTGCGGCACGGCGACACGGTCGCGGTCGGCGACCTCGTGCTCGAGGTCGTCGCGCTGCGCGGGCACACCCCGGGGTCGGTCGCGCTCGCGCTGACCGAGCCCGCGGACGCCGCGGCGCCGGGCGCCGTGCCGGGGCGCGTGCACCTGTTCACGGGCGACTCGCTGTTCCCCGGCGGCGTCGGCGCGACCGGCGGCGACCCCGTACGTTTCGCGGCGCTGCTGGGCGACGTCACGGCACGCGTGTTCGACCGGTTCCGCGACGACACTGGGGTCTACCCCGGGCACGGCGACGACACGACGCTCGGTGCCGAGCGTCCGCAGCTGGCCGCCTGGGCGGCACGCGGCTGGTGAGCGGTCAGCCCTCGAGGGGCCCCAGCACGGACGCCGCGACCGTCGCGTGCGCGGACTCGTCGTCGGACGGGTGGTAGATGCCGGCGAGCACGTCCCGGTACAGGCGCGCGAGCTCGCTGCCCGTGAAGTAGGCGCCGCCGCCCGACACCCGCAGCGCGTGGTCGACGACCACGCGCGCGGTCTCGGTGGCCCGCACCTTGAGGCCCACGAGCTGCGCGAACCACCGCGCGCCGTGGTCGACCCGCTCGTCGACGTCGCGCGCGAGCGCGAACAGCTGCAGCTCGGCGCCGTCCTGCGCGAGCGCGGCGTCCGCGACCCGCCACCGGATGTCGGGGTCCTGCGCGTACCTGCGCCCGCCGTTCTTCATCGAGGTGCGGCGGCGCGCGTGCGCGACGCCCACCTCGAGCGCGCGACGCCCGATCCCCGTGTACACGGCAGCCAGCAGCGTCTCGAAGACCGCAAAGAGCGCGAACACGAACGGGTCGGCGCTCGGGCCCGGGGGCAGCCGCCGGTACACGCGGTCCGGCGGCGCGTACGCGCCCTCGAGGACCGTGGTCGCGGACTGCGTGGCCCGCATGCCGAGCGTGTCCCAGTCGTCCTTGGCCCGCACGCCGCCGTCCTCGCGCGCGACGACGCCGTGCACGAGCCGCGGGTCGTCGGGGTCGGAGTCGTCGAGGCCGAACGTCGCCAGCCGCGTCCACACGGGCGAGAGCGACGTGAAGATCTTGGTGCCGTGGTACCGGTAGCCACCGTCGTCCTGGCGCTCGGCGCGCGTGCGCGACGCGAACATCACGAGGTCGTTGCCTGCCTCGGAGTTGCCGAACGCGAACACCTCGCCTGCGGCGGCGTCCCGCAGCACGAACTCCACCGAGCCGTCGCCGCGCGCGTCGAGCAGCGCCGCGAGCCCGGTGACCACGAGGTGCATGTTCACCGCGAGGGCCGTCGCAGGCGCGGCGCCCGCGAGCCGGACCTGCTCGCGCGCGACCTCCTCGAGGGTCAGGCCGGCACCGCCGAGCCGCTCCGGCACGAACGCCGTGAGGTAGCCCGCCGCGACGAGGTCGGCCAGGTCGTCGTGCGGGAACGTGTTGTCGCGGTCGTGGGCGTCGGCGCGCGAGCGGACGCGCTCGAGCAGCTCGTCGGTCAGCAGGGTGCGCTGCCGCCGCGGTGCCGGCGGGGTCGTCGAGGTCATGCCGCCACTCTGCCACCGCCGCGCGCGCCCACCGCGCCGCGCGGCTCGGGCAGGATGTCGCCATGACCACATTCGCCGTCCGCTACACCTACGACGAGCGCGCCGACGTGCGCGACACCGTGCGTCCCGAGCACCGCGCGTGGCTCGCGCAGCAGGCCGACGCCGGCGCGCTGCTCGGCTCGGGACCGTTCACGGACGGCGACCCGGGCGCTCTGCTCGTGTTCCGCGCCACGGACGAGGCCGCGTTGCGCCTCCTGCTCGCGCAGGACCCGTTCGCGCGCGAGGGGCTCGTCGCCGCCACCGAGGTGCGCGTGTGGGACGTCGTGCTCGGCCCGTGGGCGACGACCGTCTGAGACCGACCGGCCGGGGTGGGCACGAGACGCGCCCACCCCGCGCGCGCGTCAGGCGCCCGGTCGACCGGGGGCCGGGGGGTCGTCGTGCTGCGCGGGTGGCGCAGCGACCGACCGTCGCGGGCCCAGCACGAGGCTCGCGACCGTCGCGGCACCTAGCGCGCCCGCGATCACCACGAGCGAGAGCCAGGTCGGCACCTCGGGCGCCCACGCCACGGGCTCGCCGCCGTTGACGAAGCCCAGCGTGTTCGTCGCGAGCGCCTCGAGCACGAGCTTCCCGCCGATGAACGCGAGCACCGCCGCCAGCCCGTAGGGCAGGTAGACGAGCGTGTCGAGCAGTCCCCCCAGCAGGAAGTACAGCTGCCGCAGCCCCATCAGCGCGAAGACGTTCGCGGTGAACACGATGAACGGGTCGTGCGTGAGCCCGAAGATCGCGGGGATCGAGTCGAAGGCGAACAGCACGTCGGTCGTGCCGATCGCGAGGAAGACGACGAGCAGCGGCGTGAAGACCCGCCGCCCGTCGCGCTCGGTGCGCAGGTTCCCGCCGTCGTACGTCGAGGACATCGGCAGCACGCGCCGCACGACCCGCACGACCGCGTTCTCGCTGTACTCCTCGTCGTCGTCGCCCGCGCCCTCGCGGGCGACCTTCACGGCCGTCCACACGAGGAAGGCGCCGAACAGGTAGAACACCCACGTGTACCGCTCGATGAGCGCCGCACCGGCCAGGATGAACCCGCCGCGCAGCACGAGGGCCACGACGATGCCGACCATGAGGACGCGCTGCTGCTGCTCCCGCGGCACGGCGAAGCTCGACATGATCAGCAGGAACACGAACAGGTTGTCGACCGACAGGCTGTACTCGGTCAACCAGCCGGCGACGAACTCCCCCGCGGGCGCCGCGCCGCCGACGACGGACAGCAGCCCGGCGAAGGCGAGCGCGAGACCCACGTACACGAGCACCCACGTGACGCTCTCGCGCACGCTCGGCACGTGCGGACGGCGCCGCACGATGGCGAGGTCGACCAGGAGGATCGCGACGACCGCGACGAGCGAGGCGACCTGGAAGGCCGCGGGCAGCTCGTGGGTCACGGACGGTCGTCCCGGATCTCGTCACGCCCGACGCCGGGACCCTCGGGGGCGTCGGCGTGCACGCCCAGGCGCGCCTCGCGCGACGACGCCTGCGCGGCCGCGGACGCGGCGGCGTCCTTGCGGGTGCGGCGCAACGACAGCACCGTGGTGACGACCAGGGTCGCGATGATGACCCCGAGCGACACCCACGTGTTGACCTCGGGGATCGCGGTGACGTGCTCGCCGCCGTTGATGAAGCCGACCTCGTTGGTGTGCAGCGCGTGGATGAGCAGCTTCACGCCGATGAAGCCGAGGATGAAGCCCAGGCCGTACGACAGGTACACGAGCTTGTCGAGCAGCCCGTCGATGAGGAAGAACAGCTGCCGCAGGCCCAGCAGCGAGAACGCGTTGGCCGTGAAGACGAGGTAGGTCTCCTGCGTGAGGCCGAAGATCGCCGGGATCGAGTCGACCGCGAAGATGATGTCGGCGGTGCCGATCGCGATCATGACGATGAGCATCGGGGTGATGAACCGCTTGCCGTCGCGGCGGACGACCATCTTGTCCTCGACGTAGTCGTCGGTCGTCGGGAACGCGCGACGCGTCCAGCGGAGCACCGCGTTCTCGTGGTACTCGCCCTCCTCCTCGCTGCCCGACCTGATCTGCGTCCACGCGGTGTACAGCAGGAACGCGCCGAAGATGTAGAAGATCCACGACAGGTTCTCGATCATCGCGGCGCCGACGAAGATGAAGACCGTGCGCAGCACGAGCGCGATCGTGATGCCGATGAGCAGCACCTTCTGCTGGTACAGCCGCGGCACGCGGAAGCTCGCCATGATGAGGACGAACACGAAGAGGTTGTCGACGGACAGGCTCTTCTCGGTCACGTACCCGGCGAAGTACTCGCCGCCGTAGGTCGCGCCCCACACGCCCCACACGAGGAGGCCGAAGAGGATCGCGACGCCGACGTAGCCGGCCGACCACCAGGCCGACTCGCGCAGGGTGGGCTCGTGCGGCGAGCGCACGTGACCCACGTAGTCGACGGCGAGCATGAGCAGGATGGCGCCGACGGTGACGGCCCACGCCCAGACAGGAACATCCACGAAACGACCTCCGGAAGGGTACGGCTGATGACCGGAGGTCTCTTCCGCCAGCGCCGGACCCAGCGGGTCGGACGCGCGGCCGACGGCACCGGGCCGGCAACGATGGCGACCGTGATGACGATGACGTCGCGGGGAGTACTCCCCTCCAGTGGGCCACTATAGGTGACGGACCGGCGGACCGCCGTCCGGGCGTCCGTGCGCCGGACGGCCGGACGGCGCGTCGCGTCAGACCAGACAGAACTCGTTGCCCTCGGGGTCCTGCAGCACGATCCAGAATCCCTGCGCCGGGTCGTCGAACTCCCGCACGTGCGTCGCTCCGCGCGCGACGAGCTCGTCCGCGCGCGCACGGACGGCGGGCTTGTCGGGCTCCTCGCCGCGCGCGCGTCCGGGCTGACCGACGTCGAGGTGCAGGCGGTTCTTGGCGACCTTGCCCTCGGGCACCTTCTGCAGGAACAGGCGCGGCCCGCCGCCGTCGGGGTCGACGATCGCGTACGCGTCGTTCCAGCGGTCCTCGGGCAGCCCCCAGCCCTGGAGGGTCTCCTCCCACGTGCTGAACCCCGGCGGTGGCGGCTCCTCGACGTAGCCCAGCACGTCGGCCCAGAACGCCCCCAGGCCGCGGGGGTCGTGCGCGTCGACGACGATCTGCAACCTGCGGTCCATGAGTCCTCCAGCGGCGGTACGGGTGGTCCCGTGCGGCGGCGCCGCGCGGTCAGGCGGTGGCGGCCTGCATCTGCCGCAGCTCCTTCTTCAGCCCGGAGATCTCGTCGCGCAACCGCGCCGCGAGCTCGAACTGCAGCTCGCCCGCGGCGGCGTGCATCTGGTCCGTGAGCTGCTGGATGAGGTCGGCGAGCTCGTGCGCCGCCGCGCCGGTGAGGCGCGTGCGTTCGTCGTGCGGCGCGGTGCGCGACCCGAACCCGGGCACGGGCGCCTTGCCGCGGCTCGCCTGCCGGCCGCCGCCGCCGAGCAGCTCGGCGGTGTCGGCGTCCTCGCGCGCGAGCATGTCGGTGATGTCGCCGATGCGCTTGCGCAGCGGCTGCGGGTCGATGCCGTGCTCGAGGTTGTACGCGATCTGCTTCTCGCGGCGACGGTCGGTCTCGTCGAGCGCGAGCCGCATGGCCGGGGTGATCTTGTCGGCGTACATGTGCACCTGGCCGGAGACGTTGCGCGCGGCGCGGCCGATCGTCTGGATCAGCGACTTGCCCGAGCGCAGGAAACCCTCCTTGTCGGCGTCGAGGATGGCGACCAGCGAGACCTCGGGCAGGTCGAGGCCCTCCCGCAGCAGGTTGATGCCGACGAGCACGTCGTACTCGCCCAGGCGCAGCTCGCGGAGCAGCTCGACGCGGCGCAGCGTGTCGACCTCGGAGTGCAGGTACCGGACCCGGACGTCCTTCTCCAGGAGGTAGTCGGTGAGGTCCTCGGACATCTTCTTCGTCAGCGTCGTGACCAGGACGCGCTCGTCGCGCTCGACGCGCGTGCGGATCTCGCCCAGCAGGTCGTCGATCTGCCCCTTCGTGGGCTTGACGACGACCTCGGGGTCGACGAGCCCGGTCGGACGGATGATCTGCTCGACCACGCCGTCCGCCATCGACAGCTCGTAGTCCCCGGGCGTCGCCGACAGGTACACGGTCTGCCCGATGCGCTCGACGAACTCCTCCCACCGCAGCGGGCGGTTGTCGATCGCGCTCGGCAGCCGGAACCCGTGGTCGACCAGCGCCCGCTTGCGCGACCGGTCGCCCTCGTACATCGCGCCGATCTGGGGCACGGTCACGTGCGACTCGTCGATGACGAGCAGGAAGTCCTCGGGGAAGTAGTCGATCAGCGTGTGCGGCGCGGACCCCGGCGCGCGTCCGTCGATGTGCCGCGAGTAGTTCTCGATGCCCGAGCACGAGCCGATCTGCCGCATCATCTCGATGTCGTAGGTCGTGCGCATCTGCAGCCGCTGCGCCTCGAGGAGCTTGTTCTGCCGCTCGAGATCGGCCAGGCGCTCCGCCAGCTCGGCCTCGATGCCGGTGATCGCGCGCTCCATGCGCTCGGGACCGGCCACGTAGTGCGTCGCCGGGAAGACGTGGACCTGCTGCTCGTCCCGCACGATGTCGCCCGTGAGCGGGTGGAGCGTCGCGATCGCCTCGATCTCGTCGCCGAACATCTCGATGCGGATCGCGAGCTCCTCGTAGACCGGGATGATCTCGATCGTGTCGCCGCGCACGCGGAACGTCCCGCGCGTGAACGCCATGTCGTTGCGCGAGTACTGCATCGTCACGAACTGGCGCAGCAGCTGGTCGCGGTCGATCCGGTCGCCGACCGCGAGGGTCACCATGCGGTCGACGTACTCCTGCGGCGTGCCCAGCCCGTAGATGCACGACACCGTCGCGACCACCACGACGTCACGGCGCGTCAGCAGCGAGCTCGTCGCGGAGTGCCGCAGCCGCTCGACCTCCTCGTTGATCGAGGAGTCCTTCTCGATGTAGGTGTCCGTCTGCGCGATGTACGCCTCGGGCTGGTAGTAGTCGTAGTACGAGACGAAGTACTCGACGGCGTTGTTCGGCAGCAGCTCACGGAACTCCGTGGCGAGCTGCGCCGCGAGGGTCTTGTTGGGCGCCATGACAAGCGTGGGACGCTGCAGCCGCTCGATGAGCCACGCGGTGGTCGCCGACTTGCCAGTGCCGGTCGCGCCGAGCAGCACGACGTCCTTCTCGCCCGCCTGCACGCGCTCGGCGAGCTCGGCGATCGCGGTCGGCTGGTCGCCGCTCGGGGTGTACTCGGACACCACCTCGAACGGCGCGACGGTCCGCTGCAGGTCGGTCACGGGGCGCATGCGACCACCGTACGTCGGGCCACCGACAACGACCCCGCGAGGGCCCGCCCGAGGGGCCCGTCCGTCTCACGTACCGCTGAACGACACCGAGGCCGCGGGGTCCGCCTCCTTGAGCAGCTTCGCGTAGCCGTCCATGAACGCGCGGTACGTCGAGAAGCCCGCGACCTTGCGCTTCGAGACCGGCAGGAGCGCGCTCACGCCCGACGAGCGCGTCACGTAGCTCGTGATGAGCGTCCGCACCGTCACGCGGCCCACCGCCCGGTCGACCTCGGCGTCGAAGAACAGCACCGGCTCGGTGCCGTCGCGCGTCATGTCGCGGACGGCGAACGAGACCTTGCTCGACCCGCGCTCCCCCGTCCGCAGCCAGCCGGACGGGTCGTCGACCGCCGCGGCGGCTTTCACCGCCAGATCGAGGACCTGGGTCGCCGTGAGCGTCCCCGTGGCCACCGAGAGCGACGCCTTCGACTGCAGCGGGCGCGCCTCCCACCCGTTCGTGCCGACCGACTGGAGCGCCATCGTTCCTCCGGCTGCTGTTCCCCTGACGGGCCGCCGCAGCGGCCCCCGGACGCGTCGTCGCGCCCGCTCCGAGTGATCGGCGGTCGAACCGTACTCCTCGCGTGGACACGCGTTCAATTCACCCGTCGGAGTGACGCCGGTTCGCCGCATCGGCGGACGAACGTCCCGCACCCGCCACGTGAGCGTGTGGCAGACGGGGTCAGGGCGTGTCGGCGGCGCGCTCGGCGTCCTGCTCGGCCGCGACCCGCTCCCACAGCTCGTCGACCTGCCGCCGCAGGTCGGCGTCGCCGCCCGTGCCGTCGAGCACGACGTCGGCGACCGCCAGGCGCTCCTCGTCGCGCGCCTGCGCCGCGACACGCGCCTCCGCGTCGGCGCGGGTCATGCCCCGCAGCCGCACGAGCCGCTCGACCCGCAGCACCGCGGGCGCGTGGACGACCACGACGGCGTGGAAGTCGCCGGCCTGGCCCGTCTCGACCAGCAACGGGATGTCGTGCACGACGACGGCGCCCGGGTCGAGCGCGGCGGCGGACGCCTCGCGCTCGGCCGCGAGCCGCCGGACCGCCGGGTGGACGATCGCGTCGAGCCGGGACCGCGCGTCCGGGTCGGAGAACACGACGCGGGCGAGCGCCGGTCGGTCGAGCGTGCCGTCCTCCCGGAGCACCTCCGGGCCGAACGCCTCGACGACGGCGTCGAGACCGGGCGTCCCGGGTTCGACGGCCGCGCGCGCGAGCACGTCGGCGTCGACGACGACCGCCCCGCGCTCGGCGAACCTGCGCGCCGCGACGGACTTGCCGGCCGCGATGCCTCCCGTGAGCCCGATGCGCTGCATCGCTCCATCGTGCCCACCACGGACGCCGGGCGCGACCCGCCCCGCCGTCGTGCCGCGGGGACGGCGACGGCCGGCCACCCCAGGGGTGACCGGCCGTCGTGGCGTGCCGGGCGCGGGCGTCGGCCCGCGGTCCGTCAGTTGCCGGTGAGCTTCTCGCGCAGCGCGGCGAGCGCCTCGTCGGACGCGAGGGTGCCGGTGGCCTCCTCCGTCGCGGACGAGTAGGTCGACGGGATCGCCCCGCCGCCACCGCCGGACGTCGACGCACCGGTGTCCGAGTTCTGCGCGTCGAGGTCCGCCTGGGCCGCCGCGGCGACCTGCTTGCGGTGGGCCTCCCAGCGCTCGTGGGCGGCCGCGTACTGGGCCTCCCACGCCTCGCGCTGGGCCTCGAAGCCCTCGAGCCACTCGTTCGTCGTCGGGTCGAAGCCCTCGGGGTACTTGTAGTTGCCCTGCTCGTCGTACTCGGCCGCCATGCCGTACAGCGCGGGGTCGAAGTCCTCCGACTCGGGGTCGAAGCCCTCGTTCGCCTGCTTGAGCGACAGCGAGATGCGGCGACGCTCGAGGTCGATGTCGATGACCTTGACGAAGACGTCGTCGCCGACCTGCACGACCTGCTCGGGGATCTCGACGTGGCGCACGGCCAGCTCCGAGATGTGCACGAGGCCCTCGATGCCGTCCTCGACGCGCACGAACGCACCGAACGGGACCAGCTTGGTGACCTTGCCGGGCACGACCTGGCCGATGGCGTGCGTCCGGGCGAACGCCTGCCACGGGTCCTCCTGCGTCGCCTTCAGCGACAGGGAGACCCGCTCGCGGTCGAAGTCGACCTCGAGCACCTCGACCGTGACCTCCTGGCCGACCTCGACGACCTCGGACGGGTGGTCGATGTGCTTCCAGGACAGCTCGGAGACGTGCACGAGCCCGTCCACGCCGCCCAGGTCGACGAACGCGCCGAAGTTGACGATCGAGGACACGACGCCCGGACGGACCTGGCCCTTCTGCAGGGTCTGCAGGAAGGTCGAGCGCACCTCGGACTGCGTCTGCTCGAGCCACGCACGGCGCGACAGGACCACGTTGTTGCGGTTCTTGTCGAGCTCGATGATCTTGGCCTCGATCTCCTTGCCGACGTACGGCTGGAGGTCGCGGACGCGACGCATCTCGACGAGGGAGGCCGGCAGGAAGCCGCGCAGGCCGATGTCGAGGATGAGGCCGCCCTTGACGACCTCGATGACGGTGCCGGTGACGACGCCGTCCTCCTCCTTGATCTTCTCGATCGTGCCCCACGCCCGCTCGTACTGCGCGCGCTTCTTGGACAGGATCAGCCGACCCTCCTTGTCCTCCTTCTGGAGGACCAGGGCCTCGACCTCGTCGCCGACCTTGACGACCTCACCGGGGTCCACGTCGTGCTTGATGGACAGCTCGCGGGAGGGGATGACGCCCTCGGTCTTGTAACCGATGTCGAGCAGGACCTCGTCGCGGTCGACCTTGACGATGGTGCCCTCGACGATGTCGCCATCGTTGAAGTACTTGATGGTGGCGTCGATCGCGGCGAGGAAGTCCTCGGCCGAACCGATGTCGTTCACCGCGACCTGCGGGGCGGCGGGCTTCGCGGGGGTGGAGATGCTCATGTAGGGGTGGGCTCCGATGCGGACAGGATGTAGTGCGGACAGGAGTGGTGTCGTCTCGGCAACAGCGCCGATCGCCCGGGTGTTCCCGGAACCCGCCCCCGACGTCGGCCGACGGCCGGACCACGGGCAGGGCGAGAACGCGAGAGCGCGCGTATCACCGCCGTCCACCCTATCGGGTGGACGGCGGCACAGGCAAAGGGGCCGTCAGGCGAGCGCCCGCGCGACGGTCAGCAGGTCCTGCGGGACGTGCTTGACCTTCCCGGCGATCTCCTGGATCGGGACGAGCACGACCTCCTCGCCCCGGATCGCCGTCATGACGTTCGTCGTGCCGGCCGTCACCGCGTCGATCGCCGCCACGCCGAAGCGCGACGCGAGGATGCGGTCGGCCGCCGTGGGGATCCCGCCGCGCTGCGTGTGCCCCAGCACCGTCACGCGCGTGTCGAAGCCCGTGCGCTGCTCGATCTCGACCTTGAGCCGCTCGCCGATCGCACCGGCGACGATCTCGCCGAACTTGCCGACCTGCGTCTCGTAGTGCATCGAGGTGCCCTCGGCCGGCACGGCTCCCTCGGCGACGACGAGGATCGAGAAGCTCGCGTGCGCGCGGTGCCGGTGCTTGAGGAACTTCACGACCTTGTCGATGTCGAACGGGTCCTCGGGCGCCAGCACGAGCTCGGCGCCGCCCGCGATGCCGGACGTCACCGCGATCCAGCCGGCGGTGCGGCCCATGACCTCGACGATCATCACGCGGTTGTGGGACTCGGCCGTCGTGTGGATGCGGTCGATCGCCTCGGTCGCGATGCTGACGGCCGTGTCGAAGCCGATCGACGCGTCGGTGCCCCACACGTCGTTGTCGATGGTCTTCGGGATGCCGACGACCTTGACGCCCGCCTCGGCCACCTTGCTCGCGGCGTGCAGCGTGCCGTCGCCGCCGATGCAGATGAGGGCCTCGATGCGCTCGGCCTCGAGGGTCGCGAGCACCGCGTCGAGCCCGCCGTCGGACGCGTGCGGGTGGAACCGCGCGGTGCCCAGCAGCGTGCCGCCCGTGGGCAGGACGTTGCGGATGTGCTGACGGCCCATCGGCATGACGTCGCCGTCGACGACGCCCTTCCAGCCGTTGCGGAAGCCGATGATCGAGTGCCCGTGCTCACCCTCCCCCCGCTTGACGACCGCTCGGATCGCGGCGTTCAGGCCCGGGACGTCGCCGCCTCCGGTCAGCAGACCGACTCGCACGCTGCAGCTCCTCGTTCGCAGGGGTCACCCCCGGGAGGTCGGGGGGATGGGGCGCGCGTCGACGCGGCGCCGGTACCACCCTAGCGAGCGACGCCGGCCACGCCGCGTGCCTTCGGTCCCGGGCGGGCCGCCGACCTGCGCCGACGGCCCGCCCGGCTCGTCAGGCGCTGCGCCCGAGGTCGAGGTCGCGACCGGGGATCGCGTCCAGCAGCGCCCGCGTGTACGCGGTCCGGGGCGCCCCGAAGACGTCGTCGACCGTGCCCTGCTCGACGAGCCGACCGCCCTGCATGACGCACACGTGGTCGGCGATCTGCCGGACCACCGCCAGGTCGTGGCTGATGAACAGGTACGACAGCCCGAGCCGCGCCTGCAGGTCGGCGAGCAGGTGCAGGATCTGCGACTGCACGACGACGTCGAGCGCCGAGACCGCCTCGTCGCACACCACGAGCTCGGGCTCGAGCGCGAGCGCCCGCGCGATCGCGACGCGCTGCCGCTGACCGCCCGAGAGCTCGGCCGGGTAGCGGCGCAGCAGGTCCGCGGGCAGCGCGACCTGGTCCATGAGCTCCCGGACCCGCGCGCGCCGCGCCGCACGGTCGCCGAGGCCGTGCGCGCGCAGCGGCTCCTCGATCGTGCGGTACACCGTGAACAACGGGTCGAGCGACGCGTACGGGTCCTGGAAGATCGGCTGCACGCGCCGCCGGAACGCGACCTCGCCCGCGCGGTCGCGCGACGCGACGTCCACGCCGTCGAACCGGATGGACCCCGACGTCGGCGGCAGCAGGTCGAGCATCATGCGCGCGACCGTGGACTTCCCCGATCCCGACTCCCCCACGACCGCGACCGTCCGCCCGCGCGGGATCACGAAGCTCACGTCGTCGACGGCGGTGAGGTCGGTGCCGCGGCCGAGCAGTCCCCGCCCGCGCAGGCGGAAGACCTTCGTGACGTGGTCGACCTCCACGAGGGGGCGCTCGTCGTCGTCCGCCGGTCCGGCGGCGCCGTCGGGCACGGTCGCGGTCGGTGCGAGCAGGTCCTCGCCCGCCGGCTGCGCGACCGCGACGCCCTGCCGCGCGAGCTCGATGCGCCGTGACGCGAGCGACGGCGCCGCGGCGAGCAGTCGGCGCGTGTACTCGTGCCGCGGGTCGGTCAGCAGCGTGCGCGCGGCGCCCTGCTCGACGACCTCGCCGCGGTACATCACGACGACCCGGTCGGCGCGCTCGGCGGCGAGTCCCAGGTCGTGCGTGATGAGCAGCACGGCGACCCCGAGCCGGTCGGTGAGGTCGGTGAGCCCGTCGAGGATCGTGCGCTGCACCGTGACGTCGAGCGCCGACGTGGGCTCGTCGGCGATGAGCAGCTGCGGGCGCGCCGCGAGGCCCATCGCGATGAGCGCGCGCTGGCGCATGCCGCCCGAGAACTCGTGCGGGTACTGCTGCGCGCGCCGCGCCGCGTCGGGCAGCCCGGCCTCGGCCAGCAGCTCGACCGTCCGCGCGCGCACGCCGCGCCCGCGGACGACGCCGTTGTCGACGAGCGTCTCGTCGACCTGCGCGCCGACCCGGCGCACGGGGTTGAGGTTGGACATCGGGTCCTGCGGCACCATCGCGATGCGCGCGCCGCGCAGGCGGTGCATCGCGGCGTCGTCGAACGTGACGAGGTCCTCGCCCTCGAAGAGGATCTGCCCGCCGGTCACCGCGCCGTTGCCGGCGAGCAGCCCGATGACCGCCGCCGCGGTGGTGGACTTGCCGGACCCCGACTCGCCCACCACGGCGACGGTCTCGCCCGCGCGGACGTCGAACGACACGCCCCGCACGGCCGTCGACCGGCCCGCCTCGGTGCGGAACGTGACCTCGAGGTCACGGATGCTGAGCAGCGGCTGCTCGCCACCGGTGGTGCCGGGTGCGCTCGTCACGCTCACCGCCTCCTCGATCGCGGGTCGAGGGCCTCGCGCAGCGCCTCGCCGAACAACGTGAACCCCAGCGCGGTCACGGAGATGCAGACACCGGGCCACAGCGCGAGACGCGGCGCGATCTCGAGCTCGTTCTGCGCGGCGACGAGCATGCGTCCCCACTCGGCCGTGGTGGGCGAGCCCCCGCCCAGGCCCAGGAACGACAGCGCGGCGGCCTCGATGACCGCCGTCGCGAGCAGCAGCGTCGCCTGCACGATCACGGGCGACACGCTGTTCGGCAGGACGTGGCTCATGGTCACGGTGCGGCGCGACAGCCCCAGCGAGCGCGCGGCGAGCACGTAGTCCTGCCCGCGCTGCGCGAGCATCGAGCCGCGCAGCAGCCGCGCGAAGACCGGCACCTGCACGACGCCGATCGCGACGACCACCGCCGACGGCGTCTGACCCGCCACCGCCGCGATCGACACCGCGAGCAGCAGGCTCGGCACGGCGAGCATGAGGTCGACCAGCCGCATGGCCACCGAGTCGACCCAGCCGCCGAACGCGCCCGCGAGCAGCCCCAGGGCCGCACCGCCCGCGAGGCCGAGCAGCGTCGAGAGCACGCCGATCAACAGCGACGACCGGGCACCCCAGATCAGCTGGGACAGCACGTCCGCGCCGTACCGGTCGAGCCCCAGCGGGTGCGCGGCCGACGGACCGGGGATGAAGGTCGGGCGCACGTCCGCCCGGCCCGGCAGGGCGCCGGCCGGGTGCTGCGCGAGCACCGGCGCGAGCAGCGCGACCAGGACGAACGCGACGACGATCGCGGCGCCGAGCAGCGCCGCGGGGTTGCGGACCAGGCGCCGCGCCGCGACCCGCCACAGGGCCTCGCCCGCGCGCCGGTCCTCCGCGAGCGCGTCCCCCGGGTCCACGGGGGGCTGCGGGACCTCGTACACCTCGGGTGCGCTCATCGCGTCCTCATCCTCGGGTCGATCAGGCCGTACGACACGTCCACCGCGAGGTTGACGAGGGCGTAGACCACGGCGATGAGCAGGATGAAGCCCTGCAGCACGGCGTAGTCGAGGTCGAACACCGCGTCGGCGAGGAACTTGCCGACGCCGGGGAACGCGAACACCGTCTCGGTGAGCACCGCACCGGACAGCAGCAGCCCGACCTGCAGCCCGATGGTCGTGGACACCGGCAGCATCGCGTTGTGCAGGATCACGCGGCGGCGCACGTGCGGGCCCGACAGGCCCTTGGCCCGGGCGGTGCGGACGTAGTCGGCGTGCTGCACGTCGATGACGGACGCGCGCGTGATGCGCGCGATGATCGCGAGCGGGATCGACCCGAGCGCGAGCGCGGGCAGCACGAGGTGCACGACGGCGTCCCAGCTCGCGTCCCACTCGCGCGTCATGAGGCCGTCGAGCACGTAGAACCCCGTGGGGTGGGTCGCGATCATCGCGGGGTCCTGCCGGCCCGAGGACGGGAACCAGCCGAGCTGCACCGCGAACACCCACTTGAGCAGGAACGCGAGGAAGAACACCGGCACCGTGACGCCCAGCAGGGACAGCACGACGGCGGCGTGGTCGAGCGCGCGGCCCTGGTACCGGGCCGCGAGGTAGCCCAGCGGGATGCCGAGCCCGACGGCGACGACCAGCGCGACGAGCGAGAGCTCGACCGTCGCCGGGAACCGTGCGAGGAACTCGTCGAGCACGGGCCGCCCCGTGCGCGTCGAGACGCCGAAGTTGCCCTGCAGGAGCTGGCCGAGCCACTGCACGTACTGCTGCGGGAGCGGCCGGTCGAAGCCGTAGAGCTGGTTGATCCGCTCGACCGCCTCCGGGGTCGCGCGCTCCCCCAGGAGGGCCGTCGCCGGCCCGCCCGGGAGAGCGCGCACCCACAGGAACAGCAGGACCGACAGCCCGAGCAACGTCGGGACGAGCAGCGCGAGGCGCCGCAGGATCAGTCGGGTCATCGGGTGGTGCCGCTCCCTCAGTCGCCGAGCGTGACGACGTTGTAGACCTCGTCCTGGACCGGCGAGGCCGGGTAGCCCTTGACGTCGGCCTTGAACGCGAGCGACGGGACCGGGTGCGCGAGCGGGACTCCCGGCAGGAAGTCCATGATCGCGGCGTTGGCCTGCTCGTAGGCCGTCGTCTGCTCGTCGATGTCGGCGACGTAGCGCGCGTCGTTGACGGCCTGGAAGAGGGCCGGGTCGTCGAAGCCCCACTCGTTGGACGGGGCCCCGAAGAACACGCCGATGAAGTTGTAGGTGTCGTTGTAGTCACCGGTCCACCCGAGCAGGTGCAGGCCGTGGTCGGCGCCGCCCTGGATCTTGTCGAGGTACTCGGGGTTCCAGGGGTCGGGCACGGCGTTGACCGTGATGCCGACGGCCTCGAGGTCCGCCGAGATCGCGGTGAAGACCTGCTCGGGCGTCGGCATGTACGGCCGCGACACGTTGGTCGGGTAGTTGAAGTCGATCGTGAGGTCGGACCTCCCGGCCTCGGCGAGCAGCGCCTTCGCCTTCTCGGGGTCGTACGCGTACTGCGCGACGTCGGGGTTCCAGCCCGCGACCGACGGCGGGACGAAGTTCGTCGCGACCTCCGTGCCCTCGGGCAGCGTCTGCGCGACGAGCGCCTCCTTGTCGATGGCGTACGCGATGGCCTGGCGCACGCGCGGGTCGGCGAGGTCGGGGTTCGCCTGGTTCATGCCGAGGTAGAGGATGTTGAACGGCTCGCGGTTGACGATCTGGAACCCGGCGTCCTCGAGCGCGACGACGTCGGCGGGGCCGACGAGGTCGTAGCCGTCGATGTCGCCGGCCTGCAGGGCCTGCCGCCGCGCGGTCGCGTCGGAGATGATCGGGAAGACGATGCGGCGCACCTGGCCCTGGTCGCCCCAGTAGTCGTCGTAGGCGGTCAGCACGACCTGCTCGCCCGGGCTCCAGGACTCGAACGTGTAGGGGCCGGTGCCCGTCGGGTGGCCGGTCGCGTACGCGGGCAGCACGGGGGCGTCGCCCTCGCCCGTGACGCCGTCGGCGTCGTACTCCTGCAGCGCGGTGGGCGACTGCATCGAGAACGCCGGGAGAGAGAGCGCCGAGACCAGCTCGGGCAGCGGGCTCTTGAGGTGCACGACGGCCGTGCCCGCGTCGGGAGCCTCGCACGACTCGTACTTGCCGGTGCCGTTCAGCGTCGCGACGTCGCTCGTCGCGAAGCCGCCGTTGACCTTCTGCCAGTAGTACGAGAGCGACTCGGACTGCAGCACGCCCGTGAAGCCGTTCCACCGGTCGAAGTTGAAGCACACCGCGTCGGCGTCGAAGTCGGTGCCGTCGTGGAACGTCACGCCCTCCTTGAGCCGGAACGTGTACTCCAGGCCGTCGTCGCTGACCTCCCACGACTCGGCGAGCAGCGGCGCGGGGTCGGCCGTGCCCGGCTCGACGCCGACGAGGCCCTCGAAGATCTGCCGCGCGACGCGGAACGACTCGCCGTCGTTGGCGAGGGCCGGGTCGAGCGACGCGGGGTCGGACGACGCCGCGAAGATGAACGTGTCACGGCCGCCGCCGCTCGCGCCGTCGGTGGTGCCGCCCTGCGCGTCGCGGTCGCTCGCGGCGCACGCGGTCAGGGCGAGCCCTGCCACGACGCCCACGGCGACGATCTGCCACCTGCTCTTCACTGGTGCCACCCTTCGTCAGGACGCAGCGGTGCGCTGCGCCGTGCGGAACCCCCGCGACGGTAGGTGTGCTGTGTCACACCTGTGTTACCGCTGGGTACGCGTTGTGATGCGGACAGACTGGGCGCGTGACCGACGGATCCCAGGACGACGCGCTCGCCGACGCGGGCTACCACGACGTGCCCGCGGAGGCCGGCGGCCGCGCGGCCCGCGGCTGGTGGGACGCGAACGCCGAGGAGTACCTCGACGAGCACGGCGCGTTCCTCGGACCTGCCGACCTGCTGTGGTGCCCCGAGGGTCTGCGCGAGTCGCAGGCCCGGCTGCTGGGCGACGTGCGCGGGTCGCGCGTGCTCGAGGTCGGCGCGGGCGCCGCCCAGGGCTCGCGCTGGCTGCGCACGGTCGCGGGTGCGGACGCGGTCGCGACCGACGTGTCGGCGGGCATGCTGGCCGCGGCCGCCCGGCTCGACGCCGCGGCCGGCACCCGCACGCCGCTCGTGCAGGCCGACGCGCGTGCGCTGCCGTTCGCCGACGCGTCGTTCGACGTCGTGTTCACGGCGTTCGGCGCCCTCCCGTTCGTACCCGACACCGAGCGCGTGCACCGCGAGGTCGCGCGCGTGCTGCGGCCGGGCGGCCGGTGGGTCTTCTCGGTCACCCACCCGCTGCGCTGGGCGTTCCCCGACGACCCGAGCGAGCACGGGCTGACCGCGACGCGCTCGTACTTCGACCGCCGGCCGTACGTCGAGACGGCCGCCGACGGGCGCGTGCTGTACGCCGAGTACCACCGCACGGTCGCCGACCACGTCGCCGACGTCGTGGGCGCCGGGCTCGTGCTCGACGGCCTGGTCGAGCCCGAGTGGCCGGCGGGCCACGAGCGCGTGTGGGGCGGGTGGGGGCCGGTGCGCGGCGCCCGGCTGCCCGGGACGCTGATCGTGCGCGCGCACCGACCCCGCACCTGAGCGGGGCGCTCCCCCAGTCAGTGGGACGTCGCCTTCTCGGCGCCCGCACCCGTGAGGGAGCGGACCTCCATCTCGGCGAACTTCTCGGGGTGCGGCTTCTCCTTCGACAGCAGCGTGCCGACGATCCCGAGCAGGAACGCCAGCGGGATCGACACGATCCCGGGGTTCTCGAGCGGGAACACCGCGAAGTCGACGCCCGTGTCGCGGATCATCGACAGGCTCTCGCCCGTCGCGGGGTCGACCTTGCCCGACACGACCGGCGACAGCGCGATGAGGAGCACGCACGAGACGAGCCCGCCGTACATGCTCCACAGCGCGCCCGCGGTGTTGAACCGCTTCCAGAACAGCGAGTAGATGATCGTCGGCAGGTTGGCCGACGCCGCGACGGCGAACGCGAGCGCGACGAGGAACGCGACGTTCTGCCCGTTGGCGAAGATGCCGCCGACGATCGCGAGCGCGCCGATCGCGACGACCGTGATGCGCGCGACGCGCACCTCGCCGTCGGGCGCGACCTCGCCGCGCTTGATGACCGACGCGTAGATGTCGTGCGCGAACGACGCCGCGGCCGTGATCGTGAGCCCCGCGACGACCGCGAGGATCGTCGCGAACGCGACCGCCGAGATGATCCCGAGCAGGAACACCCCGCCGAGCTCGTAGGCGAGCAGCGGCGCGGCCGAGTTGGCCTTGCCGGGTGCGCCGAGGATCCGCTCGGGCCCGACGATCGCCCCGGCGCCGTAGCCGAGCACGAGCGTGAACAGGTAGAAGATGCCGATCAGCCAGATCGCCCACACGACGGACCGGCGCGCCTCCTTGGCCGACGGCACGGTGTAGAACCGCATGAGCACGTGCGGCAGGCCGGCGGTCCCGAGCACGAGCGCGAGGGCGAGCGACAGGAAGTTCAGCTGCGTGAGCGCCGACGCGCCGTACTGGCGGCCGGGCTCGATGAGGGTCTCGCCGCCCTCGCCCGCGGTGTCGATCGCGCCCTGCAGCAGCGCGGACAGGTCGAACCCGTACCGCGCGAGCACCCAGACGGTCATGACGCCCGCGCCGGCGATCAGCAGGACGGCCTTGATGATCTGCACCCAGGTCGTGCCCTTCATGCCGCCGACCAGGACGTACATGATCATCAGCGCGCCGACCACGGCGATGACCAGCCCCTGCGCGGCGGCGTTGTCGATGCCGAGCAGCAACGCCACGAGGCCCCCGGCCCCGGCCATCTGCGCGAGCAGGTAGAAGAACACGACCGCGAGCGTCGAGATCGCCGCCGCCATCCGCACGGGCCGCTGCCGCAGGCGGAACGACAGCACGTCGGCCATCGTGAAGCGCCCGGTGTTGCGCAGCAGCTCCGCGACGAGCAGCAGCGCCACGAGCCACGCCACGAGGAAGCCGATCGAGTAGAGGAACCCGTCGTACCCGTAGACGGCGATCGCGCCGCAGATGCCGAGGAACGACGCGGCCGACAGGTAGTCGCCCGCGATGGCCGTGCCGTTCTGCGGCCCGGTGAAGGAGCGCCCGGCGGCGTAGTAGTCGGCGGCGCTGCGGTTGTTCCGTGACGCGCGGAAGACGATGACCATCGTCACGAGCACGAACGCGCCGAAGATCGCGATGTTCACGGCCGGCTCGCCGACCTGCTCGGCCGGGGCGGCCGCGGCCAGGACCGTGGCGGTGAGCGCGCTCACGCGACGCTCCCCTCGCCGCGGCGGGTCGCACCGTCGTCCAGCACGGCGCCGGACTCGATGTGCTCGCGCAGCCGCTCGGCGACCGGGTCCTGCTTCTGGTTGGCCCACCGCGCGTACGCCATGGTGATGACGAACGTCGACACGAACTGCCCCAGGCCCAGCAGCAGCCCGACGGTGACGTTCCCCGCGACCCGCGTGCTCATGAGGTCGTGCGCGTAGTTCGCGAGCAGCACGTAGAGGAAGTACCAGACGAGGAACAGCGCCGTGAGCGGGAAGACGAACCGCCGGAAGCGTCGCCGCAGGTCCTGGAACTCCGCCGAGCGCTGCACACGCTGGTAGTCGGTCTCGTGATGACTCTCGGACACGTGCACCTCCGGGGGTCCCGGTCGGCACCGTCGCCGACCGCAGGTCGCCCACTGTGGCCTACATCACCCCCACAATCCAGACTTCGCGGCGCGAAACGCCGGGCGTGTCGCGCCCGACGACCACCGAGGTCACGCGATCCGGTGACTCACGGCTCCGGGGCGCGACGACGCGGACGGGCGCGACTAGCCTGCGCGCCCGTCCGGTTCGCGGTCTCCCGACGCCGCGGCGCGCGGCCCGCGGCGGCGCGCCGTCGCGGCAGGGTGCCGCGCCGTCGCGCGCC
>NZ_BCRB01000011.1 GCF_001552375.1 Cellulomonas iranensis NBRC 101100 = JCM 18110 | reverse complement strand
CCATTCAACGGAAGGCCCACCCCTCACAGGGGTGGGCCTTTCGTCGTTCACCGCGTGACAGACAGATCGTGAGGTACCGCCGTGCGGCCAGGGGGCTCGGCGACGGTATCCCTGTCCGATCGGGGCAGCAGCGCCCGCCCTCGACGGGTCCCGGCAGCGGTCGTCCTCGACAGGTGCCGCGTCACGGCCGCGCCGCACGCGTGATGAACCTCTCACCAACCCCACCTCGCGAGCTCGACGTGCGTGCACCGTCGGCCGCCGGGATGGGACGATGGGCACTCAAGACGACGGGGAGTACAGATGAACAGCGACGCCACGGACTCGGGCGACCAGCAGCGCCCGCGACGCGCCGGTGAGGTGCGAGGCTCCGGGCCTCGGCGTGAGCCGCGCCGCGACGGTGCGCCCCGCGCAGGCCGCGACGGCGACCGCGCCGGCGGCGGCCGGTCCTGGGCACCGAGGGGCGACACCGGACGTGGCGTCGACCGAGGAGGCAGAGGCGGAACGGGCGGCGCGGCGCGGCGACCCGGGTCGGGTTCCGGCGGTGCGGGGTACGGCGCACCTGACCGGGACGCTGGCGACCGCGCGCGCCCTGACCGTCGCGGCGCGGAGGCCTCGCGCGCGCGAGGCGGGGCGTGGGGTGCGTCGTCGGACCGCTCGCCGCGGACGGGTGGCGCCGCTCGTCCGGCCCGTGAGGGCGACGCGCGCCGGGACGAGCGTGACGGACGTGGCGCCGGACGTGGCGCGGCCGGCCGGCCCGAGCGTGGGTCCTGGTCGAGCGAGGGACGGGGTGCTGAGCGTCCCGCGCGGCGGGGGCCTTCCGCGTCCGGTGAGCAGGGACGTGACCGGGACCGCGGTGCGGGCGCGAGCCGCGGTGGTGAGCGTGCGTACGGACGTCCGGACCGCCCTCGGGGCGGTGCCGGTGGCGACCGTGGACGACCTTCGTACGGTGCAGACCGGCGCGGACCGGCGGAGGGCGGCGCCGACAGGCGCCCGTCGACGGGACGCGCCGTGGGCGCGGCCGGCGGCAGCCGTGGACCTGTGCGCGGGCCGGAGCGTGGTGGGTCCGGCCCGCGCCCCGCGCGCGCCGACGGAGCACGGCCGTGGTCGCGCGACGCCGATGGCGCGCGCGGCGTCGACGAGCGACGCGGTGACGAGCGCCGTGGCCCGGCACGCCCGGCTCACGACGGGGGGCCTCGCGGCCCGCGGGACGGCCAGCGGAGCACCGGGCGGCCCATCCGCGGCGGTGCCGGCCGGCCGGACCGACCGGGCGCCGGGGGTGCGTCCCGCGCGACCGGGGCGCCGACCGAGCACGTCGAGCGGGTCCCCGCTCCGCCGCTGCCCGACGACGTCACGTTCTCGCAGCTCGACCGCGACGTGCGCGGGCGGCTGCGCACGCTGAGCAAGGAGAACGCCGACCGCGTCGGACGGCACCTCGTGATGGTGGGTCGCCTGATCGACGACGACCCCGAGGCCGCCTACGAGCACGCGCAGGCCGCGGTGCGCCGCGCGGGACGCGTCGACGTCGTGCGCGAGGCCGCGGGTCTCGCGGCGTACCGGACCGGGCGGTTCGCCGAGGCGCTCCGCGAGCTGCGGACCGTGCGCCGGCTCAACGGGTCGTCGGAGCACCTGCCCGTCATGGCCGACGCCGAGCGCGGGCTCGGGCGCCCCGAGCGCGCGATCGCCCTGTCGCAGGAGCCCGAGGCCGCCGAGCTCGACCGTGACGCACGCGTCGAGCTCGCCATGGTCGTCAGCGGGGCGCGCCTCGACCTGGGCCAGCCCGAGGCCGCGGTCGCGGCCCTGACGGGTGAGCTCGTGCAGGGTCTGCGGGGCGTGCTCGCCGCGCGGGTCGCCCAGGCACGCGCCGCCGCGCTCGAGGCGGCCGGGCTCCCGGACGCCGCCGCGGCGGAGCTCGCGCCGTTCTCGCGCCGGGTGCTGGACGAGGCGTCCGGCGCCGCGTCGGACGACGACGTCGTGGTGTACGACCTCGTCGAGGACGAGGACCCGCAGGACGAGGACGACGCGTCGCACGAGGTCGCCGATGCTCGGGGTGACGAGGTCGCCGTGCGCGACGAGCCCGACGACGACGGCTCGGAGGCGGGCGTGACGGCGGACGGCACGGCCGCGCCGGCCGAGCCGGGTGCGGACGCACGCGGCAGCCGCACGGTCGACGACGTGACCGACGCGGGCAGCTCGGACGCGGGCAGCTCGGACGCGGGCAGCTCGGACGCGGGCAGCTCGGACGCGGGCAGCTCGGACGCGGGCAGTTCGGACGAGGGCACGACGGACGAGGGCACGACGGACGAAGGAGCACGGTGAGCGCACGAGGACTGCTGGGCAGCGACGAGCCGCTCGCGACGCGCTACGACCTGGCGCTGGTCGACCTCGACGGGGTGGCGTACCGCGGGCACGAGCCCATCGACGGCGCTGCGGAGGGTCTCGCGCAGGCCCGCGCGGCCGGCATGCGGCTCGTGTTCGTGACGAACAACGCGTCACGCGAGCCCGAGACCGTGGCGGACCAGCTCACCGGTCTCGACATCCCGACGCGTGCCGACGAGGTCATGACCGCGGCGCAGGCCGCGGCCGAGCTGCTCGCGACCCGGGTCGAACCCGGGGCGTCCGTGCTCGTCGTCGGCGGTGCGGGGCTGCACACGGCCGTGCGTGCGAAGGGCTACCGTGTCGTCGGCTCGGCCGACGACGAGCCCGTGGCGGTCGTCCAGGGCTTCGCTCCCGACCTCGGGTGGTCGGACCTCGCCGAGGCCGCGTACGCGGTGCAGCGCGGGGCGTGGCACGTCGCGTCCAACCTCGACCTGAGCCTGCCCACGGCCCGTGGCTTCGCGCCCGGCAACGGTTCGCTCGTGGGCGCCGTCCGTGCCGCGACCGGTGTCGAGCCGGCCAGCGCGGGCAAGCCGTCGCCGACGATGTACCGGCTCGCGGTCGCCCGTGCGGGCGCCGCCGCGCCGCTCGTCGTCGGTGACCGCCTCGACACCGACCTCGCGGGGGCACGCGCGGGCGACATGCCCGGCCTGCACGTCCTCACGGGCGTGAGCACGGCGCGCGACGCGGTGCTCGCGGCGCCCGGGGAGCGCCCGCACTACCTCGCCGCCGACCTGCGTGCCCTGCTCGTGCCCCACCCGGAGCCGGTGGTCGACGGCGGCTGGTGGGTGTGCCGCGACGCGGCCGCGCGCGTCGTGGACGGCGGGCTCGAGCTGCGGGGGACCCCGGTGGACCCGGTGGACCTCGTGCGTGCCGCGTGCGCCGCGGCGTGGGACGCCGTCGACACCGGTGCGCCGCTCGACGCGGCGTCGGTGCCCGAGCTCGGCTGACCGGCCGGCGAGCACCCGGCCTGTGGGTGGCGCGCGCCCCGTGTCGCCGCCGGCGGGTAGCGTGGACGCGCGCCGCCCGTCCGCGGACGGCGCTCCGAGGACCCGCGTCCGCCCGACGGCACCGAGGTGCGGCCCGGCGACGTGCGGACGGCACCGGGACGGAGCGGAACGAGGTGGGCCGGACCTGGGACGGCACGGGCGCGTGGCCTGACCGTCGCAGGATCAGGACCAGCACCAGGACCGGACCGAGGCAGGACCAGACCAGGGAGGACGTGACATGAGCGAAGCCGTGCAGGACCCCGGCGAGCCGCGTGCCGTGCCCTCCCCGGCGACGCTGGCCGCGCACGCCCGTGACGCGGACCCCGGCGACGGCGTCCTGGACGGGGACGCCGCCGTCGAGGAGGCGCTGCGCCGGCTCGAGGGGGTCGACGACCTCGACCTCGCGGCCCAGGCCGCGACGTTCGAGGCCGTGCACACGGCGCTCCAGGAGCGGCTGGCGGACGCCGAGGGATGACGGCGACCACGACGAGGGCCCGGATCGACGCGGAGCTCGTGCGCCGCGGCCTCGCGCGATCGCGCGGCCAGGCGGGAGCGCTGCTGGCGGCCGGGCGCGTGCGCGTCGACGGCGCCACGGTGACGCGCGCCGCGACGCCCGTCGGCGAGGGCCAGGACGTCGTCGTCGACGCCGACCCGGGCGACCCCGGGTACGCGTCGCGCGCAGCGCACAAGCTCGCCGACGCGCTCGACGCCTACGGTCCCGCCGGCCCGGACCCGGCCGCAGGGACGTGCCTCGACGCCGGCGCCAGCACGGGCGGGTTCACCGACGTCCTGCTGCGGCGCGGCGCCCGGCACGTCGTCGCCGTGGACGTGGGCCACGGCCAGCTCGTCGCGCGCCTGCGCGACGACCCGCGCGTCGAGGTGCGCGAGCACGTGAACGTGCGTGACCTCGCGGCCGGGGACGTCGCACCCGCGCCGCGGCTCGTCGTGGCCGACCTGTCGTTCATCTCCCTCACGCTCGTCCTCGCGCCGCTGCTGGCGGTCGCGGCGCCCGGTGCGGACCTCGTCCTCCTGGTCAAGCCGCAGTTCGAGGTCGGGCGCGAGCGGCTCGGCGCCGACGGCGTCGTGCGCGACCCGCGACTGTGGGCCGAGGTCCTGACCGCCGTCGCGCACCACGCCCAGGGCCTCGGCGCGACCGTGCGCGACGTCCGGCCGAGCACGCTGCCCGGGACCCACGGCAACGTCGAGTTCGTGCTGTGGCTGCGGGCCCCCGGCGGGGACGCCCCGGCGGTCGCGCTCGACGTGACCGCGGCGGTGTCCGACGCCGTCACCACCGCCGGACGGATCGGAGCGACCCCGTGACCCGACGCGCCCTCCTCGTGCGCCACAGCGGGCGGCCCGAGGCCCTGGCCGCGACCGACGCGGTCGTGCGGGCCCTGCGCGCCGCCGACGTCGAGCCCGTGACCGCCACGCGCGACACGACGCCCGGTGAGCTCCCCGACTTCGAGCTCGCCGTCGTGCTCGGCGGCGACGGCACGATCCTGCGCGCCGCCGAGCTCACGCGCGGCACCGACGTGCCGCTGCTCGGGGTCAACCTCGGCCACGTCGGGTTCCTCGCCGAGATCGAGCCCGCCGACGTCGAGACGGCCGTGCAGCGGCTCACCGCGGGGGAGTACACCGTCGAGGAGCGCACGACGCTCGACCTGCGCGTCATCGGCACCGACGGACGCGTCGAAGGCTGCTGGGCGCTCAACGAGGCGGCGCTGGAGAAGACGGACCCGGCGCGCATGATCGAGGTCGTGATCGAGGTCGACGGCCGGCCGCTGTCGTCGTTCGGCTGCGACGGGCTGGTCGTGGCCACGGCGACCGGCTCGACCGCGCACGCGTTCTCGGCCGGGGGACCGGTCGTGTGGCCCGACGTGCACGGCATGGTGATGGTGCCGCTCGCGGCGCACACGCTCTTCGCGCGTCCGCTGGTGCTGGGGCCGAGCAGCGTGCTCGCGGTCGAGGTGATCGACCGGTCGCCGTCACCCGCGGTCGTCACGTGCGACGGGCGGCGGCAGCACGCGCTCCCGCGCGGGGCACGGCTCGAGGTGCGCGTCAGCGACGTGCCCGTGCGGTTCGCGCGGCTCAACCCGGCGCCGTTCACGACGCGGCTCGTGCAGAAGTTCGACCTGCCGGTGGTGGGGTGGCGCGGCGTGACCCGCGAGGACGAGGACGGTGCGGGGTGATCGACGAGATCCGGATCGACGACCTGGGCGTCATCGGGCGCGCGCACGTGCGGCTCGGCCCCGGGCTGACGGTCCTCACCGGCGAGACCGGCGCCGGCAAGACCATGGTGCTCACGGCGCTCGGCCTGCTGCTGGGCGGCAAGGCCGACCCGGCGACCGTGCGCACGGGCGCGGACGGCGCCGCGGTGGAGGGGCGCGTGCTGCTGCCCGTCGACTCTGCCGCGCTCGTGCGGGCGCGCGACGCGGGCGCCGACGTGGACGACGACGGCACGCTCGTCGTGCTGCGGACCGTGAGCGCGGGCACGCCCGACGCACCGGGACGCTCCCGGGCGTACCTCGGCGGACGCTCGGTGCCGCAGGGCGTGCTGGCGGAGATCGCCGAGGAGCTCGTGACCGTGCACGGCCAGGCCGACCAGGTGCGGCTGCGCTCGTCCGCGCGGCAGCGGGCCGCGCTCGACGCGTTCGCGGGCGCCGCGCACGCGCAGACGCTCGCGGCGTACGCCGAGGCGTGGTCGCGGCGGGTGCGCGTGCGTGCCGAGCTCGACGACCTCGTGACGCGCGCGCAGGAGCGTGCGCGGGAGGCCGAGCTCCTGCGTCTCGGGCTGGTCGAGGTCGAGCGCGTCGACCCGCAGCCCGGCGAGGACGTCGAGCTCGCGGCCGAGGCCGAGCGTCTCGGGCACGCCGAGGACCTGCGGGCGGCCGCGGCGGGCGCGCACGTCGCGCTCGTCGGCGACGAGGACGTGGCCGACGGCGGCGCGGCCGCGACGCTGCTCGTCGAGGAGGCCCGCCGCCAGCTCGAGCAGGTGGGGCACCACGACGCGGCGCTCGCGGCGCTCGCGGTGCGCGCCGCCGAGGCCGGCTACCTGCTCGCCGACGTCGCCGCCGAGCTGTCCGCCTACGTGCAGGACCTGCAGGCGGACCCGGCGCGGCTCGACGCCGTGCAGCGCCGCCGCGCCGAGCTCACGGCGCTGACGCGCAGCTACGGCGAGGACGTCGCCGCGGTGCTCGCGTGGTCGCAGGACGCGTCGCGCCGCCTCCTCGAGCTCGACGGCGGGCAGGAGCGCGTCGACGAGCTGCGCGCGCGCTGCGCCGAGCTCGACGCGACGCTCCAGGAGCTGGGCGCCACGATCACGTCGACGCGCACCGAGGCCGCGGCGCGGCTCGCCGCGGCCGTGACCGACGAGCTCGCGGGCCTCGCGATGGCCGGGGCGCACCTCGAGGTCGTCGTGCGCCCCGCCGACGAGCCGGCCGCCCACGGCGCCGACCACGTCGAGATGCTGCTCGTGCCGCACCAGGGCGCGCCCGCACGCCCCCTCGGCAAGGGCGCGTCGGGCGGCGAGCTCTCGCGCGTCATGCTCGCGCTCGAGGTCGCGCTCGCGACGGCCGAGGGCTCGGGCGCCGCGACGCCGGGCACGTTCGTGTTCGACGAGGTCGACGCCGGGGTCGGCGGGCGTGCCGCGACGCAGATCGGCGAGCGGCTCGCGCAGCTCGCGCGCGGGACGCAGGTCCTGGTCGTGACGCACCTCGCCCAGGTCGCCGCGTTCGCCGACCGTCACCTGGTCGTGACGAAGTCCGTCGCCGACGGCGTGGACGTCGTCACGGAGTCCGACGTGCGGCAGGTCGAGGGCGAGGACCGCGTGCGCGAGCTCGCCCGGATGCTCTCCGGCCAGGACGACTCGGAGGCGGCGCGCGCGCACGCGGCCGAGCTCCTGGCCCAGTCCGTGGGACGATGACCCCCGATGAGAGTCTCCCTGCGCCGCCGCACGTCCCCGACCGATGACGCCGAGATCGTCGGGCCGCTCCGCGTCGACCCCCGGACCAAGTCGCTGACCAAGCGGCTCAAGCCCGGTGACGTCGCGGTGATCGACCACCTCGACCTCGACCGCGTGTCCGCCGAGGCGCTGGTCGCGTGCCAGCCCGCCGCGGTCCTCAACGCCGCGCGCTCGACGTCCGGCCGGTACCCCAACCTCGGCCCCGAGATCCTCGTGAGCGCGGGCGTCCCGCTCGTCGACGACCTCGGGCCCGACGTCATGGCGCTCACCGAGGGTCGTGTCCTGCGCATCGTCGAGGGCGCCGTGTACGACGGCGACGCGCTCGTCGCCGAGGGCGTCGCGCAGACGCCCGAGAGCGTCGCGGCGACGATGGAGGAGGCCCGCGCGGGGCTGTCCGTGCAGCTCGAGTCCTTCGCCGCCAACACGATGGACTACCTGCGGCGCGAGCGCGAGCTCCTGCTCGACGGCGTCGGCGTGCCCGACATCGACACGCGCATCGACGGCCGCCAGGTGCTCATCGTCGTGCGCGGGTACCACTACAAGGAGGACCTCGTCACGCTGCGCCCGTACATCCGCGAGTACCGCCCGGTGCTCATCGGCGTGGACGGCGGCGCGGACGCGATCCTCGAGGCGGGCTGGCGGCCCGACATGATCGTCGGCGACATGGACTCCGTCTCCGACCGCGCGCTGCAGTGCGGCGCCGAGATCGTGGTGCACGCCTACCGGGACGGGCGCGCGCCCGGCATCGCGCGCGTCGAGCAGCTCGGCGTGCCGCACGTCGTGTTCCCCGCGACGGGCACCAGCGAGGACGTCGCGATGCTGCTCGCCGACGACAAGGGCGCCGAGCTCATCGTCGCGGTCGGCACGCACGCGACGCTCGTCGAGTTCCTCGACAAGGGTCGCGCGGGCATGGCGAGCACGTTCCTCACGCGCCTGCGCGTCGGCGGCAAGCTCGTCGACGCCAAGGGCGTGTCGCAGCTGTACCAGCACCGCATCTCGAACCTGCAGCTCACGCTGCTCGTCCTCGCGGGGCTCCTCGCGCTCGGGGTGGCGCTCGCGTCGACGGCCGCCGGTCAGACCCTCATCGGCCTCGTGGGCGCCCGCGTCGACGACCTCGTGTCGTGGGCGGGCTCGCTGTTCGGCGGAGCGACGTGACCCGCGCCGGTGCGCGCCCGGTCACGACCGCCGCGCACCCCGGCCCCCTGCCCGCCGCACGCCCCGCCGCGACCCGTCGCGCACCCGACCGAGAGCACCCCACCCCGTGATCGACTTCCGGTACCACATCGTCTCGCTCATCTCCGTCTTCCTCGCGCTCGCCGTCGGCATCGCGCTCGGCGCCGGTCCGCTCAAGGAGACCATCGGGGACACCCTGACCGGTCAGGTCCAGGTCCTGCGCACCGAGAAGGAGGACCTGCGCGCGCAGCTCGACGCGACCGGCGGCGACCTCGCGGCCGTCGAGGCGTTCGCCGCGGCGTCGGGCGACCGGCTGCTGCCGGGCACGCTCACGGACCGCCGCGTCGCGCTCGTGCTGCTCGACCAGGTGCCGCAGGCGGAGGTCGAGGGGCTGACCGAGCGGATCGCGCTCGCGGGCGCGACCGTGTCGGCCACGGCGACCGTCAACGACACGTGGACGGACCCCGGCCTCGCGACCTACCGGCGCACGCTCGCGGGCACGCTCGTCTCGTACCTGGACGCGCCGCCGGCGGCCGACGCGGGCACCGACGTCGAGCTCGCCGAGGCGCTCGTCTCGGGCCTCGTCGGCGCCGACGCGGCCGCGCCCGACACGCTCTCGGAGAACGCGTCGTCGCTGCTCGACGTGCTCGCGGAGGGCGACCGTGCGCTCGTGACGTTCTCGGAGGACGTCACGCGCCCCGCCGACGCGGTCGTCGTCGTGGTCGGCGCGGCGCCCGCCGCGTCGGGCGCCACGCCGTCGCCCGACGCCGTCGCCGCGGCGACGGCGTCCCGGCTCGCGATCGCGTCCGCCGCCCAGCGGCTCTCGGACGGCGCGGTCCTCGCGGGCGACACGCGCAGCGCTGACAGCCTCGTGGCCGCCGCGCGCGCGGACGGCGACCTCGCGGCGTCGCTCACGACCGTGCAGGACGCGACCACGGTCGCGGGGCAGGTCGTGGTGCCGCTCGCACTGGCCACGAGCATCGCGGGGCGGCCCGCGCACTACGGCTTCGGGGACGGGCTGACGCCGCTGCCCCCGGCCGTGCAGCTGCCGCCCGTCGACCGCACCCCGAGCGTGCCCGAGGAGCAGACCGCTGACGGCACGGACCCGGCGCAGCCCCAGGGCGAGGACGGTGCGACCGCGGGTGACGACGGCGGTGCCGGGTGAGCGTCGTGCGACGGCTCGTCGCGGCGTCCGCCGCCGCGGGTGCCACGTCGCTCGTGCGCGGCGCGCTCGACTGGCAGCCGCCCGGCGGCGCCGCGACGTGGACGCGCACCAACCACCGCGGTGAGCCCGTGAGCCTGCTCGAGGGCCCGTCGCTCGCGGCGGGCGTCCTGGCCGGTGCGCTCGTCGGCACCGGCGGAGCGCGCGCGACCGCGGCCGCGACGGTCGCCGTGGTGGGCTCGGGCGCGTTCGGCCTGGTCGACGACCTGCGGGAGGACACCTCGACGCGGACGAAAGGTCTGCGCGGCCACCTGGGGGCGCTGGCGCACGGCCGGCTGACCACCGGGGGACTCAAGGTGCTGGGGATCGGCGCGAGCGCGCTCGCGGCCGCGGCCCTGGCGCCCCCCGCGGGCGGCGCCGCGTCGCGACCCGTCGCGCGCGCCGTGGACACGCTCGCGTCGGCCGCGCTCGTCGCCGGCACCGCGAACCTCGTCAACCTGCTCGACCTGCGTCCGGGACGCGCGCTGAAGGCCTCGGCGCTCGTGGCCGCCCCGCTCGTCACGGGCCCGGGTGGCGGCGTCGCGTCCGCGGTGCTGGGTGCGGCGTCGACCGCGATCGAGGCGGACCTCGCGGAGACCGACATGCTCGGCGACTCGGGCGCGAACGCGCTGGGCGCCGCGCTCGGCACCGCGCTCGTGCTCGGCGCGCCGCGCCGCGTGCGGCTGGGAGCGCTCGCGGTCGTGGTCGGCCTGACGCTCGCGAGCGAGCGCGTCAGCTTCACACGCGTCATCGAGCGGACGCCGGTGCTGCGCGAGCTCGACGCGTGGGGCCGTCGGCCCGCGCACGTGCCGCGGCCCGCGCCCGTGCCGGCCGGGGGCGGTCGCGCGACGGGGCCCGACGCGGCATGAGCGGGCGGCTGCGCCGCACGCTGCAGGGGCTGCTCGGTGCCGCGGCGCTGATCGCCGTGGTCACGGTCGTGAGCCGTGCCCTCGGGCTCGTGCGCACGCTCGTGCTCAACGGCACGGTGGGCTCGGGCGACATCGCCGACGCCTACAACGCCGCGAACACGCTGCCGAACATCCTGTTCGAGGCCGCCGCGGGCGGTGCCCTCGCGGGCGCGATCGTGCCGCTGCTCGCGGCCCCGGTCGCGCGCGCCGACCGCGAGCAGGTGGGACGCGTCGTCTCCGCCGCGCTCGGCTGGGTGCTGCTCGTCCTGGTGCCGCTGGGGGGTCTGCTCGCGGCGCTGAGCGGCGTGGTCGGGGCGTTCGCCGCGAAGGGCGACCCGGTGATGGCGGCCACCATCCGGTACTTCGTCCTGGTGTTCGCGGTGCAGGTGCCCGTCTACGGCCTGACGGTGCTCCTGTACGGCGTGCTGCAGGCCCACCGGAAGTTCTTCTGGCCCGCGTTCGCGCCCGTGCTGAACTCGGCGGTGCTGATCGCCACGTTCGCGCTCTACGGCGTCCTCGCCGACGGCGAGGTCAGCGACCCGACCGCGCTCACCCCGGGTGCGCTCGACCTGCTGGCCTGGGGGACCACCGCGGGCGTCGTCGCGATGCTCCTGCCCGTCCTGCTCCCGGCGCGTCGCCTCGGGGTCCGGCTGCGTCCGACGCTGCGCTTCCCGGGCGACACGGGCCGCCGGTTCCGCGCCCTGGGGCTCGCGGGCCTCGGCGGCGTCGTCGCCCAGCAGGTCTCGGTCCTCGTGATCGTGCTCCTCGCCACCGGGCTGCTGCCGAACGACGGACGCGGCTACTCGGCGATCGTCTACGCGCAGCAGGTGTACCTGCTGCCGTACGCCGTGCTCGTCGTGCCGCTCGCGACGTCGACGTTCCCGCGCGTCGCGGCGCACGCCGCCGCCGGGGACCGGTCGCGGTTCGCCGCGACCTCGGCCGTGACGACGCGCGCGGTGCTCGTCGTGGGGGCGCTGGGGGCGGCCGCGGTGCTCGCGGGGGGCGGTGCGGTCGCGGCGGTGTTCGCCGACATGACCCCGGGCGACGGTGCCGGGCTCGTCGAGGCCATGGGCGTCCTGCTCACGTGGATGCCCGCGGGCGTCGTCGGGCTCGCCGTGATGTTCCACGTCTCGCGCACGCTGTACGCGGTCGAGCGGGCCCGGGCGGCGGTCCTCACCAACGTCGCTGGCTGGGGTGCGCTCGCGGTGCTGGCGCCCGTGCTCGCGCTCCTCGCGGGCAGGGACGACCCGGTGGGCGTGCTGCGGGGGATCGGTCTCGCGACGTCGCTCGGCATGGCCGTCGGCGCGGTCGCTGCCCTCGTGGCGCTGCGGCGTGTCGCGGGGCCGTCCGCGCTCGCCGGGCTGGGACGCACGGCGCTGGTCGCGCTCGCGGCGGCCGCGGCGGGTGCCGCCGCGGGTCGTGGCGTCGCGACGACCGTGCTCGAGGTCGTCGGCGACGACGCGCTGACGGCGACCGTCGCCGCCGCGGGCGGTGCGGTCGTGGCCGCGACCGTCGTGGTCGCGGCCGTCGTGCTGCTCGACCGGGGGACGCTCCTGGGCGTCCTGCGCGTCGAGCGGGCCGAGCCCGTCGGTCCCGCCACGACGGTCGTCCCGCCGCCCCCCGTCGGCTGACCGCGACCGGTCCCACGGCGCGTGGTCCCCTCACCGGTCCGCGCGTCCGGTAGGGTGGAAGCCCGTGATGGATCGCGCACATCGACTCTCCGGGCGGTCGGACAACCTGACCCGGCACATCTTCGTCACGGGGGGCGTCGCCTCCTCACTGGGGAAGGGACTGACGGCCAGCAGCCTCGGTCGCCTGCTCCGCTCGCGGGGCCTGCGGGTCACGATGCAGAAGCTCGACCCGTACCTCAACGTCGACCCCGGGACGATGAACCCGTTCCAGCACGGTGAGGTCTTCGTCACCGAGGACGGTGCCGAGACGGACCTCGACGTCGGCCACTACGAGCGGTTCCTCGACGTGAACCTCGTCGGCTCGGCCAACGTCACGACCGGCCAGGTCTACTCGAACGTCATCGCCAAGGAGCGTCGCGGCGAGTACCTCGGCGACACCGTGCAGGTCATCCCGCACATCACCGACGAGATCAAGGAGCGCATGCGCTCGCAGGCGTCGGACGACGTCGACGTGATCATCACGGAGATCGGCGGCACGGTCGGCGACATCGAGTCGCAGCCGTTCCTCGAGGCCGCGCGCCAGGTGCGCCACGACCTGGGACGCGACAACGTGTTCTTCCTGCACGTGTCGCTGCTGCCGTACATCGGCCCGTCGGGCGAGCTCAAGACCAAGCCCACGCAGCACTCCGTCGCGGCGCTGCGCAGCATCGGCATCCTGCCCGACGCGATCGTGCTGCGCGCCGACCGCGAGGTGCCCGAGTCGATCAAGCGCAAGATCGCGCTGTTCTGCGACGTCGACGTCGACTCGGTCGCGATCGCGCGCGACGCGTCGAGCATCTACGACATCCCGCGCGTGCTGCACGCCGAGGGCCTCGACGCGTACGTCGTGCAGCGCCTCGGCCTGCCCTTCCGGGACGTCGAGTGGAGCGGCTGGCAGGACCTGCTGCGCCGCGTGAACACGCCCGCGCACCACGTCGAGGTCGCGCTCGTCGGCAAGTACATCGACCTGCCCGACGCGTACCTGTCGGTGACCGAGGCGCTGCGCGCCGGCGGGTTCCACCACGACGCGCGCGTCACGATCCGCTGGGTGACGTCGGACGACTGCCAGACGCCCGCGGGCGCGCAGGAGGCGCTGGGCGGCGTGGACGCCGTGCTCGTGCCCGGCGGGTTCGGCGTGCGCGGCATCGAGGGCAAGCTCGGTGCGCTGCGCTGGGCGCGCGAGCACAAGGTGCCGACGCTGGGCCTGTGCCTCGGCCTGCAGTGCATGGTCATCGAGTACGCGCGCAACGTCGTGGGCCTCGAGGGCGCGTCGTCCTCGGAGTTCGAGCCCGACTCGCCGCACCCCGTCATCGCGACGATGGCCGAGCAGCTCGCGATCGTCGACGGCGCGGGCGACATGGGCGGCACGATGCGCCTGGGTGCGTACGACGCGACGCTCGTGCCGGGGTCGGTCGTCGCCGAGGCGTACGGCACCGAGCAGGTGTCGGAGCGGCACCGGCACCGGTACGAGGTGAACAACGCGTACCGCGAGCAGCTCGAGGCCGCGGGCCTCGTGATCTCGGGCGTCTCGCCCGACTCCTCGCTCGTGGAGTTCGTCGAGCTGCCGCGCGAGGAGCACCCGTTCTACGTCGCGACGCAGGCGCACCCCGAGTTCAAGTCCCGCCCGACGCGTGCCCACCCGCTGTTCGCGGGCCTCGTGGGCGCGGCCCTCGCGGCGCGGAACCCCGCGTGAGCGACGACCGGCTGGTCGACGTCCCGCGCGAGCGGGACGTCGTCGAGCACCGGCTGCTGCACGCCGGGCGCGTGTGGGACCTGGTGTCCGACACCGTGACCCTCGACGACGGCGACGTCGTGCGCGAGTACGTCGACCACCCCGGCGCCGTCGCGGTGGTCGCCCTCGACGAGCAGGACCGCGTGCTGCTGCTGCGGCAGTACCGGCACCCCGTGCGGCACGAGCTGTGGGAGCCGCCCGCGGGGCTGCTCGACGTCGAGGGGGAGGACCCCGTGGCGGCGGCGGCGCGCGAGCTCGCCGAGGAGGCGGACCTCGTGGCCGGCCGGTGGTGGCGCCTCGTGGAGATCTTCAGCTCGCCGGGCGGCTCGGACGAGCGCATCACGGTGTTCCTGGCGCGCGACCTCACGCAGGTGCCGGTCGACGAGCGGTACGTGCGCGGCGAGGAGGAGGCGTCCATGGTGCCCGTGTGGGTGCCGCTCGACGACGCCGTCGCCGCCGTGCTCGCGGGGCGCCTGCACTCGCCGACGGCCGTCGCGGGCGTGCTGGCGGCGTCCGCCGCGCGCGCGGCGGGCTGGTCGACCCTCACCGAGGTCACGCCGGCCTGAGGCCGGCGGGCGCGATCGCACCGCGGCCCCGGACGCGCCAGGCGCTCCGGGGCAGCGGTGCGTCCGGGGGCGGACGTCGACCCCGTGGACGGGCCCGTGGGTGGGCCCCGCGTCAGGCCTGCGGCCGGACCCGCAGGGTGCCGAGGAACGCCGTGAGCATCGCGGTCAGCCCCGCCGCGCCGAGCATGTGCAGGTTGACCAGGGCGATCGGCAGACCGGTGAACAGCTGCACGTAGCCGACGAGTCCCTGCGCGAGCGTGACGCCGAGCAGCAGGACGCCGGCCCGCAGCGGCCGTGCCACCGCACCCGGCTCCGGGGCCGCGACGGGGGCGACGCCGCGCGCCGGCTGCGTGACGCCGTCGACGCGGTCGTAGGCGGGCTGCGCGGTGCGGCGCGCGCGGGCGAGCAGCGCCAGCACGACCAGCAGCGTGCCGACGAACGCCCACACGGCCAGCGCGTGCACGCGCGCGGTCGCGTACGGGTCGACCGCGAACCGGTAGCCGACCTCGTCGTCGCCCGAGTGCGGGCCCGCGCCCGTGACGACGACGCCGAGCACGAGCACCACGACGCCGACCGCCGCGAGCACGCGGGTCAGGGTGCGCACGCGCGCGTCGACGACCGGCGTCGCGGGGCCGTCGCCCTCGCGCGTGCGGACCAGCAGCCACGCGGAGACGGCCACGAGCACCATCGAGATGAGGAAGTGCGACCCGACGACCAGCGGGTGCAGCTCGACGAGCACCGTGATGCCGCCCACGACCGCCTGGATCGCGACGCCGACGATCGGCGCCCACGCCCACGCGCGGTACGTGCTGGTGCGCGCACGGTCGCGGCCCGCGAGCAGCGCGACCGCCACCGCGAGCACGACCAGCACGCCCGTGAGCGTGCGGTTGCCGAACTCGACGATCGGGTGGATGCCCATCTCGTCGTGGAACACGGGCGCGAACTGCCCGGGCTCGCACTGCGGCCACGTCGAGCAGCCCAGGCCCGAGCCGGTGAGGCGCACCGCGCCGCCGGTCACGACGATGAGGATCTGCGCGACGAGGTTCGCGACGACGGCGCGCACCGTCCAGCGCGGCCGCAGCCGCTCGAGCAGGGAGGGTGCGGGCGTCGGGGCGGGGGCGGTGCCGGTCACGGGGTCCAGGGTAGGCGGCGCGCGTCAGTGCCAGCGGAACAGCCGCGCCGTGAGCGCACCGAGGCCCACGGTCCACGCCGCGAGCACGAGGACGGGGACGAGCGGCAGCGTGCCGTCGACGAGCGCACCGCGCAGCACGTCGCCCAGGGCTCCCGACGGCAGCCACGTCGCGACGGCCGCGACGGGTCCCGGCAGGCGGTCGGCCGGCACGACCACGCCACCGCCCAGCGCGAGCACGAGCAGCAGGAGGTTCGCGAGCGCGAGCACGGCCTCGGCGCGCAGCGTCCCGGCCACGAGCAGCGCGAGCGCGGTGAACGCGCCCGTGCCGAGAACGACGCCGACGAGCGCGAGCGCGAGGCCCGCGGGGTCGGGGTGCCAGCCGAGCGCGAGCGCCGCGGCGCCGATGAGCACGACCTGCACCGCCTCGACGGCGAGCACGCCGAGCACCTTGCCCGCGAGCAGGCCGCCGCGCCCGAGCGGCGTCGTCGCCATGAGCCGCAGCACGCCGTTGCGGCGGTCGAAGGCGGTCGCGATGGCCTGGGACGTGAACGACGCGGTCATGACGGCGAGCGCGAGGATCCCGGGCGCGAGGAAGTCGACGCGCGACGCACCGCCCGTGTCGAGCTCGACGAACGTGCCCTGCACGAGCCCGACGAGCGCGAGCACCGGGACGATCGCGGTGACGAGCACCTGCTCGCCGTTGCGCAGGATCATGCGCGCCTCGAACGCGGCCTGCGCGAGCACGCGGCGCGCCGCCGGGGCCGCGGCGGGCGGCGTGCCGACGTGTGCGTCCGGGGTGCCGGGTGCGGTCGTCATCGCAGGCTCCGTCCCGTGAGGTCGAGGAACACGTCCTCGAGCGTGCGGCGCCCGGTGTCGAGCCGCGTGACGAGCACGTCGCGCTCGGCCAGCCAGGCGGTCACGTCGGCGACCGTGCCCGGGCGCACGGGTCCGGTGACCGCGAACGACGACGCCGAGCGGTGCTCGACGCCGAAGCCGGCACCGAGGCGCTCGCGCAGCCCGGCCGGGTCGACGTCGGCGGAGACCCGCACCACGAGCGTGCCGTCGTCGTCGACGGCGGTACCCGTGCCCGACGCGAGCAGGTCCGCGACGCTGCCCTGCGCGATGACGGTGCCGTGGTCGACGACCACGACGTGGTCGGCGAGCCCCTCGGCCTCCTCCATGAGGTGCGTGGTCAGCACGACCGCGGCGCCCGCGTCGCGCAGCTCGCGCACGAGCTCCCACACGGCGAGCCGCGACTGCGGGTCCATGCCCGCGCTGGGCTCGTCGAGGAACAGCACCTGCGGGCGTCCCACCACGGCGACGGCGAGCGCGAGCCGCTGGCGCTGACCGCCGGACAGGCGGCGCACCGTGGTGCGCGCGAACGCGTCGAGCCCGAGCCGCGCGGCGAGCGCGTCGGTCGGCACCGGGTCGGCGTACATGCGCGCGACGTGGTCGAGCATCTCGCGCGCGCGGACGCCGGTCGGCAGCCCGCCGTCCTGCAGCATGACGCCGACCCGCGGGCGCAGCGCCGGGCCGTCGGCCACGGGGTCGAGCCCCAAGACGCGCACGCTGCCGGCGTCGGGCGCGCGCAGGCCCTCGCAGCACTCGACGGTCGTCGTCTTGCCGGCGCCGTTGGGGCCGAGGACGGCGGTCACGCGGCCGGCCGACGCGGTGAGGTCGAGTCCGTCGACGACGGCGCGTCCGTCGTACCTCTTGACGAGGCCGCGGACCTCGACGGCGGGGGAGTGCGGCACGTCGAGGGAGTCTAGGTGCTCGCGCACGTGGCGCCGCGGCCCGCCCGCGCGGGCGGCCGCGCCGACGTGCGTGGACGTGCGCGCACCGGGCGCCGCGGTGCTCTAGCGTGTCCGCCCGGTGGGTCGCAGATGTCCCGAAGATCCCGACGTCCGAGCAGGCAGGAGCACCGGTGGTCACGTACCGCATCGACACGACGACGCTGCGGGAGGTGCCGCAGGACGTCGGCGCCACCTGGGAGCACGTGGACCGGCTCGAGGCGAGCGGCCCGGCCGGTGACGGCGAGCGCGTGGTGTGGCTGCGGATCCTCGGCGCGCTCGCGTCGGCGGAGCAGCTCGGCTGGGCCGACGCCGAGCGTCGCGGCGGGCCCGCGACGCTCGCGGACCTGCGGGAGCCTGCTCGCCCGCCCGTCCCGGCGTCCGCGTGGCGGCCGTTGCTGCGGCTCGCGCAGGTGCTGCACTGGCGCGGCCGGCTCGGCGACGCCGACGACGTGGTCGAGGCGGTGCGACGCGCCGCGCTCGCGGCGCACGACGCGGCCGGCGTCGACGAGGCCGTGCGACGCGACTGCGCGTCGGTCCTGGCGTTCGCCGACCAGGGGCAGGGCAAGGCGCGGTACGACGCCGGGCGGTACGCCGAGGCGCGCGCGCTGTTCGCCGCGGCGCTCGAGCGGCGCACGCGCGAGGGGGCGCCCGCCGACCAGGTCGAGTCGAGCCGGATCTCGCTCGCGGCGGCCGAGCGCCGGCTCGCGGGCGTCGACGGCGGTGCCGCCGCGGTGTGACGTGCCCCACGAAGCGGCGGCGCGGGCGGCGGTCGACGTGTCACCTGGGGCGCCCACCAAGGGTGACCTTGCTTGCGGGGATGGATTTCGGCAACAAGGATGTTGCCGATATCGGGTGCCGACGCGCCCACGCCCGCGGCGCCACGCCGGTGCGCGGAGCCGATCCCCACCGACGTCCGCGGGAGGTGCGCATGACCGGGTCCCTGACGAACCCCGCCGCCACGTCCCGCGACGCCACCTCGCCCGACGCCGCGGCGCCGCGCACCGCGCCCGACGCGGCGCCCGACCACGACGCCTCGACGCGCCGTCGCATCCTCCAGCTCGTCGCCGCCGACGGCCCCGTGAGCGCGGCCGACCTCGCCGCCGCGCTCGACCTCGCCGCGGCCGGCGTGCGCCGCCACCTGCAGGCGCTCGAGCAGGCCGAGCAGATCACCGTCCACGAGGGGCCCGCCGCGAGCCGCGGCCGCGGCCGCCCCGCGCGGCGGTACGTCGTCACCGCGCCCGGCCAGGCCGCGCTGTCGCAGGGCTACGCCGAGATCGCCGCCGACGCGCTGCACTTCCTCGCGCACGCCGCCGGGCCGGACGCGCTCGAGCGGTTCGCCGAGCACCGCGTGCGCGAACTCGAGGACCGGCACGCCGCCGCCGTCGACGCCGCGGGCGGCGACGTCGCGGCGCGCGCCGAGGCGCTCGCGCTCGCGCTCGCGGGCGACGGCTACGCCGCGTCGGCGCGACCCGTGCCGGGCGCCTCCGTCGTGCAGCTGTGCCAGGGCCACTGCCCGGTGCAGGAGATCGCGGCGCAGTTCCCGCAGCTGTGCGAGGCCGAGACCCGTGCGTTCGGGCGGCTGCTCGGCGTGCACGTCCAGCGGCTGTCCACGCTCACCTCGGGCGGGCACGTGTGCACCACGAGCGTCCCGACCGTCCCCACCCGCACCGCCGACGTCGACCCCACCGGGCCGCCCGACCCCGCCGCCGGACGGTGAGACCGGCCACCACGACCCCGCCCCCTGCCTCCCACGCCGTGCACTCGACGGAAGGACCGACACCATGAGCGCACCCACGGACGACACGGCCACCCGGCCGGCGGCCACCGAGCCGCTGAGCCAGGACGAGGCCATCGCCTCGATCGGCAACTACACCTACGGCTGGCACGACCCCGACGTCGCCGGCGCCTCCGCGCGCCGCGGCCTGTCGGAGGACGTCGTGCGCGACATCTCGCGGCTCAAGAACGAGCCCGAGTGGATGCTCAAGACGCGCCTGAAGGCCCTGCGCCTGTTCGACAAGAAGCCCATGCCCTGGTGGGGCGCGGACCTGTCGGGCATCGACTTCGACAACATCAAGTACTTCGTGCGGTCCACCGAGAAGCAGGCCACCAGCTGGGAGGACCTGCCGGAGGACATCAAGAACACGTACGACCGCCTCGGCATCCCGGAGGCGGAGAAGCAGCGCCTCGTCGCGGGCGTCGCCGCGCAGTACGAGTCCGAGGTGGTCTACCACCAGATCCAGGAGTCGCTCGAGGAGCAGGGCGTCATCTTCCTCGACACCGACACGGGTCTGCGCGAGCACCCCGAGATCTTCGAGCAGTACTTCGGCTCGGTCGTGCCCCCGGGCGACAACAAGTTCGCGTCGCTCAACACGGCCACGTGGTCGGGCGGCTCGTTCGTCTACGTGCCGCCGGGCGTGCACGTCGAGATCCCGCTGCAGGCCTACTTCCGGATCAACACCGAGAACATGGGCCAGTTCGAGCGGACGCTGATCATCGCCGACGAGGGCTCCTACGTGCACTACGTCGAGGGCTGCACCGCGCCGATCTACCAGTCGGACTCGCTGCACTCCGCCGTGGTCGAGATCGTCGTGAAGAAGAACGCGCGCGTGCGCTACACGACGATCCAGAACTGGTCGAACAACGTCTACAACCTCGTGACCAAGCGGGCGACCGTGGCCGAGGGCGGGACGATGGAGTGGGTCGACGGCAACATCGGCTCCAAGGTCACCATGAAGTACCCGGCGATCTACCTCATGGGCGAGCACGCGCGCGGCGAGACGCTGTCGATCGCGTTCGCCGGCGAGGGCCAGCACCAGGACGCCGGCTCCAAGATGGTGCACGCCGCACCGCACACGTCGAGCTCGATCGTGTCGAAGTCGGTCGCGCGCGGCGGCGGCCGCACGTCCTACCGGGGTCTCGTGCAGATCCTCGAGGGCGCGTCCCACTCGGCGTCCAACGTGCTGTGCGACGCGCTGCTGGTCGACCAGGTCTCGCGCTCCGACACGTACCCGTACGTGGACGTCCGCGAGGACGACGTGTCGATGGGCCACGAGGCGACCGTGTCGCGCGTGAGCGAGGACCAGCTGTTCTACCTCATGTCCCGGGGCATGGCCGAGACCGAGGCCATGGCGATGATCGTGCGCGGGTTCGTCGAGCCCATCGCGCGCGAGCTGCCCATGGAGTACGCCCTCGAGCTCAACCGCCTCATCGAGCTGCAGATGGAAGGGGCCGTCGGCTGATGACGACCACGACGAACGAGGGCGCCGCGACCGGCCTCTCGACGGACCACTCGCGCGCGGTCGCCGACGGTGCGCACAGCCACGGCGTCGGCACGGTGCCCGAGGCGTCGCGCGCCGCGCGGCGCACGAGCTTCGACGTCGCCGACTTCCCCGTGCCCACCGGGCGCGAGGAGGAGTGGCGCTTCGCGCCGGTCGACCGGTTCGCACCGCTGTTCGCGGGCGCGAGCGACGGCGTCCTGACGGGCCACGGCGTCCTCACGACGGTCGTCGAGGCGCCCGAGGCGCGCGTCGAGATCGTCGACCGCGACGACGCGCGGCTCGGCCGCGCGGGCGTCCCCGGCGACCGCGCCGCGGCCGTGGCGTGGGCGTCGTTCGAGCGCGCGACGGTCGTGACGCTGCCGCGCGAGTCCGTGTCCTCGAAGGTCACCTCGGTGGTCGTCGAGGGCGTCGAGGGCGCCGGCACGCACGAGGCGCCGCTCGAGCCGACGGCCGCGCACCTGCTGGTGCACGCCGAGCCGCTCTCGCAGGGCGTCGTCGTGCTCGACCACGTCGGGCACGCCAACCTCACCGAGACGGTCGAGATCGTCGCGGAGGACGGCGCGCACCTCACGGTCGTGTCCGTGCAGGACTGGGCGGAGGGCTCGGTGCACGCCGCGAGCCACCGCCTGCGCATCGGCCGCGACGCGACGGTCAAGCACATCGTCGTGACGCTCGGCGGCGACGTCGTGCGCGTCACGCCCGACACCGAGTTCGTCGGCGAGGGTGCGTCGGTCACGGCGCTGGGCGCGTACTTCGCGGACGCCGACCAGCACCAGGAGCACCGCCTGTTCGTCGACCACGCGGTCCCGAGCTGCGTCTCGCGCGTGACCTACAAGGGCGCGCTGCAGGGCGCCGGCGCCCACACCGTGTGGGTCGGCGACGTGCTGATCCGCGCGGCGGCCGAGGGCACCGACACGTACGAGCTCAACCGCAACCTCGTCCTCACCGACGGTGCGCGCGCCGACTCGGTGCCGAACCTCGAGATCGAGACGGGCGTCATCGAGGGCGCCGGGCACGCCTCGGCCACCGGGCGCTTCGACGACGAGCAGCTGTTCTACCTGCGCGCCCGCGGCATCCCCGAGGCCGACGCGCGTCGCCTCGTCGTGCGCGGGTTCTTCGCCGAGCTCATCCACGAGATCGGCGTGCCCGAGGTCGAGGAGCGGCTCATCGCGTCGATCGAGGCCGAGCTCGAGAAGTCCATGAGCGAGATCCTCGGCACGACCCCGCAGGTCGAGGGCTCCGACGCGGCGGTGACCACGGCATGACCGCTCAGCTCGCCTGCTTGACCGCGGACGTGCCGGTCGCCGGCACGCTGCGAGTCGAGCTCGAGGGCCCCGCCGGCCCCGTCGAGGTCGCCGTCGTGCGCGACGAGTCCGGCGACTGGCACGCCATCAGCGACGTGTGCTCGCACGGCGCCGTCTCGCTGTCCGACGGCGAGGTCGAGGACTGCACGGTCGAGTGCTGGCTGCACGGGTCGAAGTTCGACCTGCGCACCGGTGAGCCCCTGTCGCCGCCCGCGGTCCGCCCCGTCCCCGTCTACCCCGTGACCGTCGACGGCGAGCGCGTGCTCGTCGACGTCGACGCCCCGCTCTGACCCCCGAGGAGTACCCCGAGATGTCCACCCTGGAGATCCGCGACCTGCACGTCAGCGTCGAGACGAAGGAGGGCCCCAAGCCCATCCTGCGCGGCGTCGACCTCACCGTGAACAGCGGCGAGACCCACGCGATCATGGGCCCCAACGGGTCCGGCAAGTCCACGCTGGCGTACTCGCTGGCCGGCCACCCCAAGTACGAGATCACGTCGGGCACCGTGCTGCTCGACGGCGAGGACGTGCTCGCGATGTCGGTCGACGAGCGCGCCCGCGCCGGCATGTTCCTCGCCATGCAGTACCCGGTCGAGGTCCCGGGCGTGTCGGTGTCGAACTTCCTGCGCACCGCCAAGACCGCGATCGACGGCGAGGCGCCCCCGCTGCGCTCGTGGGTCAAGGACGTGCGCGGCGCGATGGACAACCTGCGCATGGACGCGTCGTTCGCCGAGCGCTCGGTCAACGAGGGCTTCTCGGGCGGTGAGAAGAAGCGCCACGAGATCCTCCAGATGGAGCTGCTCAAGCCGCGCTTCGCGATCCTCGACGAGACCGACTCGGGCCTCGACGTCGACGCGCTGCGCATCGTGTCCGAGGGCGTCAACCGCGTCCGCGAGACCACCGACGTCGGCATGCTGCTGATCACGCACTACACGCGCATCCTGCGCTACATCAAGCCGGACTTCGTGCACGTGTTCGTCGACGGCAAGATCGCCGAGCAGGGCGGCCCCGAGCTGGCCGACCGGCTCGAGAACGAGGGCTACGACCGGTTCCTGCCGGCCGGCACCTCCGCCTGAGACCCGTCCCGGTGGCCGCCGGACGCCCCGCGCGCCGGCGGCCACCGCACCCTCGTCCCTGGGCGACCGTCGCCACCTGACCCCGCGCCCCCGCGGGGTCGCCCCGCCGGCCGCCTCCCGTCCGCCCGGAGGACCCCATGACCAGCACGCTCGAGCCGCTCGCGCCGACCCTGTCGGCGGCCGAGCTCGCCGCCGTGCGCGCCGACTTCCCGCTCCTGGAGCGCACGCTGCGCGACGGGCGCCCGCTCGTCTATCTCGACTCGGGTGCGACCTCGCAGAAGCCCGAGGTCGTCCTCGACGCCGAGCAGGACTTCTACGTGCGGCGCAACGCGGCCGTGCACCGCGGCGCGCACCAGCTCGCCGAGGAGGCGACGCACGCGTTCGAGGACGCCCGTGCGCGCGTCGCCGGGTTCGTGGGCGCGACGCCCGGCGAGCTCGTGTGGACGTCGAACGCGACCGCCGCGATCAACCTCGTGGCGTACGCGATGTCGAACGCGACCGCGGGGCGCGGGGGCCAGGCCGCGCGCCGGTTCGCACTCGCGCCGGGCGACGAGATCGTCGTCACCGAGTCCGAGCACCACGCGAACCTCGTGCCGTGGCAGGAGCTCGCGGCCCGCACGGGCGCGACGCTGCGCTGGATCGGCGTGGACGAC
Source organism: Cellulomonas iranensis NBRC 101100 = JCM 18110 (assembly GCF_001552375.1). Taxonomy (GTDB): domain Bacteria; phylum Actinomycetota; class Actinomycetes; order Actinomycetales; family Cellulomonadaceae; genus Cellulomonas; species Cellulomonas iranensis. The sequence continues at coordinate 48,920 of NZ_BCRB01000011.1, read as the reverse complement.
GACGGCCGTCTGCGGACCGAGGAGCTCGCGACCGTCGTCACGGAGCGCACGCGCGTGCTGGCGTTCACGCACGCGTCGAACGTCACCGGCGCGGTCACCCCCGTCGAGGCGTTCGTGGCCCGTGCGCGCGAGGTCGGCGCGCTGACCGTGCTCGACGCGTGCCAGTCGGTGCCGCACCTGCCGGTCGACCTGGCCGCGCTCGGCGTCGACTTCGCGGCGTTCTCGGGGCACAAGATGTACGGCCCCACGGGCGTGGGCGCGCTGTACGGGCGGCGCGAGCTGCTCGAGGCCATGCCGCCCGTGACGACCGGCGGCTCGATGGTCGAGGTCGTCACCATGGAGGCGACCACGTACGCGCCGCCGCCGCAGCGCTTCGAGGCCGGCACGCAGATGGTGTCGCAGGCCGTCGCGCTCGGCTGCGCGGCGACCTACCTGTCGGAGCTCGGCATGCCCGCGGTCGCGGCGCACGAGCGGCACCTCGCGGGGCTGCTGCTCGACGCGGTCGCGTCCGTCCCCGGCGTCCGCGTGATCGGCCCGACCGACACCCGCGACCGGCTCGCGGCCGTGTCGTTCGTCGTCGACGGCGTGCACGCCCACGACGTCGGGCAGGTGCTCGACGACGCCGGCGTGGCCGTGCGCGTCGGCCACCACTGCGCGCAGCCGCTGCACCGCCGGTTCGGCGTCGCCGCCACGGCCCGCGCGAGCGCGGGCGTCTACACGACCGACGACGACGTCGCGGCGTTCCGGGAAGCACTCGCGGGGGTCCGCGCGTTCTTCGGACTGGGCGGCACGACGACGGACGGGAGGCCCGCATGAGCTCGGCCATGGAGCAGCTGTACCAGCAGGTCATCCTCGACCACGCGAAGTTCCCGCACGGCCGCGGCCTGCCCGACGGTGTCGGCGCGGTCGGCGTCGCGGCGGCCGACCACGGCACGTGCGCCGCGACGTCGCACCAGGTCAACCCGACCTGCGGTGACGAGGTGACGCTGCACGTCGACGTCGACACGAGCGGCGGCACGCCGGTCGTGCGCGGCGTCGCGTGGGAGGGCCAGGGCTGCTCGATCTCGCAGGCGTCGACGTCGGTGCTGCACGACCTGGTCGTCGGCCAGGACCTCGCGACCGTCGACCGGCTCGCCGCGTCGTTCCGCACGATGCTGCAGTCGCAGGGTGCGGGGCTCGCCGACGAGGCCGAGGAGGAGGCCCTGGGTGACGCCGTCGCGTTCGCGGGCGTCTCCCGCTACGCCGCACGCGTCAAGTGCGCCCTGCTCGGCTGGGTCGCGCTCGACGACGCCCTCATCCTGTCCGGTGCCCGTACGACGGAGGACGCATGACCACCGAACCCACCACCCCCGCCGCGGTCGACGGCGCCCCCGCGGCCGCGGGGGCCGCGACGGTCGCCGACGTCGAGGAGGCGATGCGCGACGTCATCGACCCCGAGCTCGGCATCAACGTCGTCGACCTCGGCCTCGTGTACGGCGTCGTCATCGACCAGACCAACACCGCGGTCATCGACATGACGCTCACGTCGGCGGCCTGCCCGCTGACCGACGTCATCGAGGACCAGTCCGCGCAGGCGCTCGACGGCATCGTCGACGGCTTCCGCATCAACTGGGTCTGGATGCCGCCGTGGGGCCCCGAGAAGATCACGACCGACGGCCGCGAGCAGATGCGGGCCCTCGGGTTCAACATCTGACGCAGCCCGGCGGACGCCCCCGCACCGGACCGGTGCGGGGGCGTCCGTGCGTCGGCCCGGCGGCGGGGGCCGACCGCGCTGCTCAGAGGCTGTCGGTCGCGAACGTGTCGCACGCCGCGAGCGACCCCTGCTCGTAGCCGGTGGTGAACCAGCGCTGACGCTGCTCGCTGGACCCGTGGGTCCACGTGTCGGGGTTCACGCCGCCGCCCGACTGCTGCTGGATGTGGTCGTCGCCGACGGCCGCCGCGGCGTCGAGCGCCTGCGCGAGCTGCTCGGCGGTGATCGGCTCGAGGAACGGCGTGTCCGTGCCGGGCCGAGGCGTCTCGGTCGCCGCACCGGCCCACATGCCCGCGTAGCAGTCGGCCTGCAGCTCGACCCGCACCGAGTCGGACTCCGCACCTCCGCCGCTGCGGTCGGCGCGGTCGAACACGCCCGTGAGGTTCTGCACGTGGTGGCCGTACTCGTGCGCGTACACGTACATCTCGGCGAGCGGCCCGCCCTGCGCACCGAACTGCTGCTGCAGGGTCTCGAAGAACGTGATGTCGAGGTAGATGCGCTGGTCGGGCGGGCAGTAGAACGGGCCCGTCGCGGACGACGCCTGGCCGCAGCCGGTGCTCACGCCGCCCGTGAACTCGTCGGCCCCGGGGGCACGGAACGTCACGCCCTGCGGCACCGCGGTCGCCCAGTAGGCGTCGAGCGACTGCAGCGTCGCCGAGAACCGGCACACGGGGTCGGTGTTGGCCTGCTCGACCGTGCACTCGCCGACCTCGGTCACCTGACCGCCGCCGTCGCCCTGCTGCGCGCCCTGCAGCACGGGCGACAGGTCCTGGCCCGTGAACAGGTAGATCGCGAGCGCGATGAGCCCGACGATCCCGCCGCCGGCCGCCACGCCGCCCGCGCGACCGCGGCGCCGCACGCGCCCGCCCTCGAAGTTCCCGCCCTGGCTGAAGGTCACGCGCACACGGTAGGTCCCGGCCCGCGGACGCGCTCGTCGAGCGGCGGGTCAGTCGGCGAGGCCGCGCGCGGCGAGCGCGTCGCCGGTCGTGCGCGCGTGCGCGACCATCCGCACGGCCGCAGGCACGACGGTCGCGCGCGGGTCGCGCGCGAGGCCGCGCGCCCGCGCGGCGTCCCGGGACTCGCCGACGACGCGGGCGACGACCGGCACGGTGCGCAGGAACAGGCCCACGGCCAGCGCGACGGTCTCGGGCGGGAGCCCCACGTGGCGCAGCGGCCGGGCCGCGCGGGCGACGACCGCGAGCAGGTCGTCGGCGCGGGTGGTCGCGGTCACGAGTGTGCCGGCGAGCACGAGCGTGAGGACGTCGAGCGCGGCCTCGACGCCGACCTCCCAGCCGCGCGCCCAGGTCTGGTAGCCCGCGAGGACGCCCGCGGCGACCAGCACGGGCAGCATCCCGCGGACCGTGCGTCGCCAGGGGAGGCGTGCGAGCGCCGCCAGCGCCAGCACGACGCCGAGCGCGAGCGTCGCGGCCGTGGGCCCGCGCAGCACGACCAGGACGACGCCGAGCGCCGCCAGGGCGACGAGCTTGCGGCCCGCGGGGGCGCGGTGCACGAGGCTCGTGCCGGGGTGGTGCAGGCCGAGCGGTCCGGCCCACGGCCCGCGCAGCGGGCGCCCGGTGCTCGCCGTCCCGCCGCGGCGGCCGACCGGGCTCACGGCGTGGCCACCGCGTCCGACGACCCGGTCATGAGCGCGCGGTACCGCGCGAGCGCCGGGCCGGGCGCGTCGTCCGCGACGACCTGCCCCTGGTCCACGACGAGCACGCGCTCGGCACGCGCGGCCGCGTCGAGGTCGTGCGTGACGACCACGACCTGCTGGTCGAGCGACGCGAGCAGCGCGTCGACGTGCGTGCGCCAGCGCAGGTCGAGCAGCGTGGTGGGCTCGTCGCACACCAGCACGGCGGGCTCGGTCGCGAGCACGGCGGCCAGGGCGAGGAGCTGGCGCTGCCCGCCCGAGAGCTGGTGCACCGACACGTGGGCGCGCTCCGCGAGACCGATGCGCTCGAGGGCCGCGTGGGCCCGCGCCGTGCGCTCGGCCGCGTCGGGCACCGTGCGGCGCAGCGACAGCGCGACGTCCTCGAGCGGCGTCGGCATGACGAGCTGCGCGTCGGGGTCGGTGAACACGAACCCGACGCGCCGGCGCACGGCCGCGCCGTCGCGCACGGTGTCGAGGCCGTCGACGCGCACGGCACCGGCCGACGGCAGCACGAGCCCGTTGAGCAGGCGCGCGAGCGTGGACTTGCCCGACCCGTTGGCCCCCACGACGGCGACGCGTCGCTCGCCGAGCCGCAGCGTCACCGGGCCCAGCAGGCGCACCACGCGCTCGGGCCCGCCCGCCGGGTCGGGGGACCACGCGGTGACCTCGGCGGCGTCGAGCTCGATCACGCGCGGCGCGTCATGCGCGGCCGCGGCGCAGGTCGGGGAACGCGCGCAGCACCGCGAGCGTCACACCGGCGGCGAGCAGGTTCTTCACGACGTCGCCGGGCCAGTAGACGACGTCGATCGCGAGCGCCTCGCCGGGCCCGACCCCGAGCCGCGCCATGAGCCCGACGATCCCCGCGGGGTGCGTCACGAGGAACGACGACCCCAGCCCCGCGGCGACCAGCAGGGCGTAGCGCCACCGCGGGCGCGCGCGCAGCGCGAGCCCGCCGAGCCACCCCGCGGCGGCCGCCGCGAGCGGGAACGCCAGCAGGTACCCGGCCGACGGCTTGCCCAGCACGCCGAGCCCGCCGGTCATCTCCGCGAAGACCGGGACGCCCGCCAGGCCGACCACGAGGTACAGCGCGACGGCGAGGAACCCGCGCCGCGCACCGAGCACGAGCCCGGCCACGACCACGCCGAACGTCTGCAGCGTGATCGGCACGGGCGTGCCCGTGGGGATCGCGGGCACGAGCGCGCACGCCGCGACGAACGCCGCGAACGTCGCGACGAGCGCGACGTCGGTGCTCGTGCGGCGTGCGGCGCGCGGCTCCGGGGGAGCGGCGGGCGCGTCGGCCACCGGGGCGGTCGACGCGTCGACCAGGGACGACGTGCGGTCGTCGGGCAAAGCGCTGGACATGGCGGGCCTCCTGGCGGTGGGCTGGGCCGTGCCCGTGGTCGTCCGACGGGTGCTCGGGCCGCTGGCCACGCTAGCGGCTCGGTAGGATGGTGGGCGTTTGTGCGGGCCGCCAGAACCGCCGCGGCTTTCTCGTAGGAAGTCGCTCGTCGGACACCGAGTCGAGCGCCGCACGCACCCGCACCTGTCCGCACGGACATCTGCCCGGACCATCTGCACGGAACCGAGGGACCACCTGTGATCACCGCCTCGGGCGTCGAGCTGCGCGTCGGCGCCCGCGTCCTGCTGGAGCCGACGACGTTCCGGATCGCCGCGGGCGACCGGATCGGGCTGGTCGGCCGCAACGGCGCCGGCAAGACGACCCTCACCAAGACCCTCGCGGGCGAGACGCAGCCCACGGGCGGGACGATCTCGCGCGGCGGCGACGTCGGCTACCTCCCGCAGGACCCGGCCTCGGGCGACCTCGAGCAGCTCGCGATGGACCGCGTGCTCTCGGCGCGCGGCCTGGACGCCGTGCTCGCCGCGATGCGCGAGACCGAGGGGCTCATGGCGTCGGCCGACGACGCGACGCGCGACAAGGCGATGGACCGGTACACGCGGCTCGAGGCGCGGTTCACCGCGGCCGGCGGCTACGCGGCCGAGAGCGAGGCGCACCGCATCACCGCGGCGCTCGGCCTCGACGACCGCGTGCTCGGGCAGACGCTCGGCACGCTGTCGGGTGGTCAGCGTCGTCGCGTCGAGCTCGCGCGCATCCTGTTCTCGGGTGCCGAGACCCTGCTGCTCGACGAGCCGACCAACCACCTCGACGCCGACTCGATCGTGTGGCTGCGCGACTACCTCAAGGTCTACCCCGGCGGGTTCGTCGTCATCAGCCACGACGTCGAGCTGCTGCGCGCGACGGTCAACAAGGTGTTCCACCTGGACGCGAACCGCTCGCAGCTCGACCAGTACAACCTCGGCTGGGACGCGTACCTGAAGCAGCGCGAGACCGACGAGAAGCGCCGACGCCGCGAGCGGGCCAACGCCGAGAAGAAGGCCGCGACGCTGCTCGCGCAGGCCGACAAGATGCGCGCCAAGGCCACCAAGGCCGTCGCGGCGCAGAACATGGCGCGCCGCGCCGAGCGCATGCTCTCGGGCCTCGAGGAGGTCCGCGTGTCCGACAAGGTGGCCAAGCTGCGCTTCCCGGACCCGGCGCCGTGCGGCCGCACGCCGCTCACGGCCGAGGGCCTGTCGAAGTCCTACGGCTCGCAGGAGGTCTTCACCGACGTCTCGCTCGCGATCGACCGCGGCAGCAAGGTCGTCATCCTCGGCCTCAACGGCGCCGGCAAGACGACTCTGCTGCGGATCCTCGGCGGGCTGCAGGACCCCGACACGGGCGAGGTGCGCGCGGGGCACGGGCTCAAGCTCGGGTACTACGCGCAGGAGCACGAGACGCTCGACCTGGACCGCACGGTCGTCGAGAACCTGCGCACCGCGGCGCCCGACCTCACCGACACGCAGGTGCGCTCGGTGCTCGGCTCGTTCCTGTTCTCGGGCGACGACGCCGACAAGCCCGCGCGCGTGCTCTCGGGCGGCGAGAAGACGCGGCTCGCGCTCGCGGCCCTCGTCGTGTCGAGCGCGAACGTGCTGCTGCTCGACGAGCCGACGAACAACCTCGACCCCGCGTCGCGCGAGGAGATCCTCGCGGCCCTGCGGGGCTACACGGGCGCGGTCGTGCTCGTGAGCCACGACGAGGGCGCGGTCGCGGCGCTCGAGCCCGAGCGCGTGCTGCTGCTGCCCGACGGCGACGAGGACCTCTTCGGCCCCGACTACCTGGACCTCATCGCGCTGGCCTGAGCCCGGCGCGGGTCCGCCCCCGCCGGACGCGTGCCCGGCCCGGCAGGTCGGCTCAGACCCGCCGCGCGGCCTCCTGCGCGTCGATCTCGGCGTCCTCGTCGATCTCGTCGCGGCCGCGGGCGCGCCGCGGGCGCGGTGCGGGCGCCGGGGGAGCGGGCGTGCGGTCCGGCGTCGGGGGCCCGACGGGCGGCCCGCCGACCCCGGTCCACTCGCGGCGGGCCGACACGCTGAACGCGACGAGCCCGCCGGCGGCGAACACCCACCACTGGAACGCGTACGACAGGTGCGACCCCGGGTCGGTGCTGGGGGAGGCGAGTGTGCCCAGCGCCTCGTCGGGTGCAGGTTCCTCGCGCACCACGGCGCCGTACGCGGCGTACGGCACGGCGTCGACCCCACCCGCGGCCAGCACCTGCGCGGGGGCGATCGCGTGCGCCTGCCGGTCCGGCGCGGTGCGCGTGCTGGGCTGCTCGCCCGGACGCAGGCGCACCGTCACGGTCACGTCCCCGGCCGGCGGCGCCGGCACGTCCACGTCGGCCGAGCCGTCCGCGCCCGTGGGCACCCACCCGCGGTCCACGACGAGCACGCGGCCCGCGTCGACCGGCGGCCCGAACGCCCCGGGCGCGGCGTCCGTGACCAGCAGCGGCACGAGCGCGTGGTACGCGGGCGTGCCGTCGACGGGGCGGTTGCGCAGCAGCACGGTCGACCCCGGCAGGTAGCGGCCCTGCACGACGACCGAGCGCCACGCGTCGGCGTCGGGCAGCGCCGCGGCGGGGTCGGGCACGACGTCCGCCAGGTCCACCGGCTCCGCCGCGTAGTTCGCCTCGACGACCGCGATCGCGGCGTCCCGCGCGACGTGCCGGTGCCACTGCCACCGGCCCAGGAACGTGCACACCACCGCCACGACGAGCCCGACGACCAGCAGCCCGAGCGCGCGGCGGCGCGCGTCGGCGCGCAGGTCCGCGGGCGTCAGGCGCAGGACGTCGTCGCCCGCGGGCGGCGCGGCGGTCACGCGCCGACCCGGTCCAGGTCGTCGACGGGCACGACGTCACGCAGGAAGTCGCGCACCCGCAGGTACTCCGACAGGTGCTCACGGTGGTCCTCGCACGCGAGCCACACCTTGCGGCGCTGCGGCGTGTGGAGCTTGGGGTTGTTCCACAGCACGCCCCACGCGGGCGCCTGGCGGCACCCCCGCGCGCTGCACACCAGCTCGTCGACCGCGTCGGGCACGGCCGACCCGTCCGGCGTCGTGCTCACCGTCCACCTCCCAGCTCGTCCTTGCGGGGCGCGGGACCGATCTCGCGCGCCTCGTAGTACACGTCGGGCTCCTCCCGGCGCCGCCGGGCGGTGGTCGCGAGCAGCACCGCCACGTAGGGCAGCACGCTCGCGGCGACCAGCAGCGCGAGCGGCACCCACAGCGGCACGTGCGACCACAGCAGCCCTGCCGCGACGAAGCACACCACGCGCACGCCCATCTGCCACAGGTAGCGGCGCTGGCGGCGGGCCAGGTCGTCGGCCGGCGACTCGGGGGCCGAGGTGATGCGGTGCACCTCCGGCTCCTGCCGGGCACCGTGCCGACGCGTGCTCACCACCCGATGGTAGGCGTCGGTCCTGTGCCCGGCCGCGCGGGCGCCGCACCGGGGCCGCCGTGCGGCGCACGTCACGCTTTGTCGAGGTCCCACAACGCCCGGCCCCCAACTCGTGGCGCCCCGCACCGCCGTGCCGCGCACCGGCTCGGCTAGCGTCGTGTCCCGTGCCTGCCACGACACCCGAGCCCACGACCCCCGACGCGACCCCCCGCCAGCGCAGCGTGCTGGTGACCGGCGCCAACCGCGGCATCGGCCGCGCGATCGCCGAGCGGCTTGTCGCCGGCGGTGACAAGGTCGCCACGATCGTCCGCTCGGGCGGCGCCCCCGAGGGCGTGCTCGAGGTGATCGGCGACGTGCGGGACACGGCGTCCGTCGACGCCGCGTTCACGCAGGTCGAGGCCGCGCACGGCCCCGTCGAGGTGCTCGTCGCCAACGCCGGCATCACGCGCGACCAGCTGCTCATGCGCATGACCGACGACGAGTTCGCCGAGGTCCTCGACGTCAACCTCACCGGTGCGTTCCGCGTCGTGCGCCGCGCGAGCAAGGGCATGATCCGGCTGCGCCGCGGGCGCATCGTCCTCATCTCGTCCGTCGTCGGCCTGTACGGCTCGCCGGGCCAGGTGAACTACGCGTCGTCGAAGTCGGCGCTCGTGGGCATGGCGCGCTCGATCACGCGCGAGCTCGGCGCGCGCGGCATCACCGCGAACGTCGTCGCCCCCGGGTTCATCGACACCGACATGACCAAGGCGCTCCCCGAGGACCGCCAGCAGGCGTACCTCGGCTCGATCCCCGCGGGCCGGTTCGGCCAGGCCGACGAGGTCGCCGCCGCCGTGCAGTTCCTCGCGTCCGACGCGGCCGCGTACGTCTCGGGCGCCGTGCTGCCCGTGGACGGCGGCCTCGGCATGGGCCACTGAGCCCGCGCCCCACCCCACCCTCCCGACCGCACGCGCCCCGCGCGGCGGACCGTGACCGCGAAAGGCACACCATGGCACTCCTCGAGGGCAAGACCCTCCTCGTCACCGGCGTCCTCACGGACGGGTCGATCGCGTTCCACGTCGCGCGGCTCGCGCAGGAGCAGGGCGCGCAGGTGATCCTCACGTCGTTCGGGCGCCAGCTGCGCCTCACGCAGGCCATCGCGCGCCGGCTCCCGCAGCCCGCGCCCGTCGTCGAGCTCGACGTCACGAACGCCGACGACCTCGCGGCGCTCGCCGACCGCGTGCGCGAGCACGCCGACCGCCTCGACGGCGTGGTGCACTCGATCGGGTTCGCGCCGCAGTCCGTCATGGGCGGCAACTTCCTCGCCGGCGAGTGGGACGACGTCGCGACCGCCGTGCACGTGTCGGCGTACTCGCTCAAGGCGCTCGCGGTCGCCGCGCTGCCGCTGCTGTCGCGCGGCTCGGGCCTCGTCGGCCTCACGTTCGACGCGCGCTACGCGTGGCCCGTGTACGACTGGATGGGCGTCGCGAAGGCCGCGTTCGAGTCGACCGCGCGCTACCTCGCGCGCGACCTCGGCCCGCAGGGCGTGCGCGTCAACCTCGTCTCGGCGGGGCCGATCCGCACGACGGCCGCCAAGTCGATCCCCGGGTTCGAGACCATGGAGGGCCGCTGGTCCGACCGCGCACCGCTCGGCTGGGACGTCACCGACCCCGAGCCGACCGCGCGCACCGTCGCGGCGCTGCTGTCCGACTGGTTCCCCGCGACCACGGGCGAGATCGTGCACGTCGACGGCGGCGTGCACGCGATGGGGCAGTGACGTACGTCGCGTCCCGCCGGGCGCGACGCGCCCTGACGTCGCGCCGAGCGTCTGCGACCCTGGGCACGTGAGCACCCACCACCTCGTCATCCTGCGTCACGCCAAGGCCGAGCCGGGCGGCGCCGTGGTCGACCACGAGCGGCCGCTCGCGCTCGCGGGACGGCGGCAGGCGAGCGCGGTCGGTGCCGCGCTCGCCGAGGCCGGGCTCGCACCGACGCACGTGCTGTGCTCGTCGGCGCTGCGCACGCGGCAGACGTGGGAGCTCGTGCGGACGCCGCTCGCGGCGGCGGGTGCGCCCGACGCCGCGGTCACGGTGACCGACGCGCTCTACGACGCGGGCGCGGCCGAGGTGCTCGGCCTCGTGCGCGGCGTGCCGCAGGACGCGGCGACGGTGCTGGTGGTCGGGCACGAGCCGACCGTGTCGCACGTCGCCGACGCGCTGGCGGGCCCCGGGTCGGACGGCGGCGCCGTCGCGCGCGTGCGCCCCGGCGTGCCCACCGCGACGTGGAGCCTGCTGGAGGTCGACGGCCCGTGGGCCCGGCTCGACCTCGGCGCGGCGCGGCTCGTGGCGGTCCGCACGCCCTGAGGCGGCGTCAGCGCTCGCGGAACGCGTCGAGCGCGAGCACGGCGTCGAGACGGTCGTGGACGACCGCGTCGGCCGCGGCCGCGAGGACGGGCTTGGCGTTGAACGCGACGCCGGTCGCGGCGGCCGCGAGCATGTCGAGGTCGTTCGCGCCGTCGCCGATCGCGATCGTGCGCTCCAGGGGGATGCCGGTGCGTCGCGCGTAGTCGGCGAGCGTCGTCGCCTTGGCCGCGCGGTCGACCACGGGGCCGTCGACGCGGCCCGTGAGCCGCCCGTCGCGCACCTCGAGCCGGTTGGCGTGCACGAGCTCGATGCCGAGCCCTGCCGCGAGGGGCGCGACGACCTCGACGAACCCGCCCGACACGAGGCCGACCGGCCAGCCGCGGCGCTGCAGCTCGGCCACGAGCTCGCGCGCGCCCGGTGTGAGCTCGGCCTCGGCCAGCACGTCGTCGAACACGGTGACCGGCAGGCCCGCGAGCGTCGCGACGCGCTCGTGCAGCGACTGCGCGAAGTCGATCTCGCCGCGCATGGCGCGCTCGGTGATCGCCGTGACGAGGTCCACCGACCCGGCGCGCGCGGCGAGCATCTCGACGACCTCACCCGTGATGAGGGTCGAGTCGACGTCCATGACGACGAGGCGTCGCGTGTCGGCGGGCGCGGCGGGGCGGGTGTCCACGACCGGCAGGGTAGTGGCGGCCGGTCGGTGCCCGCGGCGGCGTCCGCAGGGTGTGCGGACGCCGCCCTCCCGCCGGCACCCGCCGGCGGGAGGTCGCGGTTCAGTCCGTGATGATCGTGCCCTTGGGGACGACCGTGATGCCGCTGTCGGTCACCGTGAAGCCGCGCGCGCGGTCGTGCTCGGGGTCGAGGCCGATGCGGGCACGCTCCGGCACGACGACGTTCTTGTCGAGGATCGCGCGGTGGATCTGCGCGTACCGCTCGACCTGCACGCCGTCCATGAGCACCGAGTCGGTGACCTGCGCCCACGAGTGCAGCCGGATGCCGGGGGACAGCACCGACCCCGACACGGTCGCGCCCGACACGACCACGCCGGGGGAGACGATCGAGTCCGCGGCGTGCCCCAGGCGGCCCGCGCCCGCGTGCACGAACTTCGCGGGCGGCAGGCCCGTGTAGCCCGTGTACAGCGGCCACGCGTCGTTGTAGAGGTTGAACACGGGCTCGACCGAGATGAGGTCGTGGTTCGCGTCGAAGTACGACTCGATCGTCCCGACGTCGCGCCAGTAGTCGCGGTCGCGGTCGGTCGAGCCGGGCACGTCGTTGCGGATGAAGTCGTACACGCCGGCCGTCCCGCGCTCGACGAACCACGGCACGATGTCCCCGCCCATGTCGTGGCGCGAGTTCACGTTCTCGGCGTCGACCGTCACCGCCTCGACCAGGGCGTCGGCGTTCGCGACGTAGTTGCCCATCGAGGCCAGGATCTCCAGCGGCGAGTCCGGCACGGGCGTCGGGTCGGACGGCTTCTCGCGGAACGCGGCGATGCGCGACGGGTCGCCGGGGACGGTCTCGATGACGCCGAACTGGTCGGCCATGCCGATGGGCTGCCGGATGCCCGCGACGGTCAGCTCGGCGCCCGAGTCGATGTGCGCGTCGACCATCTGCGAGAAGTCCATGCGGTAGACGTGGTCGGCGCCGACCACGACCACGATGTCGGGGCGCTCGTCGTCGATGATGTTGAGGCACTGGTAGATCGCGTCCGCGCTGCCCAGGTACCAGTGCTTGCCGACGCGCTGCTGCGCGGGCACCGCCGCGACGTAGTTGCCGAGCAGCGACGACATGCGCCACGTCTTGGACACGTGCCGGTCGAGCGAGTGCGACTTGTACTGCGTGAGCACGATGACGTGCAGATACCGCGAGTTGATGACGTTCGACAGGGCGAAGTCGACGAGGCGGTAGATGCCGCCGAAGGGGACCGCGGGCTTCGCGCGGTGCGCGGTGAGCGGCATGAGCCGCTTGCCCTCCCCTCCGGCGAGGACGATGGCGAGGACACGCGGCGCTGGCATGTGCCCAACCTAGGCCCGAGACGCGTCCCGGGCGAGGTCACCGCGCCGCCGGGCGCTAGCGTGTCGCCTGGAGACCGGCGGTGGGCCGGTCACGACGGGAGGATCCGGTGCGCGTCGACCTGCTGACCCGCGAGTACCCGCCGCACGTGTACGGGGGCGCGGGCGTCCACGTGGCGGGCCTGACCGCGGTGCTGCGCGAACGCGTCGACGTGCGCGTGCACTGCTTCGACGCGCCCGTCGCGGAACCGGGCACGTACGGCTACGACGTGCCGGGCGGCCTCGCGGGCGCCAACCCGGCGCTCGCGACCATGGGCGTCGACCTCGCGATCGTCGACGGCATCGGGCGCGTCGACGGCGACGGGGCGCCGACCGACCTCGTCCACTCGCACACCTGGTACGCCAACCTCGCCGGGCACCTCGCGTCGCTGCTGCACGGAGTGCCGCACGTGCTGACGGCGCACAGCCTCGAGCCGCTGCGGCCGTGGAAGGCCGAGCAGCTCGGCGGCGGGTACGCGCTGTCGTCCTGGGTCGAGCGGACCGCCTACGAGTCGGCCGCGGCGATCATCGCCGTCAGCGGCGGCATGCGCGCCGACATCCTGCGCTCGTACCCCGCGGTGGACCCCGCGCGCGTGCACGTCGTGCACAACGGCATCGACCTCGACGGCTGGCGGCGCCCGACGTCGGACGACGACCTCGCGCACGCGCGCGCCGTCGTGCAGGGCCTGGGCATCGACCCCGACCGCCCGGCCGTGGTGTTCGTGGGCCGCATCACGCGCCAGAAGGGCCTGCCGTACCTGCTGCGCGCGGTCGAGGCGCTGCCCGCCGACGTGCAGGTCGTGCTGTGCGCGGGCGCCCCCGACACGCCCGAGATCCTCGCGGAGGTCACGGGCCTCGTCGAGGACCTGCGCACGCGGCGCACCGGTGTGGTGTGGATCGACAAGATGCTGCCGCGCGACGAGCTCGTCGCGGTCCTCGCGCACGGCACGGTGTTCGCGTGCCCGTCGGTCTACGAGCCGCTCGGCATCGTCAACCTCGAGGCCATGGCCGTCGGCCTGCCGGTCGTCGGGACCGCGACCGGCGGCATCCCCGAGGTCGTCGACGACGGCGTGACGGGCTGGCTCGTGCCGATCGACCAGGTGCAGGACGGCACCGGCACGCCGGTCGACCCCGAGCGCTTCGTGGCCGACCTGGGCGCCGCGCTCGTCGAGGCCGTGTCCGACCCGGCGCGCGCGGCCGCGTGGGGCGTCGCGGCGCGCCGGCGCGTCGAGGACCACTTCTCGTGGCACGCGATCGGGGAGCGCACGCTCGAGGTCTACCGGGGCGTGCTGGAGCGCTGAGCGTCGGCGGTCAGCCGCGGCGCAGCTGCGTCGCGGCGGCCGCCATCGCGCGGCGCGCGACCCGGTCGACCTCGCGCAGCGCGGTCGACCTCTGGTCGGCCTGCCACAGGTTCACCGCGCCGCCGTCGTCCTGCGTCGCGAGCGCGACGATCGCGCGCAGCCGCGCGGCGCTCGACAGCACGCGCACGCGCTGGCCCGCGACCCCGCCCGGCAGGCGCCCCGCGGGCAACGCACCGTCGCGCACCGAGGCGATGTCGTCGGCCGCGTCGGGCCTCCAGCGCTCGACCCCGAGCTGCACGAGCGCCTCGGTCGCGGTGAGCAGGCCCTGCCGCAGGTCGCGCTCGGCGTCCTCGAGCGTGCCGACCTGCGCCCACACGGCGGTGCGCCAGTCCGGCACGCGGGAGGCCTGCCACGTCACCAGGTGGCCGGGCTCGAGGTCGGACCCGAACCGCTCGACCTCCGGCACGAGCGCGAGCGAGCGCGCGCCGGCGCGCAGCAGCACGCACTCCCCGGCCTCGACGGCGGCGCCCGAGACCTCGGGCGGTGCCGCGACGGGCTCGCCGGGCACGGGCAGCAGCACGGCGACCTCGTCGACCGGGGAGCCCAGCCACGTGAGCCACGCGTCGAGCGCGAGCGTCTCGCCCTCGGACGTCACGGCGTGCGGCTCGTCGTCGTGCTGGACCGCGGCCAGCGCGCCGTCCCGGGAGCCGGGGGCCGTGAGCCACAGCGCGAGCAGGACGGAGCGGGGCAGGTCGAGCGAGGCAGCCACGGCACCACGGTAGGTGGTGCCGCGGCGTGCTCCGAACGACGTGCCCGCGACCCGGTCGCGCGGCCGGAGCCTCCCGGGTCAGCCGATCGCGTGCACGGGGGCCGCGAGCGGCACGCCCGACCCGTCGCGGCGCTCGTCGAGCGGCGGCAGGTCGACTGGCTGCCCGCCCGCACCCGTCGCGCGCGCGGGCGCGGGGCCGACGTGCGCGAGGATCAGCGCGTCCTCGCCCTTGAGGAACCGGTGCGAGCGGACGCCGCCCGTCGCGCGGCCCTTGCCGGGGTACGCCGAGAACGGCGTCACCTTGGCGGCGCCGGCCTGCGTGCCGGGCAGCGCGGTCGACGTGCCGGACACCGTCACGACCACGGCGTCGTCCTGCGGCCGCACGACCGCGAACTCGACGACGCGGGCACCGGCGGCGAGGTTGATGCCCGCCATGCCGCCCGCCGCGCGGCCCTGCGGCCGCACCTGGGACGCGGGGAAGTGCAGCAGCGACGAGTCCGAGGACACGAGCACGAGCTCGTCCTCGTCACTCGCCAGGGCGGCCGCGACGACCTCGTCGCCGTCGCGCAGGCCGATCGCCTCCCACGTGTCCCGGTTGGCCGGGACGTCGCCGGGCACGACGCGCTTGACGACGCCCTGCACGGTCGCGAGCGCCACGGGCGGCGCGTCGGCGCCCAGCGGCACGAGCGCCAGCACGCGCTCGCCGGTCTCGAGCGCGACCGCCTCGCCGACCGGGAGGCCGCCCGAGAGCGACGGCGGGCCGTCGGTGGGCGGCATGGTCGGCAGCTCCAGCACCGACAGCCGCACGACGCGGCCGCGGTTCGTCAGCGCGCCCACCTCGGCGCGCGCGGTCGTCGCGAGGGCCGACGCGACCACGTCGTGGCGGCTGCGCACCGTGCCGTCGCCCCGCACGGGCTCGACGTCCTCGGCGGTGCGGGCCAGCAGACCCGTCGCCGACAGCAGCGCCCAGCACGGCGTGTCGGGGATCTCCAGCGGCGCCGCGGCGGCCTTCGCCGACGTCGGCGCGCCCGCGACGCCCGCGAGGCCCGTGCCGCCCGCGTGCTCGAGCAGGACCGTGCGGCGCGGCGTGCCGTACGTCGCGGCGACCTCGGCCATCTCGTCCGAGACGACCGTGCGCAGCAGCGCGTCGTCGCCGAGGATCGCCTGCAGCCGGGCGATCTCCTCGACCAGCTCGTCGCGCTCGCGCTCGAGCTCGAGGCGCGAGAACCGCGTCAGCCGGCGCAGCCGCAGCTCGAGGATGTACTCGGCCTGCGGCTCGGACAGGTCGAACACCGACCGCAGGCGCGTGCGCGCGGTCTCGGCGTCGTCCGACGTGCGGATGACCTGGATGACCTCGTCGATGTCGAGGATCGCCACGAGCAGACCCTCGACGAGGTGCAGCCGCTCCTGCCGCTTGGCCAGCCGGTACGACGTGCGACGACGCACGACCTCGAGGCGGTGGTCGACCCACACGCGCAGCAGGTCGACCAGGCCGAGCGTGCGCGGCTGCCCGTCGACCAGCGCGACGTTGTTGATGGAGAACGAGTCCTCGAGCGGCGTGTACCGGTAGAGCTGCTCGAGCACGGCCTCGGGGTGGAACCCGGTCTTGACCTCGATGACCAGGCGCAGGCCGTGCTGCCGGTCCGTGAGGTCGACCGCGTCGGCGATCCCGGAGAGCTTCTTGTTCTGCACGCCCTCCTTGATCTTCTCGATGACCTTCTCGGGCCCGACCATGTACGGCAGCTCGGTGACGACGATGCCCTTGCGGCGCGGCGTGACGTTCTCGACGCGCGCGGTCGCGCGCGTGCGGAACGCGCCACGGCCCGTGCGGTACGCGTCGCGCACGCCGTCGAGGCCGACGATCTTGCCGCCCGTCGGCAGGTCCGGCCCGGGCACGAAGCGCAGCAGGTCCTCGAGCGTCGCGTCGGGGTGCAGCACGAGGTGCCGCGCGGCCGCGACGACCTCGACGAGGTTGTGCGGCGCCATGTTCGTCGCCATGCCGACCGCGATGCCCGACGTGCCGTTGACCAGCAGGTTCGGGATCGCCGCCGGCAGCACGCCCGGCTGCTGGAGCTTGTTGTCGTAGTTGGGGACGAAGTCGACGACGTCCTCGTCGAGCCCCTGCGTCATCGCGACCGCTGCGGGCGCCATGCGCGCCTCGGTGTACCGCGACGCGGCGGGGCCGTCGTCGAGCGAGCCGAAGTTGCCGTGCCCGTCGACCAGCGGCAGCCGCAGCGAGAACGGCTGCGCGAGCCGCACCATCGCGTCGTAGATCGCCGAGTCGCCGTGCGGGTGCAGCTTGCCCATGACCTCGCCGACCACGCGCGCCGACTTCACGTACGGGCGGTCGGGACGCAGGCCCATGTCGGCCATCTGGTAGACGATGCGCCGCTGCACGGGCTTGAGGCCGTCGCGCGCGTCCGGCAGCGCGCGCGAGTAGATGACCGAGTAGGCGTACTCGAGGAACGAGCCCTCCATCTCGGTCGCGACGTCGACGTCGACGATCTTCTCGACCAGGTCCTCGGGCGGCAGGTCGGGGGTCGCGGGACGACGCGCCATGGGCTGGTTCGCTCCTCGGTGCTGCGGTGCGGGCGGTGGGACGGGGCCCCGCCGCCGACGACGGACGGCCCTCGTGGTGCATTCTCCCCGTGCCGGGGGAGTCATCGGCGCAGCCGCGCCGCTAGCCTGGCGGGCATGGCCGACGTCGACCCCGGAGACGGGCACCTGGGCCCGGCGGCCGAGGGGGCCGCCGGAGCGGCACCCTACCCCGCGGGCTGGGAGGCGGACGTCGTCCTCACCGACGGCTCCACGACCCGCCTGCGTCCCATCCGCCCCGAGGACGCCGACGCGCTGCAGGCGTTCCACGTCGGGCAGTCCGAGCGCTCGACGTACCTGCGGTTCTTCGCCCCGCTCGAGCGGCTGTCGGACCGGGACCTCGACCGCCTGGTGCGGGTCGACCACGTGGACCGGGTCGCGCTGGTCGCGCTCACGGGCGCACCCGACGCCGACGAGCCCGAGCGCATCATCGGCGTCGCGCGCTACGACGTCGTCGAGCCCGAGACCGCCGAGGTCGCGTTCAACATCGCCGACGCCCACCAGGGCAAGGGCCTCGCGTCGGTGCTGCTCGAGCACCTGGCCGCCGCGGCGCGCGAGCGCGGCGTGCGCCGGTTCGTCGCCGAGGTGCTGCCGCAGAACGGGCGCATGCTCGCGGTCTTCAGCGAGGCCGGGTACGAGGTGCGCCGGCGCACCGAGGACGGCGTCGTGCAGGTCACGTTCGGCATCGACCCGACGGACCGGTCGCTGGCCGTCGCGGCCGACCGCGAGCACCGCGCCGAGGCGCGGTCGATGCGCGCGCTGCTGACGGCGCGCAGCGTCGTGGTGGTCGGCCCCGGGCCCGAGCCCGAGCGACCGCTCGCGGCGCGGCAGGCCCAGCGCGTCGTCGAGGGCCTGGCCGCCGCGGCGCGCGCCGGCACGATCGCGGTGCACGCGGTCGGCGTCGGCCACGGCGAGGGCCTCGGGGACGACGGCGTGCACCGGCACCGCCGGGTCGACGACGTGCCCGGGCCGGTCGAGCTCGCGGTCGTCGCGCTCCCGGCCGCGCAGGTGCTCGACACCGCGCGCCGGCTCGGTGCGCTGGGCGTGCGCGGGCTCGTGCTGCTGTCGGGCGGGTTCGCCGAGGCGGGGCCCGAGGGGCTCGCGCGGCAGCGGCTGCTGCTGGGCGTCGTGCACGGCGCGGGCATGCGGCTCGTCGGCCCGTCGTCGTTCGGGCTGCTCGCGACGCACGACGGCACGACGCTCGACGCGTCGCTCGCGGTCCGACCGCCGCGCCCCGGGCGCATCGGCCTGTTCTGCCAGTCGGCGCCGTTCGCGGTGACGCTGCTCGCGGCGGTCGAGCGGCGGGGCCTGGGGCTCGCGCAGCTCGTGTCGGCCGGCCACCGGGCCGACGTGTCGGGCAACGACGTCATGCAGTTCTGGGGCGAGGACGAGGGCACCGACGTCGTCGCCCTCTACCTCGAGTCGATCGGCAACCCGCGCAAGTTCACGCGCGTCGCGCGGCGCCTCGCGTCCCACAAGCCGGTCGTCGTGGTCGCGGCCGGCCGCACGGGCCACGTCGTGCCGCCCGGTCACGCGGTGCGGCCCACGCGCGCACCGCGCCGCACGTTCGAGGAGGTGCTGCGCCAGTCCGGCGTCGTGCGCGTCGAGAACGTGCACCAGATGCTCGACGTCGTGCAGCTGCTCGCGCACCAGCCGCTGCCGCGCGGCAAGCGCGTCGCGATCCTCGCGAGCTCGACGGGCGTCGCCGCGCTCGTGGCCGAGGCCGCGTCCGCCGCCGGGCTCGTGGTGACCGACCGCGTCGAGCGCATCGCCGAGGACGCGCGCGCCGACGAGGTGCGCGACGCGGTCGAGCGCGTCTACGGCGACCCGGGCGTCGACGTCGTGGTGGCCGTGCGTGTGCCGACGCTGGGCGTGCCGGACCCCGTGCTGC
Source organism: Cellulomonas iranensis NBRC 101100 = JCM 18110 (assembly GCF_001552375.1). Classification (GTDB taxonomy): domain Bacteria; phylum Actinomycetota; class Actinomycetes; order Actinomycetales; family Cellulomonadaceae; genus Cellulomonas; species Cellulomonas iranensis. The sequence continues at coordinate 29,792 of NZ_BCRB01000011.1, read as the reverse complement.
CGCGCGAGGTGGCCCGCGCCGCCGCGCGCACGGGGCTCACGACGGTGGCCTGCATGTTCGACCTGCACGGGCTCACCGCCGAGCTCGCGGCCACCGACCCCGAGGGGCGCGTGCGCACCGTGCCCGCCTACGCCGCGCCCGAGGACGCCGTGCTCGCGCTCGGCCACGCCGCGCGCTACGCGGCCTGGCGCGCGGCCGACCGCGGCACCACCGTGCACCCGACGGGCGTCGACCTGCGGGCCGCGCGTCGGCTCGTCGCGCGCGCGCTCGCGGAGTCCGGCGCGACCGACGGCGCCCCCGTGCCGCTCGACGCCGCGCAGACGGCAGAGCTGCTCGCGACGGTCGGCGTGCACGTGTGGCCGTCGATCCGCGTGCACGACGCCGACGAGGCCGTCGCGGCCGCCGAGCGGCTCGGCTGGCCCGTCGCCGTCAAGACGACCGTGCCCGCCCTGCGGCACCGGGCGGACCTCGGCGGAGTCCGCCTCGACGTCGCCGACGAGGCGGAGCTGCGCGCGGACGTCGCGGGGATCCTCGCGCTCGCGGCCGATCACGACCCCGGCGCGGGCGTGCCGCCGATCGAGGTGCAGGCGATGGCCCCGCACGGCGTCGCGTGCGTCGTGCGGTCCGCCGAGGACCCGCTGTTCGGACCGCTGCTGAGCCTCGGCGTCGCGGGTGACGCGGCCGACCTGCTCGGCGACGTCGCCTACGCCGTGCCGCCCCTGACCGACGTCGACGTCGCCGAGCTCGTGCGGACGCCCCGCGCCGCGCCGCGGCTGTTCGGGTACCGCGGGCTGCCCGCGCTCGACGTGCCCGCGCTCGAGGACGTCGTCGCGCGGGTCGCGGTGCTGGCCGACGCGCTGCCCGACCTGCGCTCGCTCGAGCTCAACCCCGTGGTCGTGTCGCCCACCGGACTGGCGGTGCTCGGTGCGCACGCGTCGGTCGCCCCCGCGGACCGGGCCGACGCCGCGCGCCGGCTCGCGCGCGCATGACCCGCGACGACCACGGCGCGCGCCGGCGCGGGCCCTTCGCGCGCCCCCGCGGGCGTGCCCGCCCGGGCGCGCGGGGATGGGAGGATGGGACCGTGCCCGCCCTCTCCACACCGCTGCGTCACGACCTGGACCGCGCCGGCTACTACCCCGAGCTGGTCGCCGAGGTGCTCGAGCTCGCGCTCGCCGACGAGACCGTCGTGGCCCACCTGGTCCACCCCGAGACGACGTTCGACGGCGCCGAGGTGCGCCGGCACGTCACGGTCCTCGCGCTGACGCCGACCCGGCTCGTCGTCACGCACGTCGACGACCACCCCGCGGACTCCGAGCACCCGTCGCCCAGCGCGCAGGCCACGACCGAGGCCGTGCCGCTCGGCGAGCTCCGCTCGGTGGCGTTCACGCACGTCGTGCCCAACCCCCAGGAGCACCACGCGGGCGACGGCGCGGCCGAGCTGACGCTCGCGGTCGGCTGGGGCGCGGTGTCGCGCGTCGACCTCGAGCCCGCGACCTGCGGCGACCCGCAGTGCGACGCCGACCACGGCCTGAGCGGCTCGATCACGCCCGACGACGTCGTGGTGCGCGTGAGCGCCGCCGCCGAGGGGCGCGACGCCGTGCTCGCCGCGATGGCGTTCGGCCGGACGCTGTCGGCGGCGACGACGCGCCGGTGAGCGGCACGACGGCCGCCGCGCCGCCCGCGCCCGACGACCTCGTCGCCCCCGTGGCGCCGGGAGGTGACGCGCGCTCGATCACGCACGTGCTGCCCGCGCTCGGCGACGCGCTGGGCGTCGACGTGCCCGGCGGCGCACCGGCGCGGTCGCTGCTCGGGCTGCCCGACGCGCGGCGCGTGTGCGTCGTGCTGGTCGACGGGCTCGGGCACCTCAACCTCGCCGAGCGGGGCGGCCACGCGCCGTTCCTGCGCTCGCTGCTGGCGGGCTCCGAGCCGCTGGTCACGACCTTCCCGTCGACGACCGCGACGGCGGTCGCGGCGTTCGGCACGGGGCGGGGCCCCGGCACGACCGCGATGCTCGGGTACACCGTCCGCGTCCCCGCGACCGGTCGGCTCGGCAACCTCGTGTCCTGGACCGACATGCCGCCCGCCGCGCAGTGGCAGCCGCACCCGACGGTCCTCGAGCGGCTCGCCGCGGCCGGCGTCGCGGTCACGAGCGTCGGGCCCGCGCGCTTCCAGGGGTCCGGCCTGACGGCGGCCGCGCTGCGCGGCGCGACGTACGCGCCCGCCGAGTCGCTCACGCAGCGCGTCGACGGCGTGCTGCGCGCGCTGCGCGAGCCCGGGCTGGCCTACCTGTACTGGCACGACGTCGACAAGACCGGCCACCACCACGGGTGGGGGTCGTGGCAGTGGGGCGAGGCGCTCACCGAGCTCGACGGCGAGCTCGCGCGCCTGGCCCGCTCGCTGCCGCGGGACACGCTGCTCGTCGTCACCGCCGACCACGGCATGGTCGACGTCGACCCGGCCCGGCGCCGCGACGTCGCGACCGACCCCGTGCTCGGCGCCGGCGTCGCCACCACGGGCGGCGAGCCGCGCGCGCTGCACCTGCACGTCACGCCGGGCACCGACCCCGGCGACGTGGCCGCGCGGTGGCGCGACGCGCTCGCGGACGACGCGGTGGTCCGCACGCGCGACGAGGCCGTCGCGGCCGGCTGGTTCGGCCCCGTGGACGCCCGCGTCCTGCCGGTCGTCGGTGACGTCGTCGTCGCGACGACCGGGGCGGCGACCGTCGTGGACTCGCGCACGCAGACGCCCGCGTCGATCGCCCTGCCGGGCGTCCACGGCTCCATGACCGCGCGCGAGATGCTCGTGCCGCTGCTGGTGCACCGGTGACCCGGAGGAGACGCTGATGGCCGAGCTGGTGTTCTTCTCCGGCACGATGGACTGCGGCAAGTCGACGCTCGCGCTGCAGATGCACCACAACCACGCCGCGCGCGGTCGTGACGGCGTGCTGTTCACGCGGCAGGACCGCGCGGGCAAGGCGGTCATCTCCTCGCGCCTGGGCCTGCAGCGCGACGCGGAGGAGGTCGACGACACGACCGACTTCTGGGCCGAGGTCGTCACGCGCCGCACGCGCGGACGCGCGGTCGACTACCTCGTCGCCGACGAGGCGCAGTTCTACACGGCCGCGCAGGTCGAGCAGCTCGCCCGCGTGGTCGACGAGCTCGCGGTCGACGCGTACGCGTTCGGCATCACGACCGACTTCCGCGCGCGGCTCTTCCCGGGCTCGGCGCGGCTCGTCGAGCTCGCCGACCGGGTCGAGGTGCTGCAGGTGCGCGCGCTGTGCTGGTGCGGCGCCCGCGCGACCCACAACGCGCGCACCGTGGACGGCCTCATGGTCGTCGAGGGCGACCAGGTCGTCGTCGGCGACGTGGCCGCCGGTGCCGGCGAGGTCGCGTACGAGGTGCTGTGCCGTCGCCACCACGTGCGGCGCATGACGGCGCGGGTCGCCCGCGCGACCGTGCCGACCGGCCAGACGCTGCTGTTCGAGGACGACGACGCCGGCTGAGGCGGGCGCCCGCGCGTCAGCCGCGGATCGGGGGAACGTGCGGCGTCACTCGGGCTTGGCGCCGAACACGATCTCGTCCCAGCTCGGCACCTTGGCGCGCGTGCGCCGAGTCCGCCGCTCGGGCGCGGCCGGGCGCTCCGGCTCGGGTGCGGGCGCGTCGTCGGACGCCACCGGCTCGTCCGGCACGAGCGCGGGCACCGGAGCCGTCGGTGCGGCCGGCGCACGCTCGCCGCGCGGTGGCGTGAGCACGACGGCCTCGCGCCCCGGGTCGGCGTCGACGGGGTGCGCGCCGGGCACGTCGAGCTCGTGGGCCGTGGGCACGTCGTCACCGCCGCCGGGGCCGCTCGCCGAGAAGTCGAACGCGTGCTGCGGGCCGAAGCCCTCGAACTCCTCGTCGTCGCCCTCGAGCTCGAGGGGCTGCCGGACGCCGCGGCGCTGCCGCAGCTCGTCGAGCAGCACGTGCGTCGGCTCCGGCTCGGGTGCGGCCGGCTCCTGCATCGTGTCGAGGTCGAACACGACGTCGCGGACGGCCGCCAGGTGGCGCCGCGCCGCGGGCTCGTCGATCTCCGTCTCCGACAGCCAGCGGGCCTCGTCCTCGTCGGCCACGACCGTGCGGCGCACCGGGTCGTACGACCAGCGGGCCTCGCGCGGCTCCTCGGACACCACGAACCGCGCGACGACCGTCCACGGCCCCGTGCCCTCACGCGCGGCGTCCCACGACAGCGACGCGACGTCGACGCCGCGCGCCGCGAGGCGGTCCGTGACGAGCTCGCCCAGCAGCGGCGCGCCCGAGTCGCGGCCCACGCGCGTCGCGCGGGCCTGCTCGGCGACGTACTCGCGCTCGGCGAGCACGGGCCCCTCGTAGCGGCGGACCGACTCGACGGGCACGCCCGCGGCGTCGGCGACCTCCTGCGCGGTGGCACCGGCCCGGATGCGCGACTGGATCTCGCGCGGGCTCAGCGACCCCGCCTGCTCGGCCCGCAGCTGCTCGAGCTGCGGCCGGTCGCGGCGCACCGCCGCGCGCAGCGGGTCGTCGATGCGCACGCGGAAACGCTGCCCGTCGGCCGCGACCAGGACGAGGTGCTCCCCGTCCTCGTGGAGTCCGACCAGCTCCAGCTCACCCATACGACCTCCCGCTGTCCACGCAGGAGCCTGCCACCGATCCGCCCGGAACGCGTGCACCCCGGCCCGGTGCGCCGTGAGGTCGTCGTCACGTGCGGGAGGATGGCGCCGTGCTGCCCGAGCTGCCGGTCGAACCGGTCCTGGAGGTCGTCGGCGTCTTCGTGGCCGCCATGTCCGGCGCGCTCGCCGCCGTGCGCAAGCAGTTCGACCTGTTCGGGCTGCTCGTGCTGGCGTGGGCGACCGGTCTGGGCGGCGGCGTGCTGCGCGACCTGCTGATCGGCGCCGTGCCGCCCGTCGGCATCAGCGACGTGCGGCTCATGGGCGCCGCGCTCGCGGGCGGGCTCGTCATGTACTTCGGGCACCCGCGCCTCGAGCGCGCGCGCCGCGTGATCGTCGTGCTGGACGCGGGCGCGCTCGCGCTGTTCGCGGTGGTCGGCACGGTCAAGGGGCTGGAGCACGGCACGACCGCGCTCGCCGCGATCGTCGTGGGCGTGCTCACGGGCGTCGGGGGCGGGATCCTGCGCGACCTGCTCACGGGCGAGGTGCCGGTCGTGCTGCACCACCGTCAGCTCTACGCGGTGCCCGCGCTGCTCGGGTCGGCCGCGACGGTCGCGCTGTGGCACCTGGGGCTGGCCGGCGCCGTCGGCCTCTCCGCGGTCGCCGTCGGGGTGTTCGCGCTGCGCGTGCTCGCGCTGCGGTTCGACCTCAACGCGCCGGGGCCGTGGCGCGCGCCGGGCGCCTCCCGCCAGCGATGACGGGCCCGGGGCCGGCGGCGCGCTGCGGCAGGATGGGTCCGTGACCGTCCCCGCCGCACCGTCCGTCACCGAGCTCGTCGCCGTCGCCGAGGAGGTCGCGCGCGCCGCCGGCCGTCTCGTGCACGACGGGCGCCCCGAGACCGTGGGCGTCGCCGCCACCAAGTCCAGCGCCGTCGACGTCGTCACCGCGATGGACCTCGCGAGCGAGGACCTCGTGCGCCGCACGCTCGCGCGCCTGCGCCCCGACGACGCCGTGCTCGGCGAGGAGGGGGGCAGCACCGCAGGCACCTCGGGGGTCACGTGGGTCGTCGACCCCATCGACGGCACCGTCAACTACCTCTACGGGCTGCCCGCGTACGCCGTGAGCGTCGCGGCCGTCGCCGGTGACCCCGACCCGGCCACCTGGACCGTGCTCGCGGGCTGCGTGCACGCACCCGCGACGGGGGAGACGTGGACCGCCGCGCGCGGCCACGGCGCCCGTCTGGACGGCCGCCCGCTCGCGCTGACGACCGCGCCCCCGCTGGACCGCTGCCTCGTCGGCACCGGGTTCGGGTACGTCGCGGACCGGCGCCGCGGCCAGGCGCGCGTCCTGGCCGCGCTGCTCCCGCAGGTGCGGGACGTGCGTCGCATCGGCGCCGCCGCGATCGACCTCTGCCAGGTCGCGACCGGACGTCTCGACCTCTACTACGAGCGTGGACTGCAGCCCTGGGACCTCGCCGCCGCGTCGCTCGTCGTGCAGGAGGCCGGCGGCGTCGTGCAGGGCCTGCGGGGCGCGCCCGCGGGGTCGGCGATGACCGTCGCGGGCGCCGCGGCGCGCGTCGGCGAGCTCACGACGCTGCTCGAGGACCTCGACGCCGACACCGGTCCGTGAGCGTGGGGCGGACCCACGGGGCGCCCGGTCGCCCCGCGGGGGTGAGATCCGCCTCGTACGGTCCGTCCCGAGGCGGCCTGGCCTGCGAGGACGTGGTCCGGTCGGTGACGGTTCGCCGGGTCTGACCACCTGGGCGCGCGTCCGTGTTCGCATCCGCGCCCGCGGTGGGGCACAATCCGTCCGCGCGGGGGGAACAAAACACTGCCGTGGTGCATTGATCCCGCGTACCACGACCCACTGCTGCAGAAGACGGAGTGTGACGCTCACACATGGCAACCGACTACGACGCCCCGCGCAAGACCGAGGAGGACCTGAGCGAGGACTCGCTCCAGGAGCTCCAGGCCCGGCGCTCCGACAAGAACTCGGGCGTGGTGGACGAGGACGAGACGGAGGCGGCCGAGGGGTTCGAGCTCCCCGGCGCCGACCTGTCCGGCGAAGAGCTGTCCGTCCGCGTCCTGCCCCGACAGGCCGACGAGTTCACGTGCTCGTCGTGCTTCCTGGTGCACCACCGCAGCCAGCTCGCGTACGAGCGCAACGGCCAGCCCGTGTGCTCGGAGTGCGCGGCCTGACGTCGCCCACGACGCCTCGACCGGCCGGTCGCCCCTGCGGGGGTGGCCGGCCGTCGTCGTGTCAGGCGGCCGGCGCGCCCGCGGCCTCGAGCGCCGCGACGAGCGCGTCCGGGCGCCGCGTCGAGACGATCCAGTAGGGCGTCGGGTCCTGCGGGTCCTCGACCTCGACCCGGACGCCGCCGCCGATCCACGACCGCAGGCACGCGAACGCGCGGGCGTCGAGCGCCGGTCCCAGCTCGGTGCGCAGAGCGGCGCGGTCCAGGACGCGCGGGGCGCGCAGCAGCGCGACGGGGATGCGCGCGTTCCCCGCGCGCAGCACGCCGTCGACCACCTCGACGCGGGGTGTCGTCAGGACCGCTCCCGCCAGGCCGGCGAGCAGCGCGACGACGCCGACGACGAGCGCGAGCCGTGCGTCGACGGGGACGAACGCGACCCCGAGCACGCCCGCGAACGCGACGACCCCGCCCCAGCCCACGGCGCCCGGCCACAGCCGCTCGCGGAAGGGCGCGCCCACGGCGGCGGTGCGCGGCGACGGGGGCTCGGACGAGACGGGCGTGACCGGGTCGGGCGTCGGGGTCATGCGCACAGGATCTCATCGTCGCCGGGCCGCGGGCGTCGTCCCGGACGGCAGCCGCACCGCGACGCGCGCGTCGCGGTGCCCCGGGCGCGGTAGGGTCGGCCCCCGTGACCGGGACCCACCGCACCGAGGACGTCCAGGTGCTGCTGCAGCGCCTCGACGCCGACCTGCCCGCCCCCGCGTACGCGCACCCCGGTGACGCGGGCGCCGACCTGGTGGCGCGCGTCGACGTCCTGCTCGGCCCGGGTGAGCGCGCGACCGTCCCCACCGGTGTCGCCATCGCGCTGCCCGAGGGGTACGCCGCGTTCGTGCACCCGCGCTCGGGCCTCGCGGCGCGCCACGGCCTCACGGTCGTCAACGCGCCCGGCACGGTGGACGCCGGGTACCGCGGCGAGATCGCCGTGACGCTGCTCAACACCGACCGCGAGCAGCCGCTCGAGCTGCGCCGCGGCGACCGCATCGCCCAGCTCGTCGTGCAGCGCGTCGAGCACGCGAGGTTCGTCGAGGTCGCGCAGCTGCCGGGCTCCGTGCGCGGTGCGGGCGGGTTCGGCTCGAGCGGCGGCTGGGCCGGCGCGGGTGCCGGAGCAGGCGCGGGCGCGGGCGCCGGGACCTGACGCGGGACCGGCCCCTGCGCCGGGATCGGAACTACTGTCGACGTCGCGGTCGTTGTGACGTCAGAGGACTGCAGGACGAGGGCGCTCGGCGCCGGTCGGAGGAAGCGAACGTGGGTCTGTTCCGTCGTGGCCCCAAGGAGGACGACGCGCGCGACGCCGCCGTCGACGTCCCGCAGGACGCCGCCGTCGCCGAGGTCGAGGCGGCCCCCGAGCTCGGTGACGCCCGCGGACCGTGGGACGTCGACGCGACGCACCCCGAGATGCCGCGCGTCGACCTCGGTGCCATCCGGCTGCCGCAGGTCGACGGCATGGAGGTGCGCCTCGAGGTCGACAAGGCGACCAACGTGGTGTCCGCGGTCGCCGTGCTCCTCGACGGCTCGTCGCTGCAGCTCCAGGCGTTCGCCGCGCCCCGGACCGAGGGCATCTGGGACGAGATCCGCGAGGAGATCGCCGCCTCGATCACCCAGCAGGGCGGCACCGTCGACGACCTGCCCGGCCCGTACGGCCGCGAGCTGCTCGCGCGGCTGCCCGTGCGCACCCCCGAGGGGCGCACGGGTCACCGCCCGGCACGGTTCCTCGGCACGGACGGACCGCGCTGGTTCCTGCGCGGCGTGCTCACCGGCCGTGCGGCCGTCGAGCCGGACGCGGCCGGGCGGCTCGAGGACCTCTTCGGGCAGGTCGTCGTCGTGCGCGGCACCGACGCCCGGCCCCCGCGGGACCTGCTGCCGCTGCAGCTGCCCGGCGGCGCCACGCCCCCGCCCCCGCCTGCGGCCCCCCGCCTCGCGCCGCCCGAGCGCGGGCCCGAGATCACGGAGATCGGATGACCACGCTGCGCGACCGCGTGCGCAAGGCCCTCGCGTCGCAGGCCGAGATCGAGGCCGACGAGGAGCGCGCCGACGCCGTGAGCGTGCCCGGGTGCTGCCCGGTCGACGCGCTGCCGCACCGCGCGCGCGCCTCGGTGTCCGGCGTGCTGCGCTCCGTCACGCTGCGGCCGCGCGAGGGCGTGCCCGCGCTCGAGGCCGAGCTGTACGACGGGTCCGGCACGCTCGACCTCGTGTGGCTCGGCCGGCGCAGCATCGCCGGCATCGAGCCCGGCCGGCGGCTCAAGGTCGACGGGATGGTGTGCCTCGTCGACGGCCGCCGCACGATCTTCAACCCGCGCTACGAGCTGCGCGCCCGACCGGGGGAGTGACCCGATGACCGCACCGCGCGACGACGCCCGTGACGACGAGCCGGTCGTCCTCGACGCGGTCGACGACGTCGTGCCGCCCGAGGAGGGCGGCGCCCGCGGCCTGCGGTCGCTGACGGCCGAGCAGTTCTCGGCCGTCGACGCGCTCGGCGGCGTGCGCGGCATGGTCGAGGCGGTCGCGCCCGGGCTGCTGTTCGTCGTGGTCTACATCGCGGCGGGTCAACGCCTGCAGCCCGCGCTGATCTCGGCGGCCGCCGCCGCGGCGCTCGCGGTCGTCGCGCGTCTCGTGCAGCGCACGCCCGTGACGCAGGCGTTCTCGGGCGTGCTCGGCGTGGGCGTCGGCGTGATCTGGGCGTGGCGCACCGGCGACGCGGGCGACTACTTCGCGTACGGCCTCATCGTCAACGCCGCCTACCTCGTGGGCACGCTCGCGACGATCGTCGTCGGGTGGCCGCTCGTCGGGCTCGTCGTCGGGATGTTCAGCAACCGCGGCCCGCTCGCGGGCGGCACGTGGGGCGGTGCGCTCGAGTGGCGCGCGGAGCCCGCGCTGCGCCGCCGCTACGCGCTCGCGACCTGGCCCTGGGTGGCGATGTTCGGGGTGCGCCTGCTCGTGCAGCTCCCGCTCTTCCTCGCCGGTCAGGTCGTGTGGCTGGGCACGGCGAAGCTCGCGATGGGCCTGCCGCTGACCGCCCTGACGCTGTGGCTCAGCTGGATGCTGGTCCGCGGGTCAGCAGGCGCTCGAGCGCCTGCTCGTCCGCCTCGTGCCCCGTGACGAACAGCAGCTCGTCACGGCCCTCGAGCGTGTCGTCGGGGCTCGGCGCCAGCGGGCGCGCGTCGCGGACGATGCACGCGAGCACGGTGTCCGCGGGCCACTCGACCTGACCGACGCGCACGCCCGCGAGGGGTGAGCCCTCGGGCAGCGTGAGCTCGAGGATGTCCGCCTTCGACTGGTGGAACGTGAAGATCCGCACGAGGTCGCCGACGGCGACGGCCTCCTCGACCATCGCCGTCATGATGCGCGGCGTCGACACGGCCACGTCGACGCCCCACGCGTCGTCGAACATCCACTCGTTCTTCGGGTTGTTGACGCGCGCGACCGTGCGCGGCACGCCGAACTCCGTCTTCGCGAGCAGCGACACCACGAGGTTCGCCTTGTCGTCGCCCGTCGCGGCGACCATGACGTCGCACTCGTCGGCGCGGACCTCGCGGAGCGTGGGGAGCTCGCACGCGTCGGCCAGCAGCCAGTCCGCCTCGGCGACCTGCGCGACCCGCATCGCCGACGGCTGCCGGTCGATCAGCGTGACCTCGTGGTCGTGCGCGAGCAGCTCGCGCGCGATGGACCGGCCGACGGACCCGGCGCCGGCGATGACGACCCTCATGACTCCACCTTCGGGGGCGAGGTGAGCACACGCTCCACGGCCGGCGCGTCCTCGACGCGCAGCAGCAGGTGCACGGTGTCGCTCTCCTGCAGGACGGAACCGGCCGTCGGCAGCACGCCGTCGCCGTAGCGCGTGAGGTACGCGACCCGCGCGCCGCTGGCCTCCTCGAGCGCGCGCAGCGGGCGTCCCACCCAGCCGGCGTGCACGTCGACCTGCGCGAGCTGGATCTGCCCCGAGGCGTCGCGGTACTCGTCGGTCGTGCCCATCGGCAGCATGCGGCGCAGCACCTGGTCGGAGGTCCACCGCACGGTCGCGACCGTGGGGATGCCCAGGCGCTGGTAGATCTCGGCGCGGTGCGGGTCGTAGATGCGGGCCACGACGTTCTCCACGCCGAACGTCTCGCGCACCACGCGCGCCGCGAGGATGTTCGAGTTGTCGCCGTCGGACACCGCGGCGAACGCGTACGTGTCGTCGATGCCGGCCGTGCGCAGGGTGTCGCGGTCGAAGCCGAGGCCGGTGACCTTGTTGCCCTGGAAGTCGGCGTCGAGACGGCGGAACGCGTCGGGGTTCTGGTCGATCACCGCGACCGAGTGGCCGCGGGCCTCCAGGGACTGCGCGAGCGTCGCCCCCACGCGCCCGCATCCCATGATGACGAAGTGCACAGCCGGTCACGCTATACCCCGCGGGCGCTCTCGCGCGCCCGTCGCGGCGGGTCCCGCGCGGGGCCTGTGAGCCGGGGGCCCCGCGGGCATACGATCGCTGCTCGTGTCGGACCTCGCAGACGCCGCCAAACGGCTCGTGCTCGGCCGGCCGGTCCGCAGCGACCGGCTGGGCCACACCCTCCTGCCCAAGCGCATCGCGCTGCCCGTCTTCGCGTCCGACGCGCTCTCGTCCGTGGCGTACGCGCCCGACGAGATCCTGCTGACGCTGTCGCTCGCCGGGCTCACGGCGCTGACCATCTCGCCGTGGGTCGGGATCGCGGTCGCGCTCGTGCTGCTCACGGTCGTCGCGTCGTACCGGCAGAACGTGCACGCCTACCCGTCGGGCGGCGGCGACTACGAGGTCGCGTCGGTCAACCTCGGGCCGCGCGCGGGCGTCACGGTCGCGAGCGCGCTGCTCGTGGACTACGTGCTCACGGTCGCGGTGTCGATCTCGTCGGGCGCGCAGTACGCGGCCACGGCGATCCCGGCGCTGCGCGGGCACGAGACGACGTTCGCGATCGGGCTGGTGGTCGCGCTGACGCTCGTCAACCTGCGGGGCGTCAAGGAGTCGGGGACGGCGTTCGCGATCCCGGTGTACCTCTTCATGGCGGCGATGGGGTCGATCGCCGTGGTCGGGGCCGTCCGCTACTTCACCGGCACGCTGCCCGCCGCCGAGAGCGCGGGCTTCGGCGTCGCGTCGGAGCCCGGGTTCGACCAGGGCCTCATGGGGCTCGCCGGCGGCTTCCTGGTGCTGCGCGCGTTCGCGTCGGGCTGCGCCGCGCTGACGGGCGTCGAGGCCATCAGCAACGGCGTGCCGGCGTTCAAGAAGCCCAAGTCCCGCAACGCCGCGACGACGCTGCTGCTGCTCGGGTCGATCTCGATCGCGATGATCCTGTCGATCCTGCTGCTCGCGCAGGCCACGGGCGTGAAGTTCGTCGACGACCCGGCGACGCAGCTGCTGCGCGACGGCGTGCCCGTCGGCGACGCGTACGAGCAGCACCCCGTCATCAGCCAGCTCGCGGCGTCGGTCTTCTCGGGCGTCGACGTGCTGTTCGTGGTGGTGTCGGTCGTGACGGGCCTGATCCTCGTGCTCGCCGCGAACACCGCGTTCAACGGGTTCCCCGTGCTCGGGTCGATCCTCGCCAAGGACGGCTACCTGCCGCGCCAGCTGCACACGCGCGGCGACCGCCTCGCGTTCTCCAACGGCATCCTCACGCTCGCCGCCGCCGCGATCGCGCTCATCTGGGCGTTCGACGCGCAGGTCACGCGGCTCATCCAGCTGTACATCGTCGGCGTGTTCGTCTCGTTCACGCTGTCGCAGCTCGGGATGGTCAGGCACTGGACGCGCGAGCTGCGCACCGAGCCGGAGCCGCGCGCGCGGGCGCGCATGCGCCGCTCGCGCGTCATCAACACGATCGGCCTGGGCATGACGGCCACGGTGCTCGTCATCGTGCTCCTCACGAAGTTCACGCACGGTGCGTGGATCGCGATCCTCGCGATGGCCCTGGTCTTCGTGGCGATGCAGGGGGTGCACGAGCACTACCGCCGCGTGCGCGCCGAGCTCGCGCTGGCCGACGACGAGCAGGGGGCCCGCGCGCTGCCGAGCCGCGTGCACGCGGTCGTGCTGGTGTCGCACCTGCACCGCCCGACCATGCGCGCGCTGGCGTACGCCCGCGCGTCGCGGCCGAACGTGCTCGAGGCCGTCACCGTCGGGGTCGACGCGGACGACGTCGCCGCGCTGCGCGCGCAGTGGGACGCGGCCGACCTGCCGGTGCCGCTGCGCGTGCTGGACTCGCCGTTCCGCGAGATCACGCGCCCGGTGCTGACCTACGTGCGCTCGATCCGCCGCGAGAGCCCGCGCGACCTCGTCGTCGTGTACATCCCCGAGTACGTCGTGGGGCACTGGTGGGAGCAGCTGCTGCACAACCAGAGCGCGCTGCGCCTCAAGAGCCGTCTGCTGTTCACGCCCGGGGTGGTCGTGGCGTCCGTGCCGTGGCAGCTCGCGTCGAGTGAGGGGCAGACGGGGCTCGAGGACCCGGTCCGGGGTACCGTGCCGCGTGGCTACTGACACCCCCGGCGCGACGGTCGACCTCGAGATCGGGCCCGTGGCCCACGGCGGGCACTGCGTGGCCCGGCACGACGGGCGCGTCGTGTTCGTGCGGCACACCCTGCCGGGCGAGCGCGTCCGGGCGCGGCTCACCGACGCCGCGCCCGACGCGAAGTTCTGGCGCGCCGACGCGGTCGAGGTGCTCGACGCGTCGCCCGACCGCGTGCCGTCGGCGTGGCCCGCCGCCGGACCCGGCGGGGTCGGCGGGGGAGAGCTCGCGCACGTCGCGCTGCCCGCCCAGCGCGCCTGGAAGTCCGCCGTGCTGGCCGAGCAGCTGCGGCGGCTCGCGCGCGTCGACCTCGCCCCCGAGGTCGCGGGCGTCCCCGGGGACGACGAGCGCGGCGGCCTCGCGTGGCGCACGCGCATCGACCTGCACGTCGACGCCGAGGGACGCGCCGGGATGCGCCGGCACCGGTCGCACACGGTGCTGCCGCTGGCCGACATGCCGCTCGCGAGCGAGCACGTCGCGGCCCTCGGCCTGTTCGACCGGCGGTGGCCGGCGGGCACCCGCGTCGAGGCGGTCGCGCCCGCGGACGGCGCGACGCCGATCGTCCTGCTCGACGGTGCGCCGTTCGACCTGCACGCGAACCGGCCAGACCCCCGGCCGAACGCGCGCGCCGCCGTCCGCGAGCGGGTCGAGGTCGGTGCGACGACCTACGAGTACCGCGTGGCCGCGGCGGGCTTCTGGCAGGTGCACCGGGGAGCGCCCGCGCTGCTCACGTCGCGCGTGCTCGACGCGGTGGGCGACGTCGCGGGTGCCACCGTGCTGGACCTCTACGCGGGTGCGGGGCTGTTCTCGTCGCCGTTGGCCGACGCGGTCGGTCCCGACGGTCGGCTCGTGGCGGTCGAGGGTGACGAGCGTGCCGTGCGGGACGCTCGGCGCAACGCGCACGACCGGCCGCAGGTCGAGCTGCACGCGGGGGACGTCGCCGACGTGCTGACGGGGCGGCGCGGCGGCGTGCCCGCCGCGGCGGCGGCCGACGTCGTCGTGCTCGACCCGCCGCGGACGGGTGCCGGCCGGCGCGTCGTCGAGGCGGTCGCCGCGCTGCGACCCGAGCGGATCGTCTACGTCGCGTGCGACCCGGCGGCGCTGGCGCGCGACGTCGCCCTGCTCGCCGAGCGCGGGTGGACGGGGCTCGAGATCACGGGGCACGACCTGTTCCCCATGACGCACCACCTCGAGGCGGTCGCCGTCCTCACGCGCTGACGCGGCGCCCGCCGGCCGTCGCGGGGGGCGCGGGGCCGCCCGCGCTCGGCCGGCGGTCCGCGGCCGTCCCGTTCGCGGGCGGGCTCAGCCGACGCGGCGCGCGTGCGCGCGGTCGTCGTGCTCCGCGGCGTCGGCCCGCGCGTCGGCGGGCGATAGCCGGTCGGGCCCGACCCACGCGCAGCCGTGGCAGACCGCCCAGTGCACGACCGGCTCGTCCTCGTCGTCGTACTTGAGCTGGGCGCCGGCGGGTCGGGTCATGCGGGTCCTCCTGCGGGGGTGTCGGGCCGGACCGGGTCGCCGGTCCGGTCGTCGGGGCGCGGTTCGAACAGGTCGGTGCACGGCGTGTCGAGGCGGTCGGAGATCGCGCGGGCGAGCTGCGGCGTCACGGTGCGGAGCTGGCCGTTCTCGAGCTGCCACACCGTGGCCTGCGAGCGCCGCACGAGGAACGCGAGCTCGCGCTGGGTGAGCCGTCGCCGCACGCGCCGCTCGCGCAGCAGCGCCGGGTCCTTCACGCGCATCGACCTCTCCCCGTGTCGTCGGGCCGCCCATCATCGCCGCCCGGCGCGCGTACTGACAAGTGGTGTGCGCACCATGGATGCGCGCTGCGCACCGCGGTGCGCGCCACTTGTCGGGCGGTGGCCGCGGATCGCCGCTCCCATCTGCGACGATGGCCCCGTCGCTTGTCACGCAGGGTGGCGCGGCGGAGGAGGTGGCTCGCCCGTGGAGGGTCCGACGACGCTCGCCGACCTCGTCGCGCTCGCGCGCGAGCGCCGTCCGGGGGAGTCGCTCCGCTCCCTCGCGCGGGCCGCGCAGGACGCCGGCTTCGCGGTCGTGCACACGACGATCGCCGGGATCGCGTCCGGCAGGTACGACTCCGTGCCCTCGCCCGAGACCGTGCGCGCGCTCGCGTGGCTCGCGGGCGTGGACGAGGACCGCGCCATGGCGGCCGCGGCGCTCCCCGTGCCCCGCGAGCCGCTCGCGGACGCGCTGCCCGCGGGCGTCGACGCGCTGGGGCCGCGCTCGCGACGTGCCGTCGTGGAGGTCGCGCGGGCGCTCGTGCGTGCCGAGGGTGCGGCGGGCGGCGCCGCCGACGGACGGCTGGCCGCGGCGGTGCGCGACGAGGTCGCGCGCCGGCACGCCGCGCACGAGCTGCCCGCCCGGTTCCTGGTGCTGCCCGTGGACGACGCGGTCGAGGCCGTGCTGCGAGCCGCGCCCGAGCACGTCGCGGGTCTGGTCGACGCGACCGTCCTCGGGACGACGTGGGACGCGACGGTCGAGGGCTGGGCGGCGCGCGCCGGCGAGCCGGACCTGCCGCCCCTCCCGGACGCCGACTGAGCGCGCGTCGGACGTCCCGGGACGTCCGCACGCCCACCCGCCCGTCGGGCGGCGTCACGGCCTGTGGAGGGCCGGAGCGCGCGGCCGGTGGGCCGGGCTACCGTCGCCGCGTGGTGGAGCACCCCTGGCGGCGGCTGCGCGCCATGCCGCACGTGCGCCTGGTCTGGCGGCGGCTGCCGGGGGTCCTGGGGCTCACCGACGGGCGGTCGGTCGTCGTGCTGCACCCGGACCAGTCGCAGGCGCAGCGCCGGTGCACGCTCGCGCACGAGCTCGCCCACATCGAGCTCGGGCACGTGGGCGGCTGCACGCCGGCGCAGGAGCGCGAGGTGCGGGCGCTCGTCGCACGCCGCCTGGTGCCCGACGACGCGCTGCTCGCGGCGTGGCGCTGGACGCGGCACCCGCGCGAGCTCGCGGACGAGCTCGGCGTGGACGTGGCGACCGTCCTCGACCGGCTCGCGGGCCTCGACGAGGCCGGGCGCGCCCGCCTGCGCGCGGTCGACGACGGCGTCGCGTGACGTGCCCGCGGCCGGCGGTCGCGGCGCCCGTGCCGACGTCCTAGCGTGGGACGTGCGGCGCCGCACGGGCGGCGCGACGTCCATCCAGCGGAAGTCCCCGGGAGGTCACCATGACGGAGTCGCAGGACCGCGCGAGCCGGCTGGCCGAGGCCAAGCGCCTCGTGACCCAGGAGCTGCACAAGCAGGGCACGCCCGAGTACGACCCGCGCGCGTACGAGCGCGCCGTCGAGGCCGAGCGCAAGGCCGCCGAGGCGCTGCGCGCGCAGCAGAGCTGACGCGTCGGGCACCTGCCGGGCGTCCGGTGGTGACGAGGGGCGGTCCGCACGGCCGCCCCTCGTGGCGTGTCGGGGTGCGCGCGCGGGGGAGCCGACGCGCTACGATGTATCTCGACATCAAGATATAAGTGCACGACGGCCCGGTGGACGCCGGGCCCGCGCCGCGGCGCGCGCACCTAGGCTGGTGCGTCGGCCGCCCCCACCGCCGGGCACCCCCAGACGAGCCCGGCACTCGCCAGCGAAGGAGCACCCGTGAGCAGCGTCGACAGCTTCGGATCGAAGGGCACCCTCGAGGTCGGTGACGCCTCGTACGAGATCTACCGCCTCTCCGCCGTCCCCGGCGTCGAGCGCCTGCCGTACAGCCTCAAGATCCTCGCCGAGAACCTGCTGCGCACCGAGGACGGCGCCAACATCACGGCCGACCACGTGCGCGCGCTCGCCGGCTGGGACCCGGACGCCCAGCCCGACACCGAGATCCAGTTCACGCCCGCGCGCGTCATCATGCAGGACTTCACCGGCGTGCCCTGCGTGGTCGACCTCGCCACGATGCGCGAGGCGGTCGAGGACCTCGGCGGCGACGCGTCCCGCATCAACCCGCTCGCGCCCGCCGAGCTCGTGATCGACCACTCGGTGCAGATCGACGTCGCCGGCCGGCGCGACGCGTTCGAGCGCAACGTCGAGCTCGAGTACGAGCGCAACCGCGAGCGGTACCAGTTCCTGCGCTGGGGCCAGACCGCGTTCGACGACTTCAAGGTCGTCCCCCCGGGCACCGGCATCGTGCACCAGGTCAACATCGAGTACCTCGCGCGCGTCGTCATGGTCCGCGACGGCAAGGCCTACCCCGACACGTGCGTCGGCACCGACTCGCACACCACCATGGTCAACGGCCTGGGCGTGCTCGGGTGGGGCGTCGGCGGCATCGAGGCCGAGGCTGCGATGCTCGGCCAGCCGGTCTCGATGCTCATCCCGCGCGTCGTCGGCTTCAAGCTCACGGGCGAGATCCCCGCGGGCGTCACCGCGACGGACGTCGTGCTGACGATCACGCAGATGCTGCGCCAGCACGGCGTGGTCGGCAAGTTCGTCGAGTTCTACGGCGAGGGCGTCGCCTCGGTGCCGCTCGCGAACCGCGCGACCATCGGCAACATGAGCCCCGAGTTCGGCTCGACCGCCGCGATCTTCCCGATCGACTCGGTCACGCTCGACTACCTGCGCCTCACCGGCCGCAGCGAGGAGCAGCTCGCGCTCGTCGAGGCCTACGCGCAGGAGCAGGGCCTGTGGCACGACCCGTCGCGCGAGCCCGTGTTCTCCGAGTACCTCGAGCTCGACCTGTCGACCGTCGTGCCGTCGATCGCCGGGCCCAAGCGCCCGCAGGACCGCATCGAGCTCTCGCGCGCCAAGGAGCAGTTCCAGCGCGACCTGCCGACCTACGCGCCCGAGGTGCTCAACGGCGTCGACGAGGCCGAGCGCGAGTCGTTCCCCGCGTCCGACGCGCCGGCGATCACCGACACCGCGGCGCGCCGCTACCCGGTCACCGACTCCGAGGGGCGCGAGTTCGACCTCTTCCACGGCGCGGTCGCGATCGCGTCGATCACGTCGTGCACCAACACGTCGAACCCGTCGGTCATGCTCGCGGCCGCGCTGCTCGCCAAGAACGCCGTCGAGGCGGGCCTGAGCGCGCGCCCGTGGGTCAAGACGTCGATGGCGCCCGGCTCGCAGGTCGTGACGAACTACTACGAGAAGGCCGGCCTCTGGCCCTACCTCGAGAAGCTCGGCTTCCACCTCGTCGGCTACGGCTGCGCGACGTGCATCGGCAACTCCGGCCCGCTCGACGAGAAGGTGTCGGAGGCCGTGCAGGAGCACGACCTCGCGGTCGCCGCCGTGCTCTCGGGCAACCGGAACTTCGAGGGGCGCATCAACCCCGACGTGAAGATGAACTACCTCGCGTCGCCGCCGCTGGTCATCGCGTACGCGCTCGCGGGCACCATGGACTTCGACTTCGACAGCGAGCCGCTCGGCCGCACCGAGGACGGCCACCCCGTGTTCCTGCGGGACATCTGGCCGTCCGCCGAGCAGGTGCAGGCGACGATCGACGCGTCGATCGACCGCAAGATGTTCGAGGCCGACTACGCCGACGTGTTCGCGGGCGACGAGCGGTGGCGCTCGCTGCCCACGCCCGAGGGCGACACGTTCGCGTGGGACGCCGACTCGACGTACGTGCGCAAGCCCCCGTACTTCGAGGGCATGGGCGCGACGCCCGAGCCCGTCACCGACATCGCCGGTGCACGCGTGCTCGCCAAGCTCGGCGACTCGGTCACCACCGACCACATCAGCCCCGCCGGGTCCATCAAGGCGGACTCGCCGGCCGGGCAGTACCTCGCCGAGCACGGCGTCGAGCGCCGCGACTTCAACTCCTACGGCTCGCGCCGCGGGAACCACGAGGTCATGATCCGCGGCACGTTCGCGAACATCCGGCTGCGCAACCAGCTCGTCCCGGGCGTCGAGGGCGGTTTCACGGTCAACCACCTCACGGGCGAGCAGACGACGATCTACGACGCGTCGGTCGCCTACCAGGACGCGGGCGTCCCGCTCGTCGTGCTCGGCGGCAAGGAGTACGGCTCGGGCTCGTCGCGCGACTGGGCGGCCAAGGGCACGCGTCTGCTGGGCGTGCGCGCGGTCATCACCGAGTCGTTCGAGCGCATCCACCGCTCCAACCTCATCGGGATGGGCGTGCTGCCCCTGCAGTTCCCCGAGGGCGAGTCGGCCGACTCGCTGGGCCTCGACGGCACCGAGACGTTCGACATCTCCGGCGTCACGGCGCTCAACGAGGGCAGCACGCCGCGCACGGTCCGCGTCACGGCGACCAAGGCCGACGGCACGGTCGTCGCGTTCGACGCGGTCGTGCGCATCGACACCCCCGGCGAGGCGGACTACTACCGCAACGGCGGCATCCTGCAGTACGTGCTGCGCTCGCTCGTCGGCTGAGTCGACCCCGCACGCACACCGACGGCCCGCCGGCTCCGCGAGGAGCCGACGGGCCGTCGTCGTGCGGTCGTCGTGCAGTCGTCGTGCGTCCCGACGCGCCGCGCCGGCGTGCCGCTCAGCCCGCGGCGACCTGCGCGGCCGTGTGCCGCCCCACCTCGGCCAGCACGGGGTACTCGTCCGGGTGCGCCAGCAGCACCGCGACGTACGACGCCGCCCACGCCCGCGCCCGGGTCCAGGTCGCGGCGTCCCAGCCGCGCAGCTCCTGCGTCCGCGCGACGAACGCCGCGCGTCCCGCCGCGTCGAACGTCATCCAGGCCGTCGCGAGGTCGCTCGCCGGGTCGCCCGCACCCAGGTCGCCGAAGTCGATGAGCCCCGTGAGGTGCGCGCCGTCGGCCACGAGGTTGCCGGGGTGCGGGTCGCCGTGCACCCACACGGCCGGGCGGTCCCACGCCGGGGCGGCGACGCCCGCGTCGAGCGCGGCGCGCAGCGCGGCGACGTGCGGCAGGTCGTCGGTCGTGCGCGCACGCATCGTCTCGACGCGGTCGGCGAGCGGCACGCCCCGGTACGGGTTGCGCGGCGCGTCCGCGGGCGCGGGCACGTGGAGCGCCGCGAGCGCGTCGGCGAGCTCGGTCGCCCACGCGGCGCGGGGCGCGACGGGCAGCGCGGCGACCTGCGTCCCCGTCAGCCACGGCACGACGCTCCACGACCACGGGAACCCGCGGCCCGGGCGGCCCGTGCGCACCGGGGCGGGCACGGGCACGGGCAGCTGCGGCGCGAGGACGGCCAGCCAGCGCTGCTCGCGCTCGACCAGCGTCGAGGACAGGTCCCGCACCGGGAACCGGAGCGCGAGCGCGTCGCCCAGGCGCCAGGTCACGTTGTCCCAGCCGAACACGCGCCCGTGCAGCGGGAGGTCCGCGAGGTCGGGGTGCTGGTCGACCAGCAGCGCGCGGGCCAGGTCGGCCGTCACGTCGACCTGGATCTTGGGGTGGGGGGCGGCGGTCACGCGGCGACGGTACGAGACCGCGCCGGCCACCGTCGAACCGTCTGCGCCGGCGCGGGGTGCCCCGCGCGCGTCCGCCGGCCCCGGACCGTCACGGCGTGACCGTGCGCGAGACGTCCCACGGCACCGACCAGCCCGCGGCGTCGAGCACACCGGCCAGCACGAGCGCGGTGAAGCCCCACACCACGACCCCGCCGTCGAGCTCGAACGCCGGCGTGCGGACGCGACCGCGGGCGACGGGGTGCACGACGACCCCGCGGCGGGCGGGGTCGACGAGGTCGGCGACGGGCGCCCGGAACACGTCGACGGCCTCGCGGTGGTCCACCGCGGCGACGCGCGACGGCGTCCGCCACCACGCGAGCACGGGCGTGACGAGGTTGTCGCTCACGGGCAGCGGCACGTCCGCGAGCGTGCCGAGCACGTCGACGCCCGACGGCTCGAGACCGGTCTCCTCGACGGCCTCGCGCAGCGCCGCCCCGACGGGGCCGTCATCGCCCGGGTCGATGCCGCCCCCGGGGAACGCGACCTGGCCGGGGTGGTGCGACATCGTGGCCGAGCGGCGCTGCAGCAGCACGTCGAGGTCGGCCGGCACGCGCGGCGCGCCGGGGGAGCGGGCGGGCACGGCGTCGAGCGCGCCGAACAGCACGAGCACGGCCGAGCGGCGCGTCGTCGTGCCGTCCGGCGCGAGCCGCGACGGTGCGCTCGGCCAGGTGACGCCCTCGCGCGCGACGCGCTCGAGGTCGGCGCGCGCATCCCGCGGGGGCCGTGCCCCCGCGGCGCCGGACGTCACGCGCGCGCCCGGACCTGCGCGGCGAACGCCGCGAACGCCGCGGCGGCGGCGGGCACGAGGCCCGGCAGGACCCGCGCGCCGTCGGCGCGGATCCGCTCGGCCTCGCCGTCCTCGAGGTCGGCCGCCATCTCGGGCGTCGCGAGCCACAGGTCGAGCATCGCGGCGTCGAGCTCGGGGTGGAACTGCAGCCCCAGCGCGCTGCCCGCGCGGAACGCCTGCACGGGCGTCGCGTCGGTCTCGGCCAGCAGCGTCGCGCCCGGCGGCAGGTCGACCGCGTCGCCGTGCCAGTGCAGCACCGTCGGCGTCGAACCCGCCGCGCCGAGCCCGCGCAGCACCGGGTCGTCGGCGACGACCCGCACGGGTGCGAAGCCGACCTCGCGCGCGCTGCGCCGGTGCAGGCGGGAGCCGAGCGCGAGCGCGAGCAGCTGGTGCCCCAGGCACACGCCGAGCACGGGCACGTCGGCGTCGACCGCGGCCGCGAGGAGCGCGCGCTCCGCGGCGAGCCCGGGGTGGCCGACGACGTCGTCGGCGTCCATCGGACCGTCCATCACCACGACCCCCGCGACCTCGTCGGGCCGCGGAAGCCGCGGTGCGGGGTCGTCGAGCACCGTGCGGACGCGGTACGGCACGTCGAGCGCGCGCGCGACCGCGCCCGGCCCCTCGTGCGGGGCGTGCGTGAGCACGAGGACCGGGCGCACGCCGGTCACCACCCGTCGGGCAGCGGGCGGCCCTCGGCGTAGCCGGCCTCGGACTGGATGCCGACGACCGCGCGCTCGTGCAGCTCCTCGAGCGTCGTCGCGCCGACGTACGTCGCGGCCGACCGCACGCCCGACGTGATGTGGTCGAGCAGGTCCTCGACGCCGGGGCGGCGCGGGTCGAGGTACATGCGCGAGTGCGAGATGCCCTCCTCGTACAGCGCCTTGCGGGCCCGGTCGAACGCCGACCCGCCCTGCGTGCGCGCCGCGACGGCCCGCGCGGAGGCCATGCCGAAGCTCTCCTTGTACAGCCGGCCGTCGCCGTCGGTGTGCATGTCGCCGGGAGACTCGTGCGTGCCCGCGAACCACGACCCGACCATGACCTGGGACGCCCCGGCCGCGAGCGCGAGCGCGACGTCGCGCGGGTGCCGCACGCCGCCGTCGGCCCACACGTGCTTGCCGAGGCGCCGCGCCTCGGCCGCGCACTCGAGCACGGCCGAGAACTGCGGACGGCCGACGGCGGTCATCATGCGCGTCGTGCACATGGCGCCCGGGCCCACGCCGACCTTGACGATGTCCGCGCCCGCGGCGACGAGGTCGCGCACGCCCTCGGCGGTCACGACGTTGCCCGCGACGACCGGCACCTGCGGGTCGAGCGACCGGACCGCAGCGAGCGCGTCGAGCATCTTGCGCTGGTGCCCGTGCGCGGTGTCGACGACGAGCACGTCGACGCCCGCGTCGAGCAGCTCGGCGGCCTTGGCGCGCACGTCGCCGTTGATGCCGACCGCGGCCGCGATGCGCAGGCGGCCTTGCGCATCGAGCGCCGGGGTGTAGATCGACGAGCGCAGCGCGCCGACGCGCGTGAGCACGCCGACCAGCCGCCCGTCGTCGACGACGGGCGAGAACCGGCGGCGCTCGCGGTGCAGCTGCTCGAACGCGTCCCGCAGGCCCTGCGTGCCGCCCTGCTCGACGACCGCGAGGTCCACGGTGGTGGGGTGGGGCGTCATCACCTGGTCGACCTGCGTGAACATGTCGACGCCGCCGCAGTCCGCGGCGGTCACGACGCCCACCGGGCGGCCGTCGTCGACGACGACCGCGGCGCCGTGCGCGCGCTTGGCGATGAGGGTCAGCGCGGTGTGCACGGTGTCGTCGGGCGCGACGACCGTCGCGGTCTCGACGACCGGGTGCCGCTGCTTCACCGAGGCGACGACCTTGCGGACCACCTCGGTCGGCGTGTCCTGCGGCAGCACCGCGATGCCGCCGCGGCGCGCGACCGTCTCGGCCATGCGGCGGCCCGCGACGGCGGTCATGTTGGCGACCACGATCGGGATCGTCGTGCCGGTGCCGTCGGACGACGCGAGGTCGACGTCGAAGCGGGACGTGACCTCCGAGCGGGACGGGACGAGGAAGACGTCGCCGTAGGTGAGGTCGGACGCGGCCGTGTGGCCGGGCAGGAAGCGCATGGGTGATCCCCTTTCCGAGGCATCCTACCGGCCGTGCCGCCGCGGCCCCGGGGCGGCACGTGCGGCGCCGAGCGCGTGCGCCGGGCGCCTCCGGGGCCCGCCGGTAGGCTCGCGCGCATGCTCGTCGCGCTCACCGGGGTCGGCCTGTCGGCCGCCGCCGGTCTCAACGCGTCCATCCCGTTCCTGGTCGTCGCGCTCCTGGCACGGTTCACCGACCTGGTCGTGCTGCCGGCCGGCCTGACGTGGATGGAGAGCGGCTGGGCGATCGGCGTCGGGACCGTGCTGCTGCTCGCCGACGTCGTGCTCGACAAGGTGCCGCTCGTCGACACGGTGAACGACGCCGTGCAGACCGTGATCCGGCCCGCGTCGGGCGCCGTGGTGTTCGCCGCGACGTCGGCCGCGCAGGACCTCGAGGGCTCGGCGTGGGTGCGCGACAACCCGTGGGTGCCGGTCGTCGCGGGCATCCTGGTCGCGCTCGTCGTCCACGCGACCAAGGCGACCGTGCGCCCCGTCGTGAACGCGACCACCGGCGGCCTGGGCGCGCCCGTCGTGTCGACGGTCGAGGACGGTGCCGCGATCGGGCTGAGCCTGGTCGCGGTGCTGCTGCCGGTGCTCGTGCTCGTCGCGCTCGCGGCGGGCGTCGCCCTGGTCGTCGTGCTGCTGCGGCGTCGCCGCGCCCGGCGGCGCGGGGGAGCGGCGCAGGACGAACCGGTCGCCGGGTCCTAGAGTGGGACGTCCGGCACCCGCCGGGTGACGCCCGGCGACGGGCAGGACGAGGAGGACCACGTGGGGATGCTCGAGCGCATCTCGTCGCCGCAGGACCTGCGTCGGCTCTCGACGCACGAGGTGGACGAGCTCGCCGCCGAGATCCGGGCCTTCCTGGTCGACCAGGTCTCCCGGACCGGTGGGCACCTGGGCCCGAACCTCGGCGTCGTCGAGCTGTCGATCGCGCTGCACCGCGTGTTCGACTCGCCGCGCGACGCGATCGTGTTCGACACCGGGCACCAGGCGTACGTGCACAAGCTCCTCACGGGACGGCAGGACTTCTCGTCGCTGCGCCGCCGCGACGGCCTGTCGGGCTACCCGAGCCGCGCCGAGTCCCCGCACGACGTGGTGGAGAACTCGCACGCGTCGACCGCGCTGTCGTGGGCCGACGGCATCGCCAAGGCGCGCCAGGTGCGCGGCGAGACCGACCGGCACACGGTCGCCGTCATCGGCGACGGCGCGCTCACGGGCGGCATGGCGTGGGAGGCGCTCAACAACATCGCGGCCGACCCGGACCGTCGCGTGGTCGTCGTGGTCAACGACAACGGGCGGTCCTACGCGCCGACGATCGGCGGCCTCGCGCAGCACCTCGACTCGCTACGCACGACGCAGGGCTACGAGTCGGTGCTGTCGTGGGGCAAGACGACGCTGCGCCGCTCGGGCCCGCCCGGGCGCCTCGCGTACGAGGCGCTGCACGGCCTGAAGAAGGGCATCAAGGACGTCGTCGCGCCGCAGGGCATGTTCGAGGACCTGGGCCTGAAGTACGTGGGCCCGGTCGACGGCCACGACGAGCAGGCGGTCGAGCGGGCGCTGCGCAGCGCGCGCGCGTTCGGCGGGCCCGTGATCGTGCACGTCATCACCGAGAAGGGCCGCGGGTACACGCCCGCCGAGCAGGACGTGGCCGACCGGTTCCACGCGGTCGGGCGCATCCACCCCGAGACGGGGCTGCCGCTCGCGCCGTCGCGCTTCGGCTGGACCAGCGTGTTCGCCGACGAGATCGTGCGGATCGGCCGGCGTCGGCCCGACGTCGTGGCCATCACCGCGGCGATGCTGCAGCCCGTGGGGCTCGCACCGTTCGCGGCCGAGTTCCCCGAGCGCGTGTTCGACGTCGGGATCGCCGAGCAGCACGCCGCGACGTCCGCGGCCGGCATGGCGTTCGGCGGCCTGCACCCGGTCGTCGCGGTGTACGCGACGTTCCTCAACCGCGCGTTCGACCAGGTGCTCATGGACGTCGCGCTGCACCGCGCGGGCGTCACGTTCGTGCTCGACCGCGCCGGCATCACCGGCGACGACGGTGCGAGCCACAACGGCATGTGGGACCTCGCGATGCTCTCGATCGTCCCGGGTCTGCGCCTCGCCGCGCCGCGCGACGAGGCGACGCTGCGCACGGCGCTGCGCGAGGCGGTCGACGTCGACGACGCTCCGACGGTCGTGCGGTACCCGAAGGGTGCGATGGGCGACCCGATCCCGGCGCTCGAGGACGTCGACGGCGTCGACGTGCTGGCCCGGCACGACGGCGGCGCGTCGCGCGTGCTGGTCGTGGGGGTCGGGGCCATGGTGCCGACCGCGCTCGCGGTGGGCGAGCTGCTCGCCGGGCACGGCGCCACGGTCACCGTGGTCGACCCGCGCTGGGCGCTGCCCGTGCCGTCGGCGCTGGTCAAGCTCGTCGACGAGCACGACCACGTCGTGACGGTCGAGGACGGCCTCGTGGACGGCGGCATCGGTGCGCTGCTGGGGCAGCGCGCGCGCGAGGCCGGCGTCGCGACGCCCGTGCAGTCGTTCGGCGTGCCCGCGCGGTTCCTCGACCACGCGACGCGCGACGAGATCGTCGCGGAGCTGCGGCTGGGCCCGCACGACGTCGCGGCGGACGTGCTGACGGCGCTGCGCGCCCGCGACTGAGGGCCTGCGGCCCGCCTCCCGGCGGGCCCGCGGGGCGTCGGTCGGTTTCCCTGTGGCCGGGGTCACGGGTGCTCCTGACCGTGCGAGGACCGAGGTCCCAAGACATCCCATCATTTGCTCAATAGCGTCGTGACATCGGCCCCGACGCAGGGAGTAGTCAGATGTCCATCACCGCTGTACCCAGCGACCGCAGCGACACCGCCGTACCCGCGGCCTGGGAGGGCTTCACCACCGGGCCGTGGACGGACCACGTCGACGTCCGCGACTTCATCCAGCGGAACTACACGCCGTACACCGGCGACGCGAGCTTCCTCGCCGGCCCCACCGCCCGCACCACGGGCATCTGGGACAAGCTGTCGGCGATGTTCCCGCAGGAGCGCGAGAAGGGCGTCTACGACGTCGACGCGACGACGCCGTCGACCATCACCGCCCACGCGCCCGGCTACATCGACGAGGGCAACGAGGTCATCGTCGGCCTGCAGACCGACGCGCCGCTCAAGCGCGCGATCATGCCCAACGGCGGCTGGCGCATGGTCCAGACGTCGCTGGAGACCTACGGCTACGAGGCGCCGCAGGAGATCATCGACATCTTCACCAAGTACCGCAAGACGCACAACGACGGCGTCTTCGACGTGTACCCCCCGAACGTGCGCGCCGCGCGCTCGTCGCACATCATCACGGGCCTGCCCGACGCGTACGGCCGCGGCCGCATCATCGGCGACTACCGCCGCGTCGCGCTCTACGGCGTCGACCAGCTCATCGCCGCGAAGAAGCTCGAGAAGGCCTCGCTCGACATGGAGCGCTCGGTCGAGGACGTCATCCGCGACCGCGAGGAGCTCGCGGAGCAGATCCGCGCGCTCGGCGAGCTCAAGCAGATGGCGGCGTCCTACGGCTACGACATCTCGCAGCCCGCGACCAATGCGCGCGAGGCCGTGCAGTGGCTGTACTTCGCGTACCTCGCCGCCGTGAAGGAGCAGAACGGCGCGGCCATGTCGCTCGGCCGCACGTCGACGTTCCTCGACGTGTTCCTGCAGCGCGACCTCGAGTCGGGTGCGCTGACGGAGGAGCAGGCGCAGGAGATCATCGACGACTTCGTCATCAAGTTGCGCATCGTGCGGTTCCTGCGCACGCCCGAGTACGACAGCCTGTTCTCGGGCGACCCGACCTGGGTGACCGAGTCCATCGGCGGCATCGGCGAGGACGGGCGCCCGCTCGTCACCAAGACGTCGTTCCGGTACCTGCAGACGCTGTACAACCTGGGCCCGGCGCCCGAGCCGAACATGACCGTGTTCTGGAGCGAGCGGCTGCCCGAGGGCTTCAAGCGGTACTGCGCGCAGGTGTCCATCGACACGTCGGCCGTGCAGTACGAGTCCGACGAGCTCATCCGCGCCTCGTGGGGCGACGACGCGGCCATCGCGTGCTGCGTGTCCCCGATGCGGGTCGGCAAGCAGATGCAGTTCTTCGGTGCGCGGGTCAACCTCGCCAAGGCGCTGCTCTACGCGATCAACGGCGGCCGTGACGAGATCTCCGGCAAGCAGGTCGCGCCGGTGTCCGCGCCCGTCGAGGGCGAGGTGCTCGACTACGACGACGTCATGGCCAAGTTCGACAAGACCATGGACTGGCTCGCCGAGACCTACGTCGACGCGCTGAACTGCGTGCACTACATGCACGACAAGTACGCGTACGAGCGCATCGAGATGGCGCTGCACGACCGCACCATCCTGCGGACCATGGCCTGCGGCATCGCCGGCCTGTCGGTCGTCGCGGACGCGCTGTCGGCGATCAAGCACGCGAAGGTCACGCCGCTGCGCACGGCCGACGGCCTGATCACCGAGTACGCGATCGACGGCGACTTCCCGACGTACGGCAACGACGACGACCGCGCCGACGACATCGCGGTGTGGATCGTGCGGCGCTTCATGGAGAAGATCCGCGCCGTCCCGACGTACCGCAACGCGCTGCACACGCAGTCGGTGCTGACGATCACATCGAACGTCGTCTACGGCAAGGCCACCGGGTCGACGCCCGACGGCCGCAAGGCCGGCGAGCCGTTCGCCCCGGGCGCCAACCCGATGAACGGGCGCGACACGCACGGCATGCTCGCCTCGGCGCTCTCGGTCGGCAAGCTGCCGTACTCCGAGGCGCAGGACGGCATCTCGCTGACCTCGTCGATCGTCCCCTCGGGCCTCGGCCGCGAGAAGGACGAGCAGGTGACGAACCTGGTCGGCCTGCTGGACGCGTACATCCTGTCCTCCGGCTACCACATGAACGTCAACGTGCTGAACCGCGAGACGCTCCTGGACGCCATGGAGCACCCGGAGAACTACCCGCAGCTCACCATCCGGGTCTCCGGCTACGCCGTGAACTTCGTGCGGCTCACGCGCGAGCAGCAGCTCGACGTGCTGTCCCGCACGTTCCACGGCGCGGTCTGACCCACCGGTCCCCGGCCCGGCGCGCGCAGCGCCGGGCCGGGCGACCACCGACGTACCCTCGCAGCACCACCCGACGACAGCGTGGAGGTCACCGTGACCACGACCGTGCAGGACGGCGCACCCGTCGTGCCGCTCGGCGTCCCGCTCGTCGGCGGGTCGCACACCCGCACCCAGGGCCACGGCACCGCGGGCCTGGAGACCACCGAGGCGGAGCGCTCCGAACGGCTCGCCGCGGTCCGCGAGGGCCGGCTCGGGTCGGTCCACTCGTGGGAGCTGGTGACCGCGGTCGACGGCCCCGGCACGCGCCTGACGATCTTCCTGTCGGGCTGCCCGCTGCGGTGCCTGTACTGCCACAACCCCGACACCATGGAGATGCGCCGCGGCACCGACGTCGCGGCCGACGAGCTCCTGGCCCGCATCGCGCGCTACCGCGGGGTCTTCAAGGCGACCGGCGGCGGCGTCACCATCTCGGGCGGCGAGCCGCTCATGCAGCCCGCGTTCGTGCGCCGGCTGGTCCGCGGCGCGGCAGCGATGGACGTGCCGGTCGCGATCGACACGTCGGGCTTCTTCGGCGCGCACGCGACCGACGAGATGCTCGACGACGTGTCGCTCGTCCTGCTGGACGTGAAGTCCGGCGACCCCGAGACGTACAAGCGTGTCACCGGCCGGGAGCTGCAGCCGACCCTCGACTTCGGCCGCCGCCTGTCGGCCCGCGGCACCCGCATGTGGATCCGGTTCGTGCTCGTGCCGGGCCTGACCGACGCGCCCGAGAACGTCGCGGCCGTGGCGGACTACGTCGCGTCGCTCGGCGGGGCCGTCGAGCGGGTCGAGGTGCTGCCGTTCCACCAGATGGGCCGCGACAAGTGGTCCGAGCTGGGCATGCGCTACGAGCTCGACGACGTCGAGCCGCCGTCGCGCGAGGCCGCCGAGGCCGTCCGCGACGTCTTCCGCGCGCGCGGTCTGACGACGTTCTGACCCCACCCTCGCACCCACGAGAGTGCGATCCAGTCGTCGCCACCCTCGTGCTCGTGAGAGTGCGATCCAGTCG
>NZ_BCRB01000010.1 GCF_001552375.1 Cellulomonas iranensis NBRC 101100 = JCM 18110 | reverse complement strand
CACGAGGGCGACGCCCGTCGCCCGCCGCAGGCGGGTCGGCGCGCCGTCGAGGCGCACGGGCTGCTCGTGGAGCGCCCCCTCCCAGCGGACCGCCGCCCGCCGCACGAGGCGCGCGCCGAGGAAGCTGCCGGACTCCCCCGCGGCGCGGTCGGCGACGTCGACGATCGTGACGGTGAGCACGTCGGCGTCGGCGTCGTGCCGGGCGAGCTCGTGCCGCAGCGCGTCGCCGTCGCCCTCGAACCGCTCGTCGGCGTCGATCGCGAGCACCCACCGCCCGGTCGCGTGCGCGAGGGCGCGGTTGCGCGCGGCGCCGAAGTCGTCGTCCCAGTGGCCCTCGACGACGGTCGTGGCGAGGCGGCGCGCGATCTCGCGCGTGCGGTCGCTCGATCCGGTGTCGTAGACGACGACCTCGTCGGCCCACGCGACGGACGCGAGGCACTCCTCGAGGACCGCCTCCTCGTCCTTGACGATGAGGACGGCGGACACGGTGGTGGCGGTGCGGGACATGCGTCCTCCGGCGGGTGACGTGGCGACGCCCACCCATCGGCGGCCGCGCGGCCGCGCTGAGCCGTCCGGGGGACGCGTCAGGCGATCGTGCGCAGCACGCCGTCGTGCGCTCCGGTGCGCGGCGTCGGGACGACGTCGAGCGTGGCGCCCGCGGCCGACGACAGCGCGGCGCGGGCCGCGACGGACGCGTAGTAGGCCTGCCGGCGGCGCTCGGCGACGCCGTCGGGGCGCGCGGGGGCGGCGACGAGGTCGGGGTCGAACGCGGTGTTGAGGCCGTCGCGCAGCAGGCCGAGGGCCTCGGTGCGCAGCTGGCTGATGCGCGACTGCGTCACGCCGAGGTCCTCGGCGAGCTCGGCGATCGTGCGGTCATCGAGGTAGAGGCCGGCGATGACGACGCGCAGCCGCTCGGGCAGCTCGGTGACGGCCGCGCGCAGCCAGTGCACGCGCTCGCCGGCGAGCACGTGCTCCTCGGGCGTCTGCTGCGCGTCGCGCAGCGTCTCGGCGACGGGCGTGCCCGGCACGTCGAGGGACAGCACGCGACGCTCGGCGTCGGCGCGCGCCTCGTCGACCGCGGTGACGGCCACGCCGAGGGTCTCGGCGAGCTCGGCGCGGGTCGGGGTGCGGCCGAGCACGCCGCGCAGCCGGTCGGTCGCGGCCTCGAGGTCGCGCGAGCGGCGGCGCGCGCCGCGGCTCGCCCAGTCCATCGAGCGCAGCTCGTCGAGCAGCGCGCCCTTGATGCGCAGCGTCGCGTACCGCGCGAACGGCACGTTGGTCGACGGGTCGTAGGCGCGGGCCGCGAGGACCAGGGCGAGGGCGCCGGCGGACGCGAGCTCGTCGCGGCTCACCGTCGGGGGCACGCGGTGGAGGATCTCGGACACGTTGTAGCCCACGATCGGCAGGTGCTCGACCACGAGGTCCGTGACGTCCACGGGGGTGCTGTTCACGCTCACACCGATGGCCTCGGTCGGGGCCGGCGCGAGGTTGAGGGTGGGCGCGCACCCACGTTCCGAGGGCAGGAAACGCCTCATTGGGACCTTCGTGCGCGACCGGGCCGACGAACCGGTCCGAACCCCCGTAGACGGCCTCGCGCCTGTGACATAGATCACATCCGTTTCACGCGCCCATCCCCTCGTGACCGCGCAAGCGCTTCCGATCAGGCGTGACGCCCGCGGCAGGTCACGGCGTCCCGGTTGCCTCGGGCAGATGTGCGCCGCAGGCCGCGCGAAACCGTCAGATCCTCCCGCGGCCGTCCGATGGGTAGCGTCGACAGGCCGGTGCGGCGAACCGACGCGACGAGGAAGAGGTGGACGGTGGATCTGCGACCCACCCTCGAGCAGCTGTCGGAGGTCCTCTGGCGCGAGCGCCACCTGCTCGAGCTGCTGCTGTTCAAGCTCGAGGAGGAGCAGCTCGTGCTCAGCTCGGGCCGCACCCGCTGGCTCGGCCACGCCACGCGCGAGGTCGAGGCCGTCCTCGACGAGATCCGCACGGCCGAGCTCGGCCGTGCCACCGAGGCCGACGCCGTCGCGCGCCTGCTCGGGCTCGACCCGGGCGCCGGCCTCGCCGAGCTCGCCGCGCACGCCCCGTCCCCCTGGGACGACCTCCTGCGCACGCACCGCGACGCGTTCGCGTCGCTCACCGCCGAGATCTCCGCGCTCGCCGACGGCAACCGCGAGCTGCTCGCGGTGTCGCACCGCGCCGCGCAGGAGACCCTCATGTCGTTGCACGACACCGTGCAGACCTACGACGGGCTGGGCCAGCGCGCCACCGTCGAGACCCCCCACGCCCGCCTCGTCGACCGGTCGATCTAGGAGACCCGTGAGCACCTTCTCCGGACTCGGGACCGCCCTGAGCTCGCTCATCGCCCAGCGCCAGGCCCTCGACGTCTCGGCGCAGAACATCGCCAACGCCAAGACCGACGGGTACACGCGCCAGCGCGTCAACCTCTCCCCGGTCGCGGCGCAGAGCGTCCCGTCGATGTTCGCGACGTCGAACGGCGTCGGCCAGGGCGTCAGCAGCACGGGCACCGTCCGCCTCGGCGACGTGTTCCTCGACGCCAAGGTCCGCGCGGCGGCCGGCACGGCCGGCCAGCTGACGGCGCGCGCCGACGCGTACACCTCGCTCGAGAAGAGCCTCGGCGAGCCCGCCAAGACCGGCCTCGGCGGTCAGCTCTCCGACCTGTGGGCCGGGTTCGCCGACCTCGCCAACGGCGCCAACCGGGAGTCCGCGCGGGCCGTCGTCCTCGAGCGCGGCAACGCGGTCGCGACGCGCCTGCACACGCTGTACTCCGACGCGGCCACGCAGTGGCAGCAGAGCCTGAGCACCACCGTCGCGCTCGTCGACCGCGTCAACGCGGCCGCGTCCTCGGTCGCCGACCTCAACGAGCGCATCCTCGCGATCGAGAGCTCGGGCGGGACCACCCACGAGCTCTCCGACCAGCGCGACGCGCTCGTCACCGAGCTGTCCTCCCTCGTGGGCGCGTCGAGCCGGGTCCGCGAGAACGGCCAGGTCGACGTGCTCGTCAGCGGCAACCTGCTCGTGACCGGCAAGGACGTCAGCGAGCTCGCCGTGACCGGCGCGAACGCGTTCTCGCAGGCCACCGCCGGCACCGCGGTGTCCGTCGTGTGGGCCGACCACCCGACGCTCCCGGCCGGCCTGCAGGGCGGCCGCGTCGCGGGTCTGCTCTCGGTGCTCGCACCCCCCGACCAGGGCGGGATCCTCACGGGCGCCGCGCAGCAGTACGACAAGGTCGCCCAGCAGCTCCACGACCAGGTCAACGCGCTGCACGCGACCGCGCGCCGCGAGGACGGGACCCCGGGCGGCGACTTCTTCGCGGTCACCGCCGGCGAGCCCGCCGCGCTCAGCCTCCGCGTGGCGCTCACGCAGGGCAGCGAGGTCGCGGCCGGCGAGGACGGCAAGGGCCCGTTCGACGGCTCGGTCGCGACCGAGATCGCGCGGCTCGGCAGCGCCAACGACGGCCCCGACGCGCTGTGGCGCTCGGTCGTCACCGACATCGGCGTCAAGACGGCCAGCGCGACGTCGCGCGCGACCGTCGCGAACGTCGGGCTCGTGTCCGCCGAGAACCAGCAGCTCGCGAACGCGTCCGTCGACATCGACGAGGAGACGGTGAACATGCTCGCGCACCAGCGCGCGTACGAGGGCGCCGCCCGCGTGCTCACCGCGATCGACGAGATGCTCGACACCCTCATCAACCGCACCGGCATCGTCGGGAGGTGACCGGCATGGTCACACGCGTCACGCACAGCACCATCCAGCGCTCGACGCTGGCGAACCTGCAGGCGAGCCTCGCCGCGGGCGCCCGGCTCCAGGCGCAGATGTCGAGCGGCACCAAGATCGCGGTGCCGTCGGACGACCCCGCCGGCGCGCACGACCTGCTGCGCCTGCGGGCCGACCTGCGGGCCGTCACGCAGTACGAGCGCAACCGCGCCGACGGCGACGCGTGGCTCGCGACGGTCGACGAGGCGGTCCGCGAGTCCCTGTCCATCGCGAACGCGACGCGCGTCCTGGTGGTCCGTGCCGAGAACGGCTCGCTGAGCGCCGACGCGCGCGAGGCCCTCGCCGCCGAGATCGAGGCGCGCCGCGACGAGCTGCTGCAGCAGGCCAACGCGTCCTACTCGGGTCGCCAGGTCTTCGCCGGCACCAGCAAGGACCCGGCGTTCACGGTGGACCCGGCCGCGACCCCGCCCTACGTCTTCAACGGCTTCGCCGGCGCCACGGTGACGCGCGAGGTCGGCCCGGGCGCGACCGTCCGGGTGGACGCCGACGGCGGGCAGACCTTCGGCACCGGGGACGACTCGGTGTTCGCGGTCCTGGACCGCGTCGCCGCCGCGATCCGCTCGGGCAGCACCGACATGTCGACGCACCTCGACGCGGTCGACGGCCGCATCTCGGCGATGCTCGAGCAGGTCGCGTCGGTCGGCGCACGGCACGGGCAGGTCATCGCCGCGAAGGACGTCCTCATGGCCCGGACGGTCACGCTCAAGGAGCAGATCGGCGGCATCGAGGACATCGACCTCGCCCAGATCACGCTCGACGTGCAGGCCCAGGAGGTCGCCTACCGCGGGGCGCTGGGCGCTGCGGCCAAGGTCCTGCAGCCCTCGCTCCTGGACTTCCTGCGATGAGCGCGCTGCACGCCGCCCCCGTCACGGTCGTCACGCCCGCCGGCCCGCGCGACCTGCCGCCGCTGCTGCGGGTCGCCACCGAGCTGCCGGGCCTGCCCGGCCACCACGAGTGGACCCTCGCACCGCTCGACGAGACCGGGCTGCTGTTCACGCTGCGGTCCGAGCCGGACGGCGTGCGGCCGGCACGGCTGTTCGTCGTCGAGCCGCACGCGTTCTTCCCGGACTACGCGCCGACGGTCCCGTCCGAGGCCCGCGCGACGCTCGGGCTCGCGCCCGACGAGGCGCCGGTGCTGCTCGTGGTCGTGCACCCCGCGGACGACGACCGGGCGCACCCGTCGGCGAACCTGCTCGCCCCCGTGGTCGTGCACCCCGCGGACGGCCGCGCGCTGCAGGTCGTGCTCGAGGACGACCTGCCGCTGCGGGCACCGCTGGCCTGACGACGCGCGGCCCATATCTCTCAGCGCGGGTCCGCACGTGCCGATGGAGGGGTGAAATCACCCCTGCCCGGGAGGCCGTGTGACCACCCCGACCAGCAACGCCCGCGCCAGCGCGTCGATCCTCCGCCAGCCGGTCGTCCACCCCGACCGGAGCATCTTCGCGTACGCCGTGCGCGGGATCGTGCCCGACGGCTCCGGTCTCCCCCTGCCGGAGGAGTCCGTCGAGCACCTCGTCGACGCGATGTTCCGGACGATCGACCTCACGCGCCTCGCGGGTGAGCGGCCGCTCGTGATCCGCCCGACGCGCTCGGTGCTCGCGAACCCCGCGGCGCTGCTAGAGCTGCCGCACGGCGTGGTCGTCGAGGTCCCGCCGCACCTGCAGTCGGCGACCGGTGCGGCCGACCGGCTGGGCGGGCTCGTCGAGGACGGCGTGCGCCTCGCGCTCGCCGACTACAGCGGCACGCCCCAGCAGGTCGCGCTGCTGCCGTACGTCCAGATGGTCAAGGTCGACGCGGCGCAGGACCCGGCACGGCTCGCCGAGCTCACGGCGCAGGCCGCGTCGCGCGGCGCGGTCGTCGTCGCGGAGAACGCCACGACCCGCGACCGGGTCGACGCCGCGCTCGAGGCGGGCGCCGAGTTCCTGCAGGGCCCGCTCGTGCTCGAGCAGCGGCCCGTCGAGCCCGTCCGGTCGTTCACGGTCGGCGAGATCCAGTGCCTCGAGGTGATCCGGCTCGTCTCCGGGCCGACGCCGGACCCGGCGGCGTGCGCGCAGACCGTCGCGAGCGACCCCGAGCTGTCGATCCGCGTGCTGCACCTCGTGAACTCGTCGGCCATGGGCGTGCGCCACAAGGTCGACTCGGTGCACCGCGCCGTCGTGCTCGTGGGGCCGCGCCAGCTCGGTGCGCTCGCGACCGCGGCCCTCGTGGGGTCCACGCCGGCCGCGATGGAGACGCTGTGGTACCTCCTGACCCGCGCGACCGCCGTCTCGAGCATCACGGGTGACGACACCGGGTACACCGTGGGCCTGCTGTCGGCCGTCGCGGCGCAGCTCAAGGTCGCGCCGTCGCAGGTCGTCTCGCGCACGGGCGTCTCGCACGAGGTCGCCGCGGCGCTCGAGCACCACCAGGGCCGCTACGGCCAGGCCCTGGCGGCCGTCCTCGCGCAGGAGAAGAACGACCCGGCGGGCGTCGCCGCGACGGGCCTCGACCCGTACGACGTGGGCCGCGTCTACCTCGACGCGGTCTCGAGCGCGCTGTCGCTCGCGAGCCGCCTCGCGGCGGCGGGCTGACGCACCGGCCGGTCGCGCTCGGCGCACCGGCCACGGACGAGCGGAGGGCCGCTCACCCCGCGGGGTGAGCGGCCCTCCGTGTCATGCGGGGACTGCGTGGCTCAGAAGCCGCCGCCGAAGTCCTCGCCACCGCCGGGCGCGGCCGGGGCGGCCTTCTCCGGCTTGTCGGCCACGACGGCCTCGGTGGTGAGGAACAGACCGGCGATCGACGCGGCGTTCTGCAGCGCCGAGCGCGTGACCTTGACCGGGTCGTTGACGCCCGCGGCGAGCAGGTCCTCGTACGTGTTGGTCGCGGCGTTGAGGCCGTGACCCGTCGGGAGGTTGCGCACCTTCTCGGCGACGACGCCGCCCTCGAGACCGGCGTTGATCGCGATCTGCTTGAGCGGGGCCTCGATCGCGAGCTTCACGATCTGCGCACCGGTCGCCTCGTCGCCCTCGAGCACGAGGGTCTCGAACGCCTTGGCACCGGCCTGGATGAGCGCGACGCCACCACCGGCGACGATGCCCTCCTCGACGGCCGCCTTCGCGTTGCGCACGGCGTCCTCGATGCGGTGCTTGCGCTCCTTGAGCTCGACCTCGGTCGCCGCGCCCGCCTTGATGACGGCGACGCCGCCCGCGAGCTTGGCGAGGCGCTCCTGGAGCTTCTCGCGGTCGTAGTCGGAGTCCGAGTTCTCGATCTCGGCGCGGATCTGGTTGACGCGGCCCTGGATCTGGCCGGCGTCGCCACCCCCCTCGACGATCGTGGTCTCGTCCTTGGTCACGACGACCTTGCGCGCCGTGCCGAGCACCTCGAGGCCGACCTGGTCCAGCTTGAGGCCGACGGTCTCGGAGACGACCTGGCCACCGGTGAGGACGGCCATGTCCTGCAGCATCGCCTTGCGGCGGTCGCCGAAGCCCGGCGCCTTGACGGCGATGGACTTGAAGATGCCGCGGATCCGGTTCACGACGAGCGTCGCGAGCGCCTCGGACTCGACGTCCTCGGCCACGATGAGCAGCGGCTTGCCGGCCTGGATGACCTTCTCCAGCAGCGGCAGCAGGTCCTTGACGTTCGAGACCTTGGACTCGACGAGCAGGACGTACGCGTCCTCGAGGACCGCTTCCTGGCGCTCCGGGTCGGTCACGAAGTACGCCGACAGGTAGCCCTTGTCGAAGCGCATGCCCTCCGTGAGCTCGAGCTCCAGGCCGAGGGCGTTCGACTCCTCGACCGTGATGACGCCCTCCTTGCCGACCTTGTCGAGCGCCTCGGCGATGAGCTCGCCGATCGCCGGGTCGCCGGCCGAGATCGCGGCCGTGGCGGCGATCTCCTCCTTGGTCTCGACCTCCTTCGCCTGGTCGAGCAGCTGGGCGGTGACCGCCTCGACGGCCTTCTCGATGCCCTTCTTCAGGGCGATCGGGTTGGCGCCGGCCGCGACGTTGCGCAGGCCCTCGCGCACGAGCGCCTGGGCCAGGACGGTGGCGGTGGTGGTGCCGTCGCCCGCGACGTCGTCGGTCTTCTTGGCGACCTCCTTGACGAGCTCCGCACCGATCTTCTCGTACGGGTCCTCGAGGTCGATCTCCTTGGCGATGGAGACGCCGTCGTTCGTGATCGTCGGCGCGCCCCACTTCTTGTCGAGCACGACGTTGCGGCCCTTGGGGCCGAGGGTGACCTTGACGGTGTCGGCGAGCGTGTTGAGCCCGCGCTCCATGCTCCGCCGGGCCTCCTCGTCGAAGGCGATGATCTTGGCCATGGGGCTGTGATCCTTCTTCCGGTTCGTGGGGTGGCCGGTCGG
This sequence comes from Cellulomonas iranensis NBRC 101100 = JCM 18110, assembly GCF_001552375.1. Lineage (GTDB taxonomy): Bacteria > Actinomycetota > Actinomycetes > Actinomycetales > Cellulomonadaceae > Cellulomonas > Cellulomonas iranensis. The sequence continues at coordinate 65,055 of NZ_BCRB01000010.1, read as the reverse complement.
TGCCCGCGACGGACGGGCCGCCGTGCGCGCTCACGTCCCACGCGCGACGGCCCTCACCTACGGCCGGTGTGCTGCTGTCACTCTCCACCGGAGAGTGCTAAGTCAATGGTTAGCACTCGACCCCTCCGAGTGCAAGCAGCGCCCGTGGTCCTGCCGTCCGCCCGCCGCGAAGGTCTAGGGTGCCGTCGTGCCCGACGCCGTCGTCGTGAGCCGCGCCCGGCGCGCCCGCGCCCGCGCGGTCGTCGTGCTGGTCGGGGCGCTGCTGGCGGCCGTGGCGCCGGCGCCCGCGGACCGCGCCACCCCCGCACCGCCGGGCCCTCCGGCCGCCGCGTCGTCCACCGGGACGGGCACCGGGGCGGGGGCCGTCGGCGGGGTCGGCACGGGCGTCGGGGCGTCGAGCACGACGCACGCACGGATCGACCTCTACCAGCAGGCGGTCGCGGTGCTGCCCGACGGCGCGCGGGCCGAGGTCCCCGTGGCCGCCGTCGCGACGTACCTGCCGGGCACGCGCGTGCCCGACCCGGCGGTCGCGGTGCTCACCGCGGCGCTCGGCGGCACGCCGACGACGACGGTGCCGCTCGGGCCGCGGGCCGCCCGGGCCGCCGCTGCCGAGCAGCGGGCCTGGCTCGCCGCCGGGACCGTGCCCGGCGACGACGGCCGGTACGCGGGCCTGGCACGCGCGGCGCTGCTCGACCTGCACGCCCTGACGGTCGACGGCGTCGTGGTCGCCGGGTGGTCGCCGCACTGGCGGTACGTGTGGCCGCGCGACGCGTCGTTCGTCGCGGTCGCGCTCGCCCGCACGGGCCGCGTCGCGGACGCGCTCGCGCTGCTCGACTTCCTGGCGGACGTGCAGGAGCCGGACGGGTCGTTCGAGGCGCGGTACCGGCCCGACGGCTCCGGGCCGCCCGACGACCGCGGCACGCAGAGCGACGGCACGGGCTGGTCGATGTGGGCGGCGGGCCTGGTGCTCGCCGAGGTGCCGGCGGCCGAGCGGCCGGCCGTCGCGGCACGTCTCGCACCGCTCGTGTCGCGGTCGGCGACGCACGCGCTGACGCTCGTGGCCGAGGGCCTGCCGCCGGCGTCGCCGGACTACTGGGAGGTCGCCGAGCACGAGGTCACGCTCGGCACGGCGGCCCCGCTCGTGGCCGGCCTCGAGCAGGCGGCGGCGGTGCTGTCGGCGGCCGACCGCCCCGACGACGCCGCGCGGGCCCGCGCCGGCGCGGCACGGGCGCGGGACGCGGTCGTCGCCGCGTTCGGGCCGGGCGGCTACGGGCGCTACCCGTCGCGCCCGGTCCCCGACGCCGCGAGCGCGTTCGTCCTCGCGCCGTTCTGGGCGCAGCCGCCCGCGGACGGCGCCGTGGCGTGGCGCGCGTCGGTGCCGTCGATGCTGCGGCCCGCGGCCGGGCTGGCACCGGGCGGCGCGTGGCGCCGCGACGGCGTGTCGTGGACGCCGCAGACCTCGCTGTACGCCTGGGTCGCCGCCGAGCAGGGCGACGTCGCGACGGCGACGCGCTGGCTCGACGTCATCGACGCGCACCGCACGGCGTCCGGGTCGATCCCGGAGAAGCTGCTCGCGGACGGTGCGCCCGCGGCGGTCGCGCCGTTGGCGTGGAGCGCCGCGTGCGTGCTGCTCGCGCTCGACGCGCTCGACGGGTCGTGACGGACGTCCGCGGGCCGAGGCACGACGACGGCCCGGCCGCCGGGGCGACCGGGCCGTCCGTCCGCGCCGTCAGACGGGACGCACCTGCTCGGCCTGCGGGCCCTTGGTGCCCTGCCCGACCTCGAAGGCGACCGCCTGTCCCTCCTCGAGGGTGCGGTAGCCGTCGACCTGGATCGCGCTGTAGTGCACGAAGAGGTCCTGGCCCCCGCCCTCGGGCGTGATGAAGCCGAACCCCTTCTCCGCGTTGAACCACTTGACCGTGCCCTGGGCCATGCCGTGCTCCTCGACGTCCGGTGCCCGGGGAGATCCGCCGTCGCCCCGGTGCCCGGAGCCTAGTGCGGGGCGTGGACGCGCGACCAGGGTCCGCTCAGGTGACGTGACGTGACGTGCCGGGGCGGCGCGGGCGCCCGCCGGGGCCTGTCAGCCGCGCGGGTCGGTGACGAGGACGACGGAGACGCCGGTGCCGGCGCGCTGGGCGTCGACGACGATCGTCGGCACGTTCACGGTGCTCGCGACGAGGTCGGCCGTCGCCCGCAGGTCCTCCGAGGCGATGAACACCGTGGACTGCGCGGGCAGCGAGCCGGTGGCGTTGTCGGGCGTCACGTCCGTGAAGCCCGCGGTCTCGAGCTGTCCCGCGACCTCGGCGGCCAGGCCGGCCACCCGCGCACCGTTGAGCACGCGCACCGGCGTGGTCAGCACGGGCTGCGGCGCCTCGACGGTCTCCTCGGGCGCGGGCGTCGGCTGCTCCTCGGCCCCGTCGGTCGCGGGGTCCTCGGCGCCGTCGGTCGCGGGGTCGTCGGCGGGCGGCTCCTGGACCTCGCCGCTGGTGCCGCCCTGGGGCTGCGACGCGTCGCCAGGCAGGTTGCCGGTGCGCGACAGGAAGGTCACGACGCCCCAGGCGAGCGCGGGCACGACGACGAGCACGACGAGGAACGGCCACCACTTGCTCCACGTGGAGCGCGGGGCACGGTGCACACCCGTCGGGGCGTCGGGCGAGATCGCGTCGAACTCGTCCTCGGGGTACGGGTAGTCGGCCTTGCTCACGGCCGCAAGGCTAACGTCTCGGGGCCGCCGCACCGGCCAGGCCCGCCGCACGGCCGCGCCGCCGGGGCGACATACCCGGACGGACGGGGCACCTGCCGCTCAGCCCTCGGCGCCGAGGCGGCGCGCGGTGCGCGCGCGCTGCCGCGAGGACCGCATGCGCCGCAGCCGCTTGACGAGCATCGGGTCGTGCGCGAGGGCCGCCGGGTCGTCGATGAGCGCGTTGAGGAGCTGGTAGTAGCGCGTGGCGGACATGTCGAACAGCTCGCGCACGGCCTGCTCCTTCGCGCCGGCGTACTTCCACCACTGGCGCTCGAACTCGAGGACCTGCCGGTCGCGGTCGCTGAGGCCGTCGGCCCCGCGCGCGTCGTCGCGGACCTCGTCGCCCGGGGAGGCGGGCGCCGCGCTCGCGTCCATGGTTCCTCCTCGTGCCGGCAGTGCGGGTCGCGCTGCTCCGCGTCATGGTACGTGCGGAACCACACCGGTGTCATTCGTCCGCGCGCGGCGGTCGGCGCGTCGTCGTCCGCCTCCGTGCGGGAGCCCTCACGGGTAGCGTGCGGGCTCGTGACCGCGCCTCTCGACCAGCTCGTCGCGCCCGACTGGGCCGCTGCCCTGGCCCCCGCCGAGCCCGCGCTGCGCGCGGCCGGCCAGTTCCTGCGCGAGGAGGTCGCCGCGGGCCACGCCTACCTGCCGGCGTCCGACGCGATCCTGCGCGCGTTCCAGCGCCCGCTCGCGGACGTGCGCGTCCTGGTGGTCGGGCAGGACCCGTACCCGACGCCGGGGCACCCCATGGGGCTATCGTTCTCGGTGCAGCCCGACGTGCGGCCGCTGCCGCGCTCGCTCGCGAACGTGTTCCGCGAGCTCGTCGACGACCTGGGGGTCCCCGCCCCCACGAGCGGCGACCTGTCGCCGTGGGCGGACCAGGGCGTGATGCTGCTCAACAGGGTCCTCACCGTGCGGCCGGGCGCGCCGGCCTCGCACCGCGGCCGCGGCTGGGAGCAGGTCACCGACCGCGCCATCGCGGCGCTCGTGGAACGCGGCGGGCCGCTCGTCGCGGTGCTGTGGGGCCGCGACGCGCAGTCGCTGCGCCCGGCGCTGGGCGACGTCCCCGTGGTCGCGAGCCCGCACCCGAGCCCGCTGTCCGCGAGCCGCGGGTTCTTCGGGTCGCGGCCGTTCTCGCGCGTCGACGCGCTGCTGCGCGAGCAGGGCGCCGCACCGGTGGACTGGCGCCTGCCCTGACCCGACGGCGCATGATGGGGCCATGACGTCCGCGCGCGACCCCGAGGGCCCGACCGCTCCGCGACCCGCCGACGCCCCGCCCGGCGGCCCCGCCGCCGCGGGCGACCCGCCGCGGTGGTCGCGGTACGTCGCGGTCGGCGACTCGTTCACCGAGGGCCTGTGGGACGCGCCCGACGGCGAGGACGCACCCCTGCGCGGCTGGGCGGACCAGCTCGCGTCGCACCTGTCGGCGCGCCGCACGGCCGCGGGCCTGCCGGCGCTGGAGTACGCGAACCTCGCGGTGCGCGGTCGCCTCATGCGCCCGATCCTCACCGAGCAGGTGCCGGCCGCCCGGGCGATGGCGCCCGACCTCGTGAGCCTCGTCGGGGGCGGCAACGACATCCTGCGCCCGTCGGTGGACGTCGACCGTGTCGCGGCGGACCTCGAGCGCGCGGTCGCGCGGCTGCGCGCGGACGGTGCCGACGTCCTGCTGTCGACGGGCTTCGACGCGCGCGAGAGCCCGCTGGTGCGCACGACGCGGAGCCGCACGGGCGTGTTCAGCGCGCACGTGTGGTCGATCGCGCGGCGGCACGGCGCCTTCGTGCTGGACCTGTGGGGCATGCGCAGCCTGCTGGACTGGCGCATGTGGGCCGAGGACCGGATCCACCTCACGACCGACGGGCACGCACGCGTCGCGCAGGCCGCGCTCGTGGCGCTCGGCCTGCCGCCCGACCGGCCCGACTGGGACGACCCCCTCGCGCCGCTCCCGCCGGTCCCGCGCCTCGAGCGCGTGCGCGCCGACGCGCACTGGCTGCGCGAGCACGCCTACCCGTGGGCCACGCGGCGGCTGCGGCGGCGGTCGTCGGGCGACGCGCGCGTCGCGAAGCGGCCCGACCCGCTGCCGGTCGACTGACGCGCCGGCCCGCCGTCAGGGGCAGGTGAGCAGGCCGCCGGAGCCGGTGAGGTCGCCGCGCAGCTGGATCGACGACGTGCGCCCGTCCTGCACCTGGTGGAACGACCCCCACGCGGTCGTGCCGCGCACGGTCACGACGCGCGGCGCGTCGCCGCACGCGCTCGCCGCGACCCGCACGAGCCCGCCGGTGCCGTCGGTGAGCGCCCGCGCGAGGAACGGCAGCTCGGGGTCGGAGAGGTCGACGTCGACCTGCCACGTGACGGGCGTGGGGCTGGTCGAGGACACGACGACGTTCGCGAGCCACGTGGTCGGCGTCGGGTAGCCCCACTGCTGGCGGTTCACGAGGGTCGCCGTGCACGACGCGGCGGGGTCGTCCGGCACGGTGCACCGCACGAACGGCTGCGGACCGCTCCAGGTGGACGGCACGAGCCAGCCGTCGACCGTCACGCGGGGCACGAGAGCGGCGGCCGGGGTGAAGGCGCCCCCGGCGACGGTGGTCGTCGCGGCCGCGGTCGCCTGGCCGGCGAACCGGCGCGACTGCGCGGCGGACGACGTCACCGCGGGGTCGTACAGCGTGACGACGAGGGGTCGCCCGACGCACGCGGCCTGCACACCGGTCACGCGCACGGCGGTGCCGGACGCGGCGGTGACGGTGACGGGCGCCTCCTGGCAGCGCTGCGCCGTGGCGGCCCACGCGCGCGCACCGGCGCCGGTGAGCGGCAGGCCGGCGGCGGAGGCGACCTGCGCGGCGAGGAGGACCAGCGTGACGGCGAGCACGGCGGCGCCGCTCAGCGTCACGGCGATGCGGCGCACGGCGCGGCGCCGGGTCACGTGCGCACCCGCGGTGCGGACGGCCACACGACGAGCGCGAGCGCGAGCACGAGCACGCTGGCCCACACGCCCGGGGTCGCGGCCCAGCCGACGGCGAGCCCGAGGCGCGGCACGTGCAGGACCTCGACGCCGACGACCTCGTCCTGCGTCGGGGTGAACGGGTCCGCCGCGTCGTTGTTGTCGCCCTGCAGCCGCCACCCGTCGGGGTCGCCGCCGATGACGCGGTGGATGATGCGCGCGCCGTCCAGCGCGGCGGGCCGGTAGATGACGACGTCGCCGACCTGGGGCACGCCGCACCGCGCGACGACGATGTCGCCCGTGCGGTAGGTGGGCTCCATCGAGTGCCCGGAGACGAGCGTGAACGACGTGCAGCCGCCGAGGTTCGTGGGCCACAGCAGCAGCACGACGACGCCGAGCACGGCCCAGCCGGCCGCCGTCCGCGCAGCTCGCAGCACCCGCCGGGTCCCGGCGGGTGCTGCGAGCTGGACGCGGGGCACGGTCAGGCGCCGTACACCGTGACGGCGACCTTGCTGATGCTGTTGATCTGCGCGGGCGTCAGCGCCGAGCCGAAGGCGGGGGTGCCGCCGTTGAGCGTGAGCGTCACGGCGCCGCCGGACGCGGGCACGGTCCCGCTGTAGGTGGCACCGATCTGGGTGCCGGACGCGGAGCCGAGCGCGACCTTGACGGTCTTGCCGCCGCAGGCCGCGTCGAACGACGTGAGGGTGAGCGCGTCGGCCTCGGCCGCGAAGCCGAACTGCGCACCGGTGCCGAGCGAGCCGGGGGTGCCGGAGGCGAGGCCGTAGGAGACGGCGACGGTGCTGGACTGGCAGACCGCGGTCGTGACGGCGGCCGTGCCGGCCTGCGCGACCGACGCGGACGTGCCGTTGACGTTGAGCTGCGACGCGGACGCGAGCGACAGGCCGGCGACGCCGAGCACACCGAGACCGACGGCGAGGAGCTTGCGACGGTTGGCGCGCTTCGAGGACGTGGACACGGGGAGGACCTCTTCTTGGACGGGTGTTCAGATGGGTTCCTCTCCACTATCGATCGGCGCGCTCACCCCTCCGGCGGAGGCCTAGGTGAAAACTCCCGGGGGTCGTCGGAGATGCCCGAGTTCTTCACCCGCGAACCCGGCGGAAAACGCCTTCTCTGAGACGCGTACCCGCAGGTCAGGGGGACTTTCGTCCTAGGCTGGACGAGTGGCGCAGGTCACTCGTCGGCGCGGTCGCGCACCCGTCCGAGGGTCGGCCCTGCGGCCTGGCCCGACCCGCTCAGTCCGTGCGGTCCTCGCCCGCCAGGACCCCCAGCGGCAGACGCGCGTCGACCACCGCGCCGCCCCCCGGGCCCGGCCCGACGTGCAGCGAGCCGCCCGCGATCCGCAGCCGCTGCGCGAGCCGCGCCGTGCCCGTCGTCGGGTCGGGTTCCTCAGGCGCGTCGAACGACCCGCCGTCGTTGACGACCACGACGTCGAGCACGCCGTCCGTGACGTCCATCCGCACGTCCACGCGTGACGGCGGGCCGTGCTTGAGCGCGTTCGTCACGGCCTCCTCGACGACCCGCACCACGAGCAGCCGCTCGGGGATCGTCAGCCCGCCGCGGGTCGGGTCGTCGACGTGCCGCAGACCCTCGCCGACCTGCAGGTTGGTCGCGATCGTCGCGGGCAGGCGCCCGAGCAGCGCCCGCACGGCCGGCACCACCCCGAGCTCGAGCCGGTCGGGGTAGAGCAGCCGGCTCATGCGCCGGACGTCGAGGTCGCGCGCCTCCGCGAGCTGCGAGCGCACCCAGCGCACGTCGGCCGTCGCGGCCGGCAGCGTGCCCTCGGTCGCGGCCTGCACCGCGTCGAGCCGCGCGTCCACCAGGACCAGGCGCTGCTGCAACGTGCCGTGCAGCCCCTCGGCCACCGCGCGTCGCACCCGGATCTCCTCGTCCTCGAGCGCGCGCACGGCCATCTCGACGCTCACCGCCTCGCGCTCGGCCGCACGCGTCGCGGCGCGCGAGCGCCGCTGCAGCAGCATCGCGGCCACACCGATCGCTGCCGAGATCGTGGCGATCAGCGTGCCGGCGAACGCCTCGGCCTCGAGCGACTCGGTGTCGGACGCCGGGTAGACGCCCAGCACGACCTGCGCCGCGACGCGCAGCGCGCCCATGACGACTGCTGCGCCGAGCCCACGCAGCGCGACACCCACGATCCCGGGCGTGCTGCTCACCCGCAGCAGCACGAGCGCGACCACGAGCCCCGTGACCGCGACCCCGTTCGCCGACAACCGCCGCCACAGCTCGATCTCGCCCCACTCGGGGAGCACCTGGGAGTAGATCCACGAGCTCTGCAGGGCCGCGCCGAACGCGTACCCGAGCGCCACCACGCCTGCGGCGCCCAGCAGCGCGCGACGGTCCTCGACCTCGTCGCGCGTCCGGGTCGCCGTCGCCGCGACCTGCTGTCCGCCCTGCATCTTTTCACCCCGCCCGACGCCCTCGTCCGCGACGCGTCCGCCTGCGTCGACGCGCCTGCGTGACGATACTTGTCCCGATGACTTCAGCCACCCCGCCACGACGACTGCGCGTCGCGGTCGTCGAGGACCAGCCGCTGTTCCGCTCGATGCTCGAGCGGTCGTTCGCCGACGCCGGCGGCTTCGAGGTCGTCACGTCCCTCGGCTCCGCGGTCGAGGCGCGCGCCGTGCTGACGCCGGGCGTCGTGGACGTCGTCGTGCTCGACATCGACCTGCCCGACGGCAACGGCATCGCGCTCGGCGTGACGCTGCGCCGCTCGCAGCCGTCGCTGGGCGTCCTGCTGCTGTCGGCGCACGACGCGATGGACCTGCTGCTCGACCTGCCGCGCGACGTCGCGCACGGCTGGGGCTACCTGTCGAAGACGTCGACGACGAGCGAGGCGACGCTGCTGCACGCGGTGCGCGCGGCGGCCGCGGGCGAGACGGTCCTGGACCCCGCACTGCTCGAGCGTGTCGCGCCGCGGGCCGGGTCGAGCGTCGCGCGCCTCACGCAGCGCCAGTACACCGTGCTGCGGCTGCTGGCGCAGGGCCTGTCGAACGCGGGGATCGCGGCGCAGCTCGGCATCACCGAGAAGTCGGTGCAGAACCACGTCTACGCGGTCTACACGACCCTCGGCATCGACACCGACCCCGCACGCAACCCGCGGGTGAGTGCGGCTCTGCGGCTGCTCGAGGAGACCGGCCCCGCCCTCTGAGCGCGCGACGGGCGGCCCGCCGCGCGGCGCCGGCGTCCGTGGCGTGCGAGCCTGGTGCGGCACATCGTCGAGGACTCGAGGAGGACGTCGTGGTGCTGATCGGCGCGCACGTGCGCGGGGACGACCCGGTGGCGGAGGCGCAGCGCGTCGGCGCACGGGCCGTGCAGGTGTTCCTGGCCGACCCGCAGGGCTGGAAGAAGCCCGTGCGCCGCCCCGACGCGGACGCGCTCGTCGCCTCGGGCCTGGGGATCTACGCGCACGCGCCGTACCTCGTGAACGTCGCGTCGACCAACAACCGCATCCGCATCCCGAGCCGGAACATGATCGCGCAGCACACCGCCGCGGCGGCCGAGCTGGGCGCGCGCGGGCTGGTCGTGCACGGCGGGCACGTGGGCGACGGCGACGACGTCGCGGTCGGGTTCGACAACTGGCGCAAGACGTTCGAGCGCGCGACGTTCCCCGTGCGCGTGCTGGTCGAGAACACCGCGGGCGGCGAGAACGCGTGCGCGCGCACGCTCGACCGCTGGGCCATGCTGTGGGACGCGATCGGCGGCTACGACGTCGGCGTGTGCCTGGACACGTGCCACGCGTGGGCGGCCGGCGAGGACCTCGAGACGATCGTCGAGCGGCTCACCGCGATCACGGGCCGCATCGACCTCGTGCACGCCAACTCCTCGCGCGACCCGCACGGGTCCAGCCGCGACCGGCACGCGTCGTTCGCCGACGGCACGATCCCGCCCGAGCTGATCGCGCACGTCGTGCGCGAGGCGGGCTGCGACGTGGTCGTCGAGACGCCCGCCGAGGGTCAGGCCGACGACGTGGCGTTCCTGCGCGAGGCGCTCGGCGCCTGAGCGGCACCAGGACGGCGGCACCCTCGACATCGAGGGTGCCGCCGCGCAGGAGCCTGCAGACCGGATCAGACAGTGAACGACGTGATCGAAGAGCAGCTCGAGTAGCCCGAAGACGTGTTGCACACGTAGATCTGCACCTTGTTGCCGCTCTGTGCAACATAGCTGATGGTCTGACTCTTGGTGCTATTGCAGCCGTCACCATTGGCGACCGGATACCAGTTCGAGTTCGCGACCTTGACATAGGTCGTGGGACCACGACCGTCGCAGCTACCGTCGTACGCGGAAGCCCGCGGCAGCTGCCCAGCATTGGCACTCACACACCCCGTCGCACCACCATCGGGTGAAGTGACACATACGGTTTGGGCCGCTGCGGGGGTCTGCAGAAGAGCAACACCCCCTGTTGCCAGCACGACCGCCATGATCGCGCGATGAGTCTTCCTCACGAAACTGCCCCCTTATTCTCGCCTGAACACCTGACGTTGCGCCCGGAGCAGGACGAGCACAGAAAGCGCTCGCGTCCACTCCAACATGAACGCCCATGAACCGTAGCGCACACGCCGCGATGCCGACAAGCATGTTTCTCCGCGCAGATGAGAACGAGCGAGGTCCGCATACGTCCGACAGAGCCCCTCGGGGTGAGACGTGCCGACGCCGCCGCCACCCGATCCGGAAGCATCGACGACGAAACGTCGCCAGAACTCATGCGAGGCCCACCGGACCTCGCACGTCGCGCGGCGTTCTGCAGGTAACCGTTACAAACTCAGAGGGATATCCCGTCCTCATCTATCCCCCTGCCACCGCGGTATCGGGCACAGCGCGGGGCACGGCGGTCGGGTCTTGCACATCGCCCGAGCACTTGAGGCACAACCGCCGGTCCAGCCCACTGCGCAGGAGGGTCGCCCTGCGGACAGGGCGGTCAGCGACGCACTCGCGGCGGGCGACAGCCGCGACGACCACAGGCGATTCGCCAGCCGATACCCCGAGCGAAGTCTGAGCCGCCTGTCGGACTCGAACCGACAACCTACGCATTACAAGGGCGTTGCGCTACCAATTGCGCCAAGGCGGCACGGCCCAGTCGGGCTGCAAGACCCCCGTCCGGTGCCGTTCACATACCCCTACAGTGTCTCACCTCGACCACGTGATCGAGTCATGCGTCCGGAGCCGTCTTGCCGAGTCGTCAGGGACCACGATGGGACGCGCGCGGGCGCCCGCCCCCGACGAAGGGACGGGCGCCCGCGGCGACGGTCAGCCCTTGGCGGCGACGGCCTGGTTAATCGCCTCGGTCAGAGCTCCGGTCGTGTACAGGTCCGTCTCCCACTTCACACCGTCGATGAGGACGGTCGGAGTCCCAAGGGTCGGGAGGTCGGTCTGCGCCTGCTGCGTGGTCGCGGCCACGAACGGCGCGTACGTGCGCCACGTGCCGTCGCGCGACTCGGTCTCGGAGTCGGACGTCGCGACCTCGTAGGAGCCGTCGACGGTCGCCGTGAACTGGTCGACCACGGACTGCGGGACGCCGACGCCCAGGGCGATCTCGGCGATCTCGGCGTCCTTGAGGCCGTTCGTGTTCTCCTCGGGCTGGTTGTCCTCGGTGTACAGCGCGCTGACGAAGTCGACGTAGTGCTCGGGGTCCTGCGCGGCGACCACGGCGGCCGCGTTGGCGGTGCGCGTCGAGTAGAACGTGCCGCGCGAGGCGCCGTCGAGGAACGAGATGTTCTTGTAGACGACGGTCACGCCGCCCGCCTCGGCGAGACGCTCGAGCTCGGCGCCGTTCGCGCGGTCGAACATGCCGCAGTAGGGGCACATGAAGTCGAAGTAGACCTGGACCTCGACGTCGTCGGGCACGGCCGTGCCGACGCCCTCGGAGCTGACCGGCACGCCGCCCGCGTCGTCGGCCACGTCGGGCCGCTCGACGTCGGCGAGCGCGGGCACGACGGTGTTGGCGGTGCCGCCGGCGTAGACGACGTCGCCGTAGGCCTCGGCGTTGGCCTGGCCCTGGCGGACGATGCCGAAGACGATCGCGCCGAGCACGACGACGGCGGTGACGAGGCCGCCGATGGCGATGAGCCGGGTGCGCTTGGCCTTGCGCTCCTGCTCCTGACGCATGGCGAGGGCCTTGGCGCGCGCCTCGTCGCGGCGCTGCGCCTTGGAGGGACGGGGGTCGTTCGTGGGCATGGGTGCTCCTGGGTGGGGCCGGCGGACCGGCGGGGACGTGCGGGCGGGCGCTGCTCAGCGCGCCGGCGGTCCTCGGTGCGGCCGGGCCGGGTCGAGCACGCGCCCCGCGGGGACCCGCACCGCGACGTCGGCGACGACGCGCACGCGCGCCGGCACGACGACCGGTGCGACCGGCGTCCGCGCGACGAGCCGCGCCGCGAGCAGCGCACGCGCGGTGGCGGCGCCACGCCGGGCGGCGGCGCCCAGGCTGAGCCCGCACGCCGCGAGCAGCACGTGCGCGGCCAGCACGGGCAGCGCCACGCTGAGCAGCACGACGGCGCCCTGCGACGTCGCGCCCAGCCCGACCGCGCCCTCGGGGCACTCGGCGGCCGAGCGCAGCACCGCCAGGCGCATGCCGAGCGCCGCGAGCGGGCCCTCGGCCGCGAGGCACTGGTGCAGCAGCACGCGCCCCTGCACGCCCAGCACGACGGACGCGACCGACAGCAGCACGCCGAGCAGGCCCAGCAGGTGGGCACGCGCGGCGGAGGGGGTCGCCCCTCGCACCGCCCGCGTCACACGCACGGGCCCAGGGTAGGCGTACGCGCGGGCGCGGGTCACGCCGTTCGGCTCACGGGTTCGGCAGGACAGGCGGCTCGGACAGCGGCCACCAGCCGATCGGCCGCGCGTCGACCAGGCCGTCGAACAGCAGCAGCGCGCCGACCAGCGCGAGCACGACGACCACGAGCGCACCCACGGGGCCGGGCGCGACGAGCGCGAGCGTGCGGCGCGCGCCCGTGCGCGTCATGCGCGACAGCGGGCCCCACCACACGAACCCGACGAGCACGAGGGTGAGCGCCGCGACGACCAGCCGCGCCGTCGTGCCCTGCGGGGGCTCGCCGCCCGGCGAGCCGCCGATCTCCCACCGCCCCGAGCCCAGCAGCCACCAGCCGATCCCGCCGACGATCGTCACGACCGCCCCGCCGACCAGCAGCGGGGGCAGCACCGCGAGCCCGGCGCGCAGCAGGTACCAGGGCAGCGCCGTGACGGCCAGCGGCACGTCGGAGCGGCGCACGCCGCGGCGCTCGCGGCGCGTGTGCATGGTCTCGACCGCGAGCCCGACGGTGCGCACGAGCACCGCGAGCACCACGACGACGAGCAGCGTCACGAACGGCTGGAGCATCGCGGCGAGCACCACCACGAGGCCGATCGCGAGCATCGACCCCCAGCGACGACGCGCCGGCGGGCGGACGTACCAGGGGCCGTCGTCGGCGGCGTCGGGGTCCGGCGCGAGGTCGTCGCCGAGCCACCGCTCGTCGCCGTCCTGCCAGTCGCCGTCCTGCCCGTCCTCGTCCTGCCAGTCCTCCTGCCAGGCGTCGGCGGCGGACGGCGGGACCGTCGGGGGCAGCGCTGTCGTCCGGTGCGGGTCGTCGTCGCCGACCGGCACGGCAACGGTGCGCCCGTCGTTGACGGGCACCGCCGCGGAGGCCACGGCGGCTCCGGCGCCGAGCGCCGTGGTCGGCTGCACGTCCCGCGGCGACGACGCGACGTGCTCGGTCGCGAGGTCGTCCTCGTCCGGGCCGTCCCCCTCGTCCTCGTCGAGGTCGTCCGGGTCGACGACGGTCGTCGCGACGTCATCGGCGCCGCCCGCGGGCAGCACGACCGTCGCGACGGCGCCCGGCGGCAGGTCGCCCTCGGCGGCCACGGCGCGCAGGGCCGCGACGACGTCCTCGGGGTCGGTCCGCTCGGCGGGCTCGGGGCGCAGCGCGCCCGCGATCGCAGCTGCGGTCAGCGGGCCGACGTCGGCGAGGTCCGCGTCGCCCGAGCGCGCGCGCGCCAGGACGGCCTCGACGGGCCGGGAGCCGAACGGGTCGCGGCCCGTCGCGGCGAACGCGAGCAGCGCGGCCCAGCCCCACATGTCCGTCGCCGGGCTCGGGTCGCCGCCGTCGAGCAGCTCGGGCGCGAGGTAGCCCGGCGTCCCCAGCACGAGCCCCGCGGTCGTGAGGTTCGCTTCGTCGTCGACGCCCTGCGCAAGCCCGAAGTCGATGAGCACCGGGCCGTCGTCGGTGAGCAGCACGTTCGACGGCTTGAGGTCGCGGTGCACGACGCCCGCCGCGTGCACGGCCGCGAGCGCGGCCCGCAGGCCCTCGGCGAGCGCGACGAGGTCGTCGGCGTCGAGCGGCCCGCGCTCGCGCACGTGCTTGGTCAGCGTGTCCCCGGCGACGAGCTCCGTCACGAGGAACGCCTCGGTGGAGTCCGCCTCGGCGTCGAGCACGGCCGCGACCGCGGGGTGCCGCAGCCGCTGCAGCGCGGCGACCTCGCGCAGCAGTCGCGCGCGCACCGTCGCGTCCGACCCGACGTGCGGGTGCAGCAGCTTGAGCGCGACGGCCGTGCCGCCGCCGTCGACCGCGCGGTACACGGTCCCCATGCCGCCGGAACCGAGCGGGGCCACCACGGTGTACCCGCCGATCTCCGACCCCGGCGTCAGACCGATCCGCTCCATGCCCGGCAACCTAGCCGGTCACGGGCCCGGACGGGTCCTGCCCGTCCCCGAGCGTGTCACCCATAGGACGACTAGGGTCATGGCGAACCTCGAGGAGTTGATGTCGTTGCCCACCGACACCCCGCAGGACGGCTACGACCTGGTCGTCGTCGCGAACCGGCTGCCCGTCGACGTGAGCCTGGACGACGACGGCGCGCCGAGCTGGACCCGCTCCCCCGGCGGCCTGGTCACGGCGCTCGCGCCCGTGATGGCGAAGGCCGACGGCGCGTGGGTCGGATGGGGCGGGTCGCCCGGCCTGGAGCTCGACCCGTTCGACGTGGACGGCACGCAGCTCGTGCCCGTGACGCTCACGTCCGACGACGTCGAGCGCTACTACGAGGGCTTCTCGAACGACACGCTGTGGCCCCTGTACCACGACGTGATCGCGCCGCCCACGTTCCACCGGCAGTGGTGGGACGCGTACCAGCGCGTCAACCGGCGGTTCGCCGAGGCCGCCGCGCGCGACGCGTCGCCGGGCGCGACCGTGTGGGTGCACGACTACCAGCTCCAGCTCGTCCCGGCGTACCTGCGCGAGCTGCGGCCCGACCTGCGGATCGGCTACTTCCACCACATCCCGTTCCCGCCGCTCGAGATCTTCGCGCAGCTGCCGTGGCGGCGGCAGGTCGTCGAGGGGCTGCTCGGCGCGGACCTGCTGGGCTTCCAGCGCGCGGGCGACGCCGCGAACTTCGTGCGCGTCGTGCGCCGCGTCACCGACCTGACGACCCGCGGCCAGACCATCACCGTCGACGAGGGCACCGACGCGCAGCGCGTCGTGCGGGCGGCCGCGTTCCCGATCTCGATCGACTCGCGCGCGTTCGACGCGCTGGCGCGCACGCCCGAGGTGCAGGAGCGTGCGCGGGAGATCCGCCGCGAGCTCGGCGACCCCGAGCACCTGCTGCTGGGCGTCGACCGCCTCGACTACACCAAGGGCATCCGGCACCGCATCAAGGCGTACGGCGAGCTCCTCGAGGACGGCCGGCTGTCCCCCACCGACACCGTGCTCGTGCAGGTCGCGAGCCCGAGCCGCGAGAACGTCGGCGCCTACCAGCAGCTGCGCGACGAGGTCGAGCTGCTCGTGGGCCGCATCAACGGCGACCACGGGCAGGTCGGGCACACGCCCGTGCAGTACCTGCACCAGTCGTTCCCGATGGAGGAGATGGCGGCGCTGTACCTCGCTGCCGACGTCATGCTCGTCACCGCGCTGCGCGACGGCATGAACCTCGTGGCCAAGGAGTACGTGGCGGCACGGTCCGACGACCGCGGCGCGCTCGTGCTCAGCGAGTTCACGGGCGCCGCCGACGAGCTGAGCGGCGCCGTGCTCGTCAACCCGCACGACATCGACGGCATGAAGGACAGGATCGTCGCCGCCGTGCACCTCGACGCGCGCGAGTCCCGCAAGCGCATGCGCCAGCTGCGGCGGCGCGTCCTGAGCCACGACGTCGCGGCGTGGTCCGACGAGTTCCTCGCGGCGCTGACCGCGATGCCCGGGAGCAGCCGTGGCTGACACGACCACCGACCCCACCACCGACCTCACGGCCCGTCTCACGGCGCTCGCCGCGGACCCGGCGGCGCGCCCGCTGCTCGTCGCGCTCGACTTCGACGGCACGCTCGCACCGCTGCAGGACGACCCGTCGGCGTCGCGCATCCTGCCCGCGGGCGTCGAGGTCCTCGCGGCGCTCGCCGCGCTCGACGGCGTCGTGCTGGCCCTCGTCTCGGGGCGCGCCATGGGCGACCTGCACGCGCTCGCGCAGGTCCCGCCGGGCACGTACCTCATCGGCAGCCACGGCGCCGAGCGCGCCCGCGTCACGCAGTTCGGGCTGGACCGGGACGTCGTCGAGCTGACGCACGAGCAGGCCGACCGGCTCGCGGCGCTCGGCGCGCGCACGGCCGCGGTCGCGCGCGGGCGTGACGGCGTGTGGGTCGAGACCAAGCCGACGGCCGTCGTGGTGCACACGCGCCTGGCCGAGCGCGACGTCGCGGACGCCGCCGAGGCCGAGGCCGTCGCGCTCGGCGGCGAGCTGGGCGTGGGCACGATGCACGGCAAGGACGTCGTCGAGCTGTCGGTGCTGCCGGCGGACAAGGGCACGGCGCTGCAGGCGCTGCGCCACGAGCTCGGCGCACCGGTCGTGCTGTACGCCGGCGACGACGTGACCGACGAGCACGCGTTCGCGGCGCTCGACGCCGACGACGTGACGGTCAAGGTCGGCCCGGGCGACACCGTCGCGCGCTTCCGCGTGGCCGACCCGGAGGCCGCCGTCGCGGCCCTCGCGACGTTGCGCGACGCGCTCGTCTGACCCGTGCCCGCCGGGCCTACGGTCCCGCCGGCCGGCCCCGTGACCTGTGCCATACTGGCGCCGCGACCGAGGACGGTCTTGACCGTCCTCGATCCGTGTCAGCGGAGACACAGAGGGCTCGGCAGGCCCGCGTACCCCCGCGGACCTGCGTTGACACTCTTCACGACGGATCGTCCGGCACGTACCTGCCGGTGAAGGGATTGGCACAGCCATGGCTACGGTCACGTTCGACCACGCGACCCGGATCTACCCGGGAACGGAGCGCCCCGCGGTGGACGCGCTCAACCTGCACATCGAGGACGGCGAGTTCCTCGTCCTCGTCGGCCCCTCGGGCTGCGGCAAGTCGACCTCGCTCCGCATGCTCGCGGGCCTCGAGGACGTCAACGCCGGGCGCATCCTCATCGGCGACCGCGACGTCACCGACGTGCAGCCCAAGGACCGCGACATCGCGATGGTCTTCCAGAACTACGCCCTGTACCCCCACATGACCGTGGCGGACAACATGGGCTTCGCGCTCAAGATCGCCGGCACCCCCAAGGCCGAGATCCGCACGCGCGTCGAGGAGGCCGCGAAGATCCTCGACCTCACCCAGTACCTGGACCGCAAGCCGAAGGCCCTCTCGGGTGGTCAGCGTCAGCGCGTCGCCATGGGCCGCGCGATCGTCCGCTCGCCCCAGGTCTTCCTCATGGACGAGCCGCTGTCGAACCTCGACGCCAAGCTCCGCGTCCAGACCCGTACGCAGATCGCGTCGCTCACGCGCCGCCTCGGCGTCACGACCGTCTACGTCACGCACGACCAGGTCGAGGCCCTGACCATGGGCGACCGCATCGCGGTCCTCAAGGACGGCATCCTCCAGCAGGTCGACACGCCGCGTGCGCTGTACGACACGCCCGCCAACGTGTTCGTCGCCGGCTTCATCGGCTCGCCCGCCATGAACATCGGCACGTTCCCCGTGCTCGAGGGTGCGGCGTCCGTCGGCTCGTCGCGTCTCGCGCTGCCGCGCGAGGTCGTCGGCCGCCTCACGGACGACGACAAGGGCCACATCACGGTCGGCTTCCGCCCCGAGTCGCTCGACACGGTGCCGCAGGGCACGCAGGACTCGTTCCCGGTCGTCGTGAACCTCGTCGAGGAGCTCGGCTCGGACGCGTACGTGTACGGCGCGCTCACCAACGAGTTCGGTGCGGCCGCCGCGGTGCACTCGGGCGCCGGCGACGCGCAGATCATCGTGCGCGTCGACCCCCGCTCGGTCCCGAAGATCGGCGACACGATCTACGTCCGGATCCGCCCGAACGAGCAGCACCTGTTCCACGCGGGCTCCGGCGAGCGCATCGCCTGACACCCAGCACCACACGCACCGAGGCGGGTCCGGTCGACCGGGCCCGCCTCGGGCGTTCCACGCGACCGTCACGGTCCCCGCACGGACCCCGCCGCCCCACCTGAGAGGATCGAGCCATGAGCGGAACGGCGCAGCGCCTGCAGATCACGGCGGCGAACCCGGACCCCGCGCTGCTCGACCTGCCGTGGGACGTGCCGCTCGAGGACTGGCCCACCGAGATGCTCGCGGCCCTGCCGCGCGGCATCTCGCGGCACATCGTGCGGTTCGCGCGGCTCTCGGGGCGGGTCATCGCGATCAAGGAGATCGGCGAGACCGTCGCGTACCGCGAGTACGAGCTGCTGCGCCAGCTGCGCAAGCTCGAGGTGCCGAGCGTCGAGCCCGTCGGCGTCATCACGGGTCGCCGCTCGCCCGACGGCGAGCCGCTCGAGGCCGTGCTCATCACGCAGCACCTGCAGTTCTCGCTGCCGTACCGCGCGCTGTTCAGCCAGGCGCTGCGACCCGACACCGCGACGCGCCTCATCGACGCGCTCGCCGTGCTGCTGGTCCGCCTGCACCTCGCGGGCTTCTACTGGGGCGACGTGTCGCTGTCGAACACGCTGTTCCGCCGCGACGCCGAGACGTTCGCCGCGTACCTCGTGGACGCCGAGACCGGCGACCTGCACGACCGGCTCAGCCCGGGGCAGCGCGCGTACGACCTCGAGGTCGCGCGCGTCAACATCATCGGCGAGCTCATGGACCTGCAGGCCGGCGAGTTCCTCGACGAGGACGAGGACGTCGTCGCGATCGGCGAGGCGCTCGTGGTCCGGTACGACGAGCTGTGGCGCGCGCTCACCGAGGTCGAGGCGTTCGGCTACGGCGAGCGCTGGCGCGTGCAGGCACGCATCGACCGGCTCAACGACCTCGGCTTCGACGTCGGCGAGCTCGACATCACGACCGACCTCGACGGCACGACCGTCCGCATCCAGCCCAAGGTCGTCGACGCCGGGCACCACTCGCGTCGCCTCATGCGCCTGACGGGCCTCGACGTGCAGGAGAACCAGGCCCGCCGCCTGCTCAACGACCTCGACGAGTACCGCGCCGCGACCGACCGGCAGGCCGACGACGAGGCGTTCGTCGCGCACGACTGGCTGACGGACATCTTCGAGCCCGCGGTGCGCAGCGTGCCGCGCGAGCTGCGCCGCAAGCTCGAGCCCGCGCAGATCTACCACGAGCTGCTCGACCACCGGTGGTACCTGTCGCAGCAGGAGGACCGCGACGTGCCGATGACGGAGGTCGCCGCGAGCTACGTGCGGCACATCCTGCCGAGCCGGCCCGACGAGCAGGCCGTCCTGGGCACGCGCGCCGAGGACCTGCGCGACGGCGAGACGGGCGAGACCCCGCGCGTCGACGACGATCTGGACCCCGACCGGCTCATCGGCTGACGCCGGCCGGGGCGGGGCGCGTCAGGCGCGCTGGCGCGCGACCTCGTACAGCGCGATCCCGGCGGCGACGCCCGCGTTGAGCGACTCGACGGCCGACGCGATGGGGATCGACGCGATCGCGTCGCACTGCTCGCGCACGAGCCGCGACAGGCCCTTGCCCTCGGAGCCGACGACGAGCACGAGCGGGTCCGTCGCGAACGGCAGCTCACCCAGCGGCACGTCGCCGCCCGCGTCGAGGCCGACGACGAACACGCCCGCGGCGCGCAGGTCCTGCAGCGCGCGCGTCAGGTTGGTCGCGCGTGCGACGGGCACGCGCGCGGCGGCACCGGCCGACACCTTCCACGCCGACGCGGTCACACCGGCCGCGCGCCGCTCGGGCACGAGCACGCCGTGCGCACCGAACGCCCCCGCCGAGCGCAGGACCGCGCCGAGGTTGCGCGGGTCGGTCACGCCGTCGAGCGCGACGATCAGCGGCGCGGTCTGCGACGCCTCCGCGGTGTCGAGCAGGTCGTCGGGGTCGAGGTACTCGTACGGCGGCACCTGGATCGCGACGCCCTGGTGGACCGCGCCGTCGGTGAGCCGGTCGAGCTCGGCGCGGCTGACCTCGAGCAGCGGGTACCCCGCGTCCGCGGCGATCGACACGATCTCCTTGGTGCGGTCGTCCGCCTCGAGCCGCGACGCGACGTAGACGGTCGACACCGGGATCCCGGCGCGGAGCGCCTCGAGGACCGAGTTGCGCCCGCCCACGATCTCGTGGGTCGAGGACGTCCGGCCGCCCTTGCGCCCGGCGGCCGAGCGGGCGGCACCCGCCGACGGTCGTCCGGACGTCCCACGCCCACCTGTCGCGCCCTTCTCGGCCGCGACCTTGCGCTTGTGCGCCACGTGGTACGGGCGGTCCTCGGCCTTGGGCGTGGGCCCCTTGCCCTCGAGCGCGCGGCGGCTGTGCCCGCCCGTCCCGACGCGTGCGCCCTTCTTGGTCCCCGCCTTGCGGGTCGCGCCGCGGCGCTGCGAGTTGCCGGCCATCAGTCCTCCGTCGTGTCGGTCACGGGTGCCGCGAGCGTCCAGCGCGCACCCGTCGGTGAGTCCTCGACGACGACGCCCGCCGCCGTCAGCCGGTCGCGGATCGCGTCGGCGGCGGCCCAGTCGCGCGCGGCACGGGCCGCGGCGCGCGCGTCGAGCTCGGCGCGCACGAGCGCGTCGAGGGCGCGCGCCGTGCGGTCGTCGCCGCCGGTGGTGGCCCACTGCGGCGACCCGGGGTCGAGACCCAGCACGTCGAGCATGCCCCGCAGCGCGACCATCGCGTCGCGCGCGGCGGCGTCGTCGCCCGCGGCGAGCGCGGTGTTGCCCGCCCGCAGGGTCTCGTGCACGACCGCGAGCGCGGCCGGCACGTTGAGGTCGTCGTCGAGCGCGGCGCCGAAGGCCGCGGGCAGCGCCGCGGTCGCGACCTCCGCGGCCGGCACGGCCCCGACCCGCTCGGTCGCGCGCTGCACGAACCCGGCCAGGCGGTCCCACGTGGCGGCCGCCTCGGTGAGCGTGTCGTCCGTCCACTCGAGCATCGAGCGGTACTGCACGGCGGTCAGCGCGTACCGGACCACCGCCGCAGGCGCCTTCTCGAGCACGGCGCTGACCAGCAGCCCGTTGCCCAGGGACTTGCTCATCTTGGCGCCACCCTGCGTGACCCAGCCGTTGTGCAGCCAGTGGCGCGCGAACCCGTAGCCGGCCGCCCGGGACTGCGCCTGCTCGTTCTCGTGGTGCGGGAACCGCAGGTCCAGGCCGCCGCCGTGGATGTCGAACGTCTCGCCGAGGTAGCGGTGCGCCATCGCCGAGCACTCGAGGTGCCAGCCGGGGCGGCCGCGGCCGAAGGGCGTGTCCCACGCCGCGGTCGCGGGCTCGCCGGGCTTCGGCGCCTTCCACAGCGCGAAGTCGTGCGGGTCGCGCTTGCCGGAGCCCGCGTCGTCCGGCACGTCGGTCATGTCGTCGACGCGCTGGTTGGTCAGCGAGCCGTAGTCCGACCACGACCGCACGTCGAAGTACACGTCGCCCGGACCCGCCACGTACGCGTGCCCGCGCTCGACGAGCCGCTCCATGAGCGCGAGCATCGCCGGCACGTGCCCGGTGGCGCGCGGCTCGTAGTCGGGCGGCAGGACGCCGAGCGCGTCGTACGCGGACGTGAAGGCGCGCTCGTTGGTCAGCGCCCACGCCCACCACTCGTGCCCGGCCGCGGCGGCCTTGGCGAGGATCTTGTCGTCGATGTCGGTGACGTTGCGGACCAGCGTCACGCGCTGCCCCTGCCGCCGCAGCCACCGCACGAGCACGTCGAACGCGACGGCGGAGCGCACGTGCCCCACGTGCGGTGGTGACTGCACCGTGGCACCGCACAGGTAGATGCCGACCCGGCCCTCGACGAGGGGGACGAAGTCACGCACCGCCTGGGTGCCGCTGTCGAACAGCCGCAGAGTCACCCGCCCAGGCTACCGGCGCGGGACCCCCGCGACCGACCCGGACCTGCGCGGCGACGTCAGCCGACGCAGACGCCCTCGCCCCGGTAGGTGGGGACGGTGGCCGCCACGCGGTCGCCGCGCACCAGGTGGACCTCGGCGAACCGCTCCATGACCTCGCCGGCCTTGGCGTGCCGGAACCACACGCGGTCGCCGACGCGCAGGTCCGCACGGGCGGGCACCCGGAGCGGGGTCTGGACCTCGCCGGCCCCCTCGCGCGGCGCGAGGCGCAGCCCCTCGGGCCACACGGGCCGCGGCAGGCGCGTCGGCGTCGCCGGGCCGGACGCGACGTAGCCGCCGCCGAAGACGGTGGCCCAGCCGTCGCCCGGGATGCGCACGACGTCGAGACCCACGTACGCGGCGGGCCGCGGGCGGAACGCGCGGTACCCGTCGAAGAGCGTGGGCACGAACAGCCCCGAACCGGCCGTCACCTCGGTGACCGCCGGGGCCGACGCGCTCACCTCGATCGAGCCCGTGCCGCCGGAGTTCACGAGCGCGAGCGGCCGGCCGAGCGCGTCGGTGACCGCGTCGACGACGGCGGCGCGCCGCACGGCGAGCTCGCGCACCGACGCGGCCTTGACGAGCCGGACCGCGAGCGACGTGTCGGGCAGGCCTGCCACCTGGGCCTCGTAGAACATGACGCCGCGCACCTCGAGCCCGCCGCGGGCCTGCACGGCGGTGGCGAGCGCGGCGGCCTGCGCCGGGGTGCGGACCGGCGAGCGACGCACGCCGAGGTGCACGGCGAGCGGCCCGCGCCCCACGCGCAGGGACGCGTCGACGTCGAGGCACACGCGCAGCGTCCGGTCGTGGCGGCGCGCGGCGGACGCGAGCAGGTCAGCCTGCGCGGTGTCGTCGACCATGAACGTCACGGCGGCAGCGGCGTCGGCGTCGGCCGCGATCGCGTCGATCGCGACGGTGTCGACCGTGGGGTAGCCGAGCAGGACGTCCCGGACGCCGCGGCCGACGAGCCAGCGCGCCTCGGCGGCCGCGTACGCCATCACGCCCGCGAACCCGGGGCGGGCGAGCACCTGCTCGAGCACGTGCCGGACCCGCACGGACTTGCTGGCGACGCGGACGGGCACGCCGCCCGCGCGCCGCACGACGTCGGCGGCGTTGGCCTCGAGCGCGTCGAGGTCGACCACCACGAGCGGCCCCGGACGCCCCGTCGTCGCGGCGTCGAGGCGCTGCCCCACGGTGCGTCCCGCCGGGTCGGCGCCACCGCCGGACGGGGCGGGGGCGGCGGCCGGGGGACGCACGGGGGTCGACGTCATGCCAGGGACGCTACCCCTGACGGTGCGACGGGCGACGGGAGGCGGGGTGTGTCGGCGTCGCTCTCGGGCGCGTCGCGCGTCTCGCCGAGCAGCGCGGACTCGTCGACCGGCACCGCGAGCGTCGCGAGGTGCTCGGCGAACAGCCGCAGGCCCTGGTACCCGGCGTCGTCGTCACCGTCGACGAGCCACGCGAGCGAGAACCCGTCGACCGCCGCGATGATCGACCGCGCGATGAGGTGCCGCGGCACGCGCCACACGATGCTGCCTGCGCGCTCGACCTCCTCGAGGAAGTGCTCGGCGACCGCCCAGCTGTACGTGTACTGGTCGACGCCGACCTGGCGGAGCTCGGGGTGCCGCAGCGACGTCGTCGTCAGCTCGTACGTGAGCAGCTGGGGGCCGCGCGTCGCGCGGATGTTGGCCCACACCGTGTCGAGGACGCCCACGATGAGGTCCGAGACGGGCGCGGACTCGGGCATCTCCGCCTCGCCGCGCGCGGTGTTGCGCAGCGTGATGGTGTGCGCCATCGCGCGCAGCAGCTCGTCCTTGTCACGGAAGCAGTAGTGGACGACCCCGAGCGAGACACCTGCCTCGGCGGCGACGGCGCGGACGGTCGCACCGTCGACCCCGTCACGGCACGCGACGACCAGCGCCGCCTCGATGAGCTGCTCGCGTCGCTCGGCGACCGGTAGACGGTTCATGGTTCCTCCTCGCGGCGACGACCGGCGCACCCCCCCCGGGCGCCGTGACGTCACTCTTCCCGAGGATAATCTCATCGGCCGTCATGACGTTAGTCAAGGGTCTCACACACTTGACTTGGACGGCCGCCCAATCCCATGCTCGCAGGATGGGGGGACACGCGCCCGGCAGCACCGGGCCGGAGCGCTGGCGCAACTGGGCGCGCACCGAGAGCGCCGTGCCGCGGCGGGTCACCCGGCCGCGCGACCTGGACGAGCTGGTCGCCGAGGTCGTCGCCGCCACCGCGTCGGGCGAGCGGCTGCGCGCCGTGGGCGCGGGGCACTCGTTCTCGGGCGCCGCCGTGACCGACGGCGTCCACGTGCACCTCGACGCGCTGGCCCGGTTCGAGCGCGTCACGCCACGGCCCGACGGCACCACGCACGTGACCGTGGGCGCAGGCATGCGCCTGCACGCCCTCAACCGCGGGCTCGCCGCCCGCGGCCTGGCGATGCGCAACCTCGGCGACATCGACCGCCAGTCGGTCGCGGGCGCGATCAGCACCGGCACGCACGGCACGGGCGCGCGTCTCGGCGGGCTCCCGACGCAGGTCGTCGGGCTGCGCGTCGTGACGGCCGCGGGCGACGTGGTCGAGGCGTCGCGCACGCACGAGCCGGAGCTGTTCGAGCTCGCGCGGCTCGGGCTGGGCACGGCGGGGGTGCTCGCGGCCGTCACGCTCGAGGTTGTGCCGGCGTACCGGCTGCTGGCGCGCGAGGAGGCCATGCCGCTGCCCGCGGTGCTCGAGGGGCTCGACGACCTGGTCGACGGGCACGACCACTTCGAGTTCTTCTGGTTCCCGCACACGGCGACGACGCTCACCAAGCGCAACGACGTCACGGACGACGTCGACCGCCCCCTGCCGACGTGGCGCCACGTGCTCGACGACGAGCTGCTCGCGAACGTGGCGTTCGGCGCCGCGCAGGAGGTCGCGACCCGCAGCCGGCGCCTGACGCCGGCCCTCAACCGGTTCCAGACCGCGGGGCTGCCGCCACGCACGTACACCGCCGCGTCGCACGAGGTGCTCGTGTCGCCGCGGCGCGTCCGGTTCCGGGAGGCCGAGTACGCCGTGCCCCGCGAGTCCGTGCGGGACGTCGTGCACGAGCTCGCGGCGTGGTTCCGTGCGACCGGGGCGCACGTGCCCTTCCCGCTCGAGGTGCGGTTCGCGGCCGCGGACGACGTGTGGCTGTCGACGGCGCACGGCCGCGAGACGGCCTACGTCGCGGTCCAGCAGTACCACCGGCTGCCGCACCGCCGGTACTTCGACGCGGCCGAGCGGATCGTCGCGGCCGTCGGCGGGCGCCCGCACTGGGGCAAGATGCACGGGCTCGACCACGGGACGCTCGCGTCGCTGTACCCGCGGCTGGCGGACGCGAACCGGGTCCGCGCGCGCGTCGACCCGGCGGGGACGTTCCGCAACGCGTACGTCGACCGCGTGCTCGGCCCCGCGCACTGACCGCGCACCCCGCGGGGGGGATCAGCCTCCGACGCGGGGCAGCGCACCCGTGACGGGCGGCCACACCGGCGGCAGGTCCGTCGGCGGCTCGAGCGCGACCGTGGGGCGCGCGCGCTCGTCGACCTGCTGGAGGCCCGCGAACGTGGCGCGGAGGGTCTCGAGCGAGACCCGGTCGCGCTGCCGCACCGGCAGCCCGGGGACGCGCTGGGGCAGACCGCGCGGACCGAGCGCCGGCACGGTGCTGCCGGGTGCGGGCGCGGCGGTGCGCCCGTCGTCCGTCGATGGCACTGTCACGGCGTCGGACCGTACCGGTGATTCGCCCGGTTCGCGACGAGCCCCGCGACCCCTGCCGCACCACGGCCGGGGTCCGCGCGCCGAGGTTCACCCGCCCGGGTGGAAGCGTGTCCACATCCTGACACCGCGGTCAGGACGTGGACGCGGCGACGTCCGCGGCGAGCGCTCGCAGCTCGGTGAGCACGCGCTGCACCGCGACCCGGCGCGCACGGTCCGGGCGCAGCAGCACCTCGACCAGGCGACCCGCGCGCACGTCGCGCAGCGGCAGCAGCCGCAGCCCGGAACCCGGCCCCGCGCGCGTCGTGAAGCGCGGCAGCAGGCTCACGCCGTGCCCCGCGGCGACGAGCGCCTCGACGACGTGGAAGTCGTTGATGCGGTGCACGACCCGCGGCTCGACGCCCG
This sequence comes from Cellulomonas iranensis NBRC 101100 = JCM 18110, assembly GCF_001552375.1. GTDB lineage: Bacteria > Actinomycetota > Actinomycetes > Actinomycetales > Cellulomonadaceae > Cellulomonas > Cellulomonas iranensis. The sequence goes on along the minus strand of NZ_BCRB01000010.1, from coordinate 38,948 downwards.
TGCGCACGGTCAGCTCGTCGAGGACGCGCGCGACCGGGAACCCCTCCCGCACGGCGATCCAGGGCAGGTCGACCAGGTCCCCGGGTGCGACCGACCCGCCGGCCGCCAGCGGGTGGTCGGACGGCACGGCCACATCGAGCGGCTCGCGCAGGAGCGGCTCGACCACGACGTCGGCCCCCCACCCGACGCCGCCGTCGGGCCGGTGCGCGACCACGAGGTCGAACCGGTCGGTCAACGCGACGAACCGGTCCTGCGCGACGTCCTCGTCCGCGCACTCGACCGTCACTCCCCCGAGCGCGGCGACGCGGCCCAGGAGGCCCGGGAGGAGCAGCTCGGCGCCGCTCGAGAACGCGCTGACGGTCACGGTCCCGCCGGGGCTCGCCACGAACGCGTCGCACGCGGCACGCGCGCGCTCGAGCGCGACGGCGACGTCGAGAGCGGCGTCCGCGAGCGCGTGGCCCGCGGGGGTGAGGCGCACGCCGCGACCCGCGCGCTCCGTGAGGGCGACGCCGACCTCGCGCTGCAGCGTCGCGAGCTGCTGGGACACGGCGGACGGCGTGAGGTGCCGCACCGCCGCGGCCGCGGTGACGCCGCCGTGCGCGCGCACCGCCCGCAGCGTCGAGAGAGCGGACGGATCCATGCAGTGACGCTACATCGTCGCTGCAGGTCTTTTCGATGGTGCTGCACGGTCGAGCCCCGCAGACTCGACCGCGTGCCGCTCCGTCACCGCCTGCTCGCCGCCCTCGTCGCCGTCACCTGGGGCCTCAACTTCGTCGCGATCCACCTCTCGCTCCAGCAGTTCCCGCCGTTCCTGCTCGTGGCGCTGCGGTTCGCGGTCATCGCCGTCCCCACGGTCCTGCTGGTCCCCCGGCCGCGCGTCGCGTGGCGCTGGGTGCTGGGCTACGGGCTCGGCTTCGGCGTGCTGCAGTTCCTGTTCCTCTACCTCGCCATGGACACCGGCATGCCGACCGGTCTCGCGTCGCTCGTGCTGCAGTCCTCGGCGCCGTTCACCGTGCTCCTGGCGGCCGCGCTGCTGCGCGAGCGCCTCAGCCCGCGGCAGGGCCTGGGCGTCTTGGTCGCCGTGCTGGGGCTCGGCGGCATCGCGGTGCACCGCGCCGGGCTGGACGGCGGCGCGACCCTGCTGCCCGTCGTCCTCACGCTCTGCGGCGGCCTCGGCTGGGCGCTCGGCAACCTCGCCAACCGCCAGGCCCGCACCGACGCGCCCTTCCGCCTCGTGCTGTGGATGTCGGTCGTGCCCCCGCTGCCGATGCTCGCGGTCTCGCTCCTGGTCGAGGGCCCGGACGCCGTGGCCGCGTCGTTCCGGGGCCTCACGTCGCCCACCGGACTCGCCGCCCTCGGCGGCCTCGCGTACACCGTGCTCGTCGCGACGCTCGTCGGCACGGGCCTGTGGACGTGGCTCATGACGCGCCACCCGTCGAGCGTCGTCGCACCGTTCTCGATGCTCGTCCCCGTCGTCGGGATCGCGGCGTCGTGGCTCGTGCTGCGCGAGGCCGTGCCGCCCGTCGAGCTCGCGCTCGGCGCCGTCGTGGTCGGCGGCGTGCTGCTCGGGTCGGCGCCCGCGCGTCGCCGTCCCGCACCGCAGGACGCGCCCGCGCCGGTCCCGGCGGTCACCGCCGGCTAGCGGGCGGCGCCCGCGGGACGTCAGTCGGTCCCGAGCGAGACGAGCGCCGTCGCGATCGCCGCGACCCCCTCGCCGCGGCCCGTCAGGCCCAGCGCGTCGGTCGTCGTCGCGGACACCGTCACGGGCGCGCCGCACGCCATCGACAGCACGGCCTGCGCCTCGACGCGACGCGGGCCGAGCTTCGGCCGGTTGCCGATCACCTGCACCGCGACGTTGCCCAGCGTGAAGCCCGCCGCCCGGACGCGCCGCGCCGTCTCCGCGAGCAGCGCCGCACCGGACGCCCCCGCCCACCGCGGGTCGGACGTGCCGAACTGCGCCCCGAGGTCGCCCAGCCCGGCGGCCGAGAGCAGCGCGTCGGCCGCCGCGTGCGCCGCGACGTCCGCGTCGGAGTGCCCCGCGAGCGGCCGCTCCCCGGGCCACTCGAGGCCCGCGAGGTGCAGCACCGCGTCGGGCGCGGGGTCGGGGTCGTAGGCGTGCACGTCGACGCCGATGCCGGTGCGGAGGTTCACGCGAGCGCTCCCGTCGTCAGGGCCTGCGCGACCAGCAGGTCGCGGGCCGTCGTCACCTTCGCCGCGCGCTCGTCGCCCGGCACCACCCACACCGCGACGCCCGTCGCCTCGACGAGCCCCGCGTCGTCCGACGCGGCGGTCGCCTCGGACGCGCCGCGCCCGGTGCCCACCGCGTGCGCGCGCTCGAGCACGTCACGGTCGAAGCCCTGCGGCGTCTGCACGGCGACGAGGTCCGCGCGCGGCACGGTCTCGACCACGGGCCGTCCGCGCTCGTCGCCCTGGCCGACCCGCTTGACGGTGTCGACCACCGGGAGCCCCGGCACGACGGCGACGTGCCCCGCGCGCACCGCGTCGGCGACCCGCGCCACCAGGTCCGCCGGGACGAGGGGGCGCGCGGCGTCGTGCACCAGCACGACGTCGACGTCGTCGGTGAGCTCCGCGAGGCCCGCCGCGACCGACTCCTGACGCGTGCGCCCGCCCCCGACGACGTCGAGCCGGACCTCGGCGGCGGCCGCGTCGACCACGTCGTCGAGCAGCGCCGCGACCACGTCGAGATGCGTCTCGGGCGCCGTGACGACCAGCTGGGAGACGGCGGCACCGTCCGCCGTGCGCGCCGCGAGCAGGGCGCGGGCGGCATGGACCACGAGGGGTTCGCCGGACACGGGCACGAGCGCCTTGGGCAGCGTGTGCCCGAGGCGCGTGCCGCTCCCGGCGGCGGTGAGGACGGCGGCGATGGTCATGTGCGCATCGTGCCCCGTGCGGCGGGGCGCACGGGTCCCCGACACAGCAGACGGCCCGGGCGGCGTGCACCCGGACCGTCGTGCGTGCGGATCAGGAGGCGAGGACCTCGTCGAGGATGGCCTCGGCCTTGTCCTCCTCGGTCTTCTCGGCGAGCGCGAGCTCCGAGACGAGGATCTGCCGGGCCTTGGCGAGCATGCGCTTCTCACCGGCCGACAGGCCACGGTCGGCGTCGCGCCGCGACAGGTCGCGCACGACCTCCGCGACCTTGATGACGTCGCCCGACTGGAGCTTCTCGAGGTTGGCCTTGTAGCGCCGCGACCAGTTGGTGGGCTCCTCGGTGTACGGGGCGCGCAGCACCTCGAACACGCGGTCCAGGCCCTCCTGGCCGACGACGTCGCGAACACCGACGAGGTCGACGTTCTCCGCCGGAACCTCGATGGTCAGGTCACCGTGCGCGACCTTGAGCTTGAGGTAGATCTTCTCCTCGCCCCGGATGGTCCGGCTCTTGATCTCCTCGATCTTGGCTGCACCGTGGTGCGGGTAGACGACGGTCTCCCCAACAGTGAAAGTCATCTGCAGGTGTCCCCTTTCGCAGACGTGTATGGTATCACGCCGGATTGCCGTGATTTCCGGCGCTTCCCGGGCGTCCGCCCAGGTCAGAGGCTCGTCACCCGCCCGTCGCACGCAGTTCGCGCGACGGCCGCGCACGCCCCGGCACGCCGCGACGGCGCCCGCGGGGCCCGGCGCGCGACCGTCGCAGGACCCGCGCACGACCCCCGCAGCACCCGCCCGGCACCCGCCCGGCACCCCCGCAGGGGCGCGCCACGGGTAGGCTGACCTGCGGCTCCCCGCGCTACCACACGCGCGTGGGTGCTGGTCGTGACCACCGTCCCACCCCGCCCCCGCGCGCGAGACCGAGCAGGAGCCCTCGTGACCCGCCTCCGCCCCCGCACCGCCCGGACCGCCGCCGGTCTGGCGGCCGCCGCCGTCCTCGCGCTGAGCGGCTGCTCGGCCACCAACCCGATCGCGACGATCGCGGACTACCAGCCGTCCGACGGCGTCGCGACCACGGTCGGCGACGTGCGCGTGCTCAACATGATCGTCGTCGCGCAGGCCGAGGGGCAGCCCGGCACGCTCACCGGTGCGCTGGCCAACGGCTCGTCGCAGGACGAGACCGTCACGCTCACGATCGCCGGCGAGGAGGTCCGCGTGCCCGTCGCCGCGTCGACCACCGTGCTGCTCGGCGCCCCCGACGCGCCCCCGCGCTACGAGACGGCCGACGTCGAGGTCGCCGCCGTCGACGCCGCCCCCGGCGGGCTGACGACCGTCACGGTCGCGACCGCGTCGAGCGGCTCCGTGCAGCTCCAGGTGCCCGTGCTGAACGACAAGCTGCCCGAGTACCAGGCGCTGCTCCCCGACACCACCGCGACGTCGACCGCCACCCCCGCCGCCACGCGCGACGCGTCGCAGCCGTCCGGCCAGGAGGGCGACGAGGAGGGCTGACGCCCCCCGACCCCGCACCACGCACGACGGGCCGACCACCGCGCGGTGGTCGGCCCGTCGTGCGTGCGGGGACGGCTCAACCGAAGCGGCCCGAGATGTAGTCCTCGGTGGCCTGCTCGCGCGGCGACGAGAACATCGTCGCGGTGTCGTCCATCTCGATGAGCCTGCCCGGCTTGCCGGTGCCCGCGATGTTGAAGAACGCGGTGCGGTCGGAGACGCGCGCGGCCTGCTGCATGTTGTGCGTGACGATGACGATCGTGTACTCCGACTTGAGCTCGGCGATGAGGTCCTCGATCGCGAGCGTCGAGATCGGGTCGAGCGCCGAGCACGGCTCGTCCATGAGCAGCACCTGCGGCTTCACGGCGATCGCGCGCGCGATGCACAGCCGCTGCTGCTGCCCGCCCGACAGGCTCGACCCCGGGCGCGCGAGGCGGTCCTTGACCTCGTTCCACAGGTTCGCGCCGCGCAGCGACCGCTCGACGAGGTCCTGCTGGTCGCCCTTCGACATGCGGCGGTTGTTGAGGCGCACGCCCGCGAGCACGTTGTCCGCGATCGACATCGTCGGGAACGGGTTGGGGCGCTGGAAGACCATGCCGATCTGCCGGCGCACCGTCACCGGGTCGACGTCGGTGCCGTACAGGTCCTGGCCGTCCATGAGCGCCTTGCCCTGCACGCGCGCACCGGGGATGACCTCGTGCATGCGGTTGAGGGTGCGCAGGAACGTCGACTTGCCGCAGCCGGACGGGCCGATGAGCGCCGTGGCCTGCCGGGCCTCGATGGTCATGTTGACGCCCTCGACGGCGAGGAAGTCGCCGTAGAAGACGTCGAGGTCGGAGACGTCGATCCGCTTGGACATGGGGAGGGTCCTTCCTTCGGGTCGGAGCGGGCCCGCGGTCAGCGGGCGCCCTTCGGGGCGAACCAGCGGCTGACGAGCCGGGCCACGAGGTTGAGGAGCATGACGATGAGGATGAGCGTGAGCGCCGCGGCCCAGGCCCGGTCGATGCCGGTGCCGCCCTGCTCGTACTGGCGGTACGCGAACACGGGGAGGGTCGCCATGCGGCCGTCGAACAGGTCCCAGTTGACCTGGGTCACCAGGCCGACGGTCAGCAGGAGCGGCGCGGTCTCGCCGATGACGCGGGCGACCGCGAGCATGACGCCCGTGACGATGCCCGCCGCGGCGGTGCGCAGCACGACCTTGACGATCGTCAGCCACTTCGGCACGCCCAGCGCGTACGACGCCTCGCGCAGCTCGTTGGGCACGAGACGCAGCATCTCCTCGACCGAGCGGATGACTACCGGCGTCATGAGCAGCGCGAGCGCGACGGCCCCCATGACGCCCGCGCGGTACGCGGGACCGAAGACCAGGGTGAACAGCGCGAACGCGAACAGGCCCGCGACGATCGACGGGATGCCCGTCATGACGTCGACGAGGAACGTGATGGCCCGCGCGAGCGGCCCGCGCCCGTACTCCACGAGGTAGATCGCCGTGAGCAGGCCGATCGGCACCGAGATCACCGCCGCGGCGAGCGTCACCATGAGCGTGCCGACGACCGCGTGCCGGATGCCGCCGTCGGTCATGTCGCCGAAGATCCCGACCATGTCGGTCGTGAGGAACGACCAGCTGAACGACGTCGAGCCGCGCGTGAGCACCAGCAGCAGGAGCGAGACCAGCGGGATCAGCGCGAGCAGGAACGAGCCCGTCACGAGCGTCGTCGCGAGCCGGTCGGCGGCGCGGCGCGGCCCCTCGACCACGCGCGAGGTGATGCTCAGCGACAGCACGTACAGCGCCGCGCCGAGCGCGACGACGCCGGGCACGCCCGGCGTCCCGGCGACCAGGAGCACGAGGAACGCGAGGACCAGCGCACCACCCGCGAACCCCCACGGGGCCCACGACGGCAGCCGCCGGTACGTGGCGTCGGCGAGCAGCCCGGCGGGGGCGACGTCGGCGGTCATCAGTTGGCTCCCGAGAACTCGGCGCGCCGCGCGATGATCCAGCGCGCGGCGAAGTTGACGGCGAACGTCACGACGAACAGCGCGAGACCCGTCGCGATGAGGGCGCTGACGCTCAGGCCGCTCGACTCGGGGAACTTCGAGGCGATGTTCGCGGCGATGGTCTGGTGCTGCCCCGGCTTCAGCAGGAAGAACGAGTAGAGGAACCCGGGCGAGATGACCATGAGCACGGCCATCGTCTCGCCGAGCGCACGCCCCAGTCCGAGCATCGCGGCGCTGATGACGCCCGAGCGGCCGAACGGCAGCACGGCCATGCGCACCATCTCCCAGCGCGTCGCGCCGAGCGCGAGCGACGCCTCCTCGTGCAGGCGCGGGGTCTGCAGGAACACCTCGCGCGAGACGGCCGTGATGATCGGCAGGATCATGACGGCGAGCACGACCGACGCCGACAGCACGTTCTTGGCGGGCGCCTGGTAGCCCTCGAAGAGCGGCACGAACCCGAGCGTCGACGACAGCCACGTGAACACCGGGTCGAGCTGCCCGATGAGCCACAGCGCGCCCCACAGGCCGTAGACGACCGACGGGATCGCCGCGAGCAGGTCGATGAGGTAGCCCAGGCCCTGCGCGAGCCGGCGCGGCGCGTAGTGCGAGATGAACAGCGCGATGCCGATCGACACGGGCACCGCGAGCAGCAGCGCCAGCACCGAGGCCAGCAGCGTGCCGAAGACGAGCGGCCCGACGTACGCGGCGACCGAGGACGCGTTGAACCACGAGATCGCCTCGAGGTCTTCGGACGACGCCGTGAGGGCCGGCCACGCCTCCATGACGAGGAAGACGGCGACCGCGGCGAGCGTCACGAGGATGAGGACGCCGGCGCCCGTGGACAGGCCCGCGAAGACGCGGCTCGCGACGCGTCCGGTCGAGGCGGCGCGCACGGCGGCGCCCGCGTCGGCGGGCGCCTGCGGGTCGGCGCCCCGCTGCGGGGGTGTGCTGGTGGTGACGGCCACGGCTGCTCCGGGTGTGGTCCGCAGGGGCGGGGAGGGTGGGGCGGTGCTCAGGGGCGGTGCGGGCACGCCCCCGCCCCGGGGCCGGCGACGGGCCGGTCCCCGGGGCGGGTGCGCGCTGCGGTCATCCGTGCGGTCAGCTCGCGACCGTGATGGCGTCGATCGCGGCCTGCACCTTGGTGCGCAGGTCGTCCGAGATCGGCGCGGAGCCCGCGACGCTCGGGTCGGCCGCGCGCTCCTGGCCCTCCGGGCTCGCGACGTAGGACAGGTACGCCTTGACGTTGTTCGCGTCCGACTCGGAGTCGTACGTCGAGCAGGCGATCGAGTACGACACCAGGACGAGCGGGTAGGCGCCCTTCTCGGTGGTCGTGCGGTCGAGCTCGACGACCAGGCGCTTGTCGGTGGCGTCCGCCGCGGCGGGCGACGCGTCGACGACCTTCGCGGCGGCCTCGGCCGAGAACGGCACGTACTCGTCGCCGACCTTCAGCGCGACCGTGCCCAGGTCGCCGGCGCGCGACGCGTCGGCGTAGCCGATCGCGCCCTCGGCGCCCGAGACCGTGTCGATCATGCCCTGCGTGCCCTTGCCGGACTGCCCGCCGGACAGCGGCCAGTCGCCCGAGGCCTCGTGCGGCCAGGCGCCGTCCGACGCCGCCGCGAGGTACTCCGTGAAGTTCTCGGTCGTGCCCGACTCGTCGTTGCGGTTGACCGGGATGATGCCCGTCGACGGCAGCGTGACGTCGGGGTTCTCCGCGGCGATCGCCGGGTCGTCCCACGTCGTGATCTCGCGGTTGAAGATCTTCGCGATCGTCGCCGCCGAGAGCTGCAGGTGCTCGGTGTCGAGGTCCGGCAGGTTGTACACGACCGCGATCGGGCTGATGTAGAGCGGGAGCTCGAGGGCCTCGCCGCCGAAGCAGCGCTCGGTGGCCTTCTCGATCTCCTCCGGCTTGAGCGCCGCGTCCGAGCCGGCGAACTGCACGCCGCCCGAGAGGAACTGCTCGCGGCCGCCGCCCGAGCCCGCGGCGTCGTAGCTGACGGCCACGTCGGGGTACGTGTCGTTGAAGCCGGCGATCCAGCCGGCCACGGCCTTCTCCTGCGACGAGGCGCCCGCACCGGCGAGCGAGCCGCTCAGCTCGGCCGCGGAGCCACCGCCGGCGCCCGACGTCTCACCCGGCTCCGCCGAGGAGGTCGAGGAGCACGCGGCGAGCGCGAGGGCGAGCACGCCCGTGAGGGCGACCGCACCGAAACGCTTGTGGGGGGTGAGCTTCACTGTGTCCCGTCCTGTCGGTCCGCGCGCACCGGTCGGTGCGCGGCCGACGCCGACGGTAGGGGCGGCAGGTGACCGCACCGGCGGTGCTCGGTGAACCCCGGGTGAACGGTGGTCGACCAGACGCGCGTCCGGGTGCGACGTGCGTCACGGCACGTCAGTCCTCGGTGCCGTCCGACAGCTTGTAGCCGAGCCCGCGGACCGTGGTGAGCAGCGTCGGCGCGGACGGGTCCGCCTCGATCTTCGCGCGGATGCGCTTGACGTGGACGTCGAGCGTCTTGGTGTCGCCCACGTAGTCCGAGCCCCACACACGGTCGATGAGCTGGCCCCGCGTGAGCACGCGGCCCGGGTTGCGCAGCAGCATCTCGAGGAGCTCGAACTCCTTGAGCGGGAACGGCACGAGCGCGCCGTCCACGTGCACGGTGTGCCGGTCGACGTCCATGCGCACGTGCGCGACCTCGAGCGTGCCGTCGTCCTCGCCGTCGTCCGACGGCGCACGGCCCGCCGCCTCGCGGCGCCGCAGCACCGCGCGGATCCGCGCGAGCAGCTCGCGCGACGAGTACGGCTTGGTCACGTAGTCGTCGGCGCCCAGCTCGAGGCCCACGACCTTGTCGATCTCGTCGTCCTTGGCCGTGAGCATGATGACCGGCACGTCGGACTCCAGACGCAGCCGACGGCACACCTCGGTGCCCGGCAGGCCCGGGAGCATGAGGTCGAGCAGCACGAGGTCGGCGCCGTGCTCGGCGAACGCGTCGAGCGCGTCGGGGCCCGTCGCGGCGGTCACGACGTCGTAGCCCTCGCGGCCGAGCTGGTAGGACAGCGGGTCGCGGTAGGACTCCTCGTCCTCGACGAGCAGGATGCGGGTCACGGGGTGCTCCTGGAGAGGTTCGGCGGCGTGCGCGGCTCGCGGCGCGCCGGGGCGTCGGTCGGGTGGTCGGGTGCGCCGGGCGCACCCGGCGTCGACGAGGTCGTGCCGGCGGCGTCCGGCGCGTCCGCGGCGGACGCGTCCGGCGCGTCGTCGCCGCGCGCGTCGGCCACCGGGAGACGGAGCGTGAACGTCGAGCCCCGGCCGGGCTGCGACCACACCGACACGTCGCCGCCGTGGTCCGCCGCGACGTGCTTGACGATCGACAGCCCGAGCCCGGTGCCGCCCGTGTCGCGCGAGCGCGCGGGGTCCACGCGGTAGAACCGCTCGAACACGCGGTCCTGGTCGGCCTCCGCGATGCCGACGCCCTCGTCGACCACCGCGATCTCGACGAGCTCGCCGCGGCGCCGGACGCCCAGGCTCACGCGCGTGCCCTCGGGCGAGTACGCGACCGCGTTGTCCAGCAGGTTGCGCACGGCCGTGACGAGCAGGTTGTGGTCGCCGAACACCGTGACCCCGCGGTCGCCGCCCGCCGCGATGCGGATCTGCTTGGCGTCGGCGCCCGTGCGCGCGCGGTCGACGGCCTCGGCGACGACGTCGTCGACCCCGACCGCCTCGACGTCCTCGAGCGCGCCCGCGACCTGCAGGCGCGACAGCTCGATGATCTCGTGCACGAGCGCCGACAGCCGCGCGGCCTCGGCGCGCATGCGCCCGCTGAACCGGCGCACCGCCTCGGGGTCGTCGGCCGCGTCCTGCACGGTCTCGGCCAGCAGCGACAGCGCACCCACGGGCGTCTTCAGCTCGTGCGACACGTTGACGACGAAGTCGCGTCGGATCGCCTCGAGCCGGCGCGCCTGCGTGAGGTCCTCCGCGAGCAGCAGCACGTGGTCCGGCGTCACCTGCGCGACCCGCACCTGGACCATGAGCCGCGCCGGGCCGACCGGGCCGCGCGGCACGTCGAGCTCCTCGTCCCGGATCACGCCGTCGCGGCGCACGTCCGTGACCATGTCGCGCATCGCGGCGTGCACGAGCCGCCCGTCGCGCACCAGGCCCAGCGCGTGCGCGGGCGGGCTCGCCCGCACCACGCGGTCCTGCGCGTCGAGCACCACGGCCGCCGAGCGCAGCACGGCCAGCGTGCGCACCAGGCCGTCCTCGAGCTCCGGCTCGGGCTGCGGCGGCACACGGCGCTGCTCGCGCTCGCTCCACCGGAACGCCGCCATCGCGACCGCGCCGACGAGGACGCCGAGCACGCCCGCCGCCAGCGGCACGGCATCCAGGAACCACTCCACGGGGCCACACTAGGCGCGGCTCCGCGGGGCTCCGCGCCACCGACGGCGCGGGACCACGAACCGCCGCCGGCTGTTCACCTGCCGGGCGGCGCTCGTTCACCGACGCGTGCCACCGTGTGGGCTGCACACGCGCAGGGAGAGGGAGCACATGCGGGACATCTTCGAGGCCGAGCTCACGCAGCTCGGCCAGGACCTGGTCGCCATGGCCGGCCGGGTCGAGCAGGCCATCAGCAGCGCGGGGATCGCGCTGCTCACCGCCGACCTCCAGCTCGCCGAGTCCGTGATCGCCGACGACCTCGCGATCGACGCGCTCGAGCGCGACCTCGACGACCGCTGCGTGCGGCTGCTCGCGCAGCAGCAGCCCGTCGCGACCGACCTGCGGGTCGTCGTGTCGGCGCTGCGCATGAGCGCGTCGCTCGAGCGCATGGGGGACCTCGCGCGGCACGTCGCGCAGGTCGCACGGCTGCGGTACCCCGGGACGGCCGTGCCGGCCGGGCTCGAGCCGACGTTCACGCAGATGCAGGACGCCGCCGTGCGCGTCGCCCGCCGCGTCGCGACCCTGCTGGAGACGCGGGACATGGCGCTGGCCGAGTCGATCCAGCAGGACGACGACCTGCTGGACGCGCTGCACTCCGACACGTTCACCGCGATGCTGTCGGGCCCGTGGGAGCGCAGCACGCAGGAGACCGTCGACGTCACGCTGCTGGGCCGCTACTACGAGCGGTTCGGCGACCACGGCGTGTCCGTCGCGCGGCGCATGGTCTACCTGGTGACGGGTGACCTCGCCGACGCGCTGGACCCGGCCGCGGTGCGGGGCGCCTGACCGGCACCCGTGCCGTCCGCGGGGCCGACCGCCCCGCCACGGACGACGAGGCGTCCGTCCCGGGGAGGGGGCGGGCGCCTCGTCGCGTCCCGGCCCCGGGGGCCGCACCGACGACGACGGCCGGCCCACCCGTGGGTGGACCGGCCGTCGTCGTGCGTCAGCGGTGCGTCAGGGCGTTCAGCGACCCTGGTTCGCCACGGCCGCGATGGCCGCCTCGGCCGCCTCGGGGTCGAGGTACGTGCCGCCGGGGTTCGTCGGCTTCAGCGTCTCCTCGTCCAGGTGGTAGACGAGCGGGATGCCCGTGGGGATGTTGATGCCCGCGATGGTCTGCTCGTCGACGTCGTCGAGGTACTTGACGATCGAGCGGATCGAGTTGCCGTGCGCGGCGACCAGGACGGTCTTGCCGGACTTCAGGTCGGGCACGATCTCGGCGTCCCAGTACGGCAGCGCGCGCTCGAGGACCTGCGCGAGCGCCTCGGTGCGCGGGATCGGCTCACCGGCGTAGCGCGGGTCCTGGTCCTGCGAGAACTCGGTGCCGAGCTCGATCTCCGGCGGCGGCACGTCGTACGAGCGGCGCCAGAGCATGAACTGCTCCTCGCCGTACTCGTCGAGCGTCTGCTTCTTGTTCTTGCCCTGCAGCGCACCGTAGTGACGCTCGTTGAGGCGCCACGAGCGCTTCACGGGGATCCACAGGCGGTCGGCCACGTCGAGCGCGTAGTTCGCGGTCGTGATCGCGCGGCGCAGCAGCGACGTGTGCACGACGTCCGGGAGCACACCCGCGTCCGTCAGGAGCTTGCCGCCCCGCTTGGCCTCCTCGACGCCCTTCTCGGAGAGGGGGACGTCCACCCAGCCGGTGAACAGGTTCTTCGCGTTCCACTCGCTCTCGCCGTGGCGGAGCAGCACGAGGGTGTAGGTCATGACGTCCATCCTGCCCCAGCCCGGCGGGCCCCGCAGGGACGTCCGTCCCGCGGTCCGCGGGACGGACGCGGGTCAGCGACGCGCCTCGCCCGCGACCGCGTAGACCTTGAGGAGCTGGTCCGCGGCCGTCGTCCACGCGTACCGCTCGGCGACCCGCCGCGCGCCCTCGCCCCAGCGCGCGCGTCGCCCCGGGTCCGCGAGCGCGTCGGCGATCGCGTCGGCCCACACCGCGGGGTCGTGCCCCGGCACGAGCCGGCCCGACACGTCGTCGTCGACGACCGTGCGCAGCCCGCCCACGGCGGCCGCGAGCACGGGCGTGCCCGTGGCCTGCGCCTCGACCGCGACCAGGCCGAACGACTCCGAGCGGGACGGCATCGCGACGACGTCGGCCGCGCGGTACCACGCGGCGAGCTCGTCGCGCGGCGCCGGCGGGCGCACCACGACGTCGTCGTCGACGCCGAGCGTCACCGCGAGCGCGAGCAGCTCGCGCACCGCCGTCGGACGCCCGCTCGGCCCGCCCAGCACCACGAGCTGCGGCACGGCACGACCCGTGGCGCGCAGCACGCCGAGCGCGCGGACCAGCACGTCGGGCGCCTTGAGCGGCTGCACGCGCCCCGCGAACAGCACCACCGGCCGGTCGGTCGGCAGGCCCAGGCGACGCCGCGCGTCGGCCCGCGCGCCGGGGCCGCCGGGCCGGAACCGGTCGAGGTCCACGCCCGGCTCGACGACGTGCACGCGCTCCGGGTCCGCGCCGTACAGCTCGACGAGCTCGCGCGCCTCGACAGGCGTCGACGCGACGAGCGCGTCCGCGTCCGCGACGACCTGCTCCTCGCCGACGACACGCACGGTCGGCTCGGGCGCGTCACCCGGGCCGAGGTTCGCGTTCTTCACCTTCGCGAGCGTGTGCGCGGTGTGGACCAGCGGCACCTCCCAGCGCTGCGCCGCGATCGCCCCCACCTGGCCCGACAGCCAGTAGTGCGAGTGCACGACGTCGTACCAGCCGGGCCGGCGCGCCGCCTCGGAGCGCAGCACGCCCGCGGCCATGCCGCACAGCACGCCGGGCAGGTCGTTCTTGTCGAGCGCCTCGAACGGCCCCGCGGGCACGTGGTGCACCAGCACGGGCGGCGTGACGCCCGGCGGCACCGCGTCGGCCAGCAGCACGCCCCGCGCGTCGGCGTCCGTCAGCCCGCGCCCCGCGGCGTCGGCGCCGTCGAGGACCACCGTCTCCGGCACGTCGGACCGGGTGGCGCGCGTGAACACCTCGACGCGCGCACCCCGCGCCGCGAGCGCGTGCGCGAGCTCCAGCACGTACACGTTCATGCCGCCCGCGTCGCCCGTGCCGGGCTGGTCGAGCGGCGACGTGTGCACCGAGAGCATGGCGACGCGCGGCGCCCGGTCGGTGGTCACCCCCCATTGTGGACCGCCGCCGGGGCGGGCACGCCACCGGTGCCCACCGGCCGGACCCACCGCTCCGGCGCGCACCCCGGGCGCCGACGGACACGGTCGCGGCTCGACGGACAGCCGCACGCCGCTGTCCGTCGTCCGCACGGGTGTCCGTGGACGCGCGCGGCGGGAAGGCGCGCGGGGCGGGAGCGCGCGGGCGGGCGTCGGCGAGAGTCCGGCCGCACCGCGGCGTGCGGCGTGCGGCGTATCAGGCGGTGACGACCGGCACGACGCACGCCGGCGAGCGCAGCGCGACGGCCGCCACCTGGGTGCCGTCGGGGCCCTGCACGACGAGCGCGTGCGCGTCCTGCAGCGCGACGACCGTCCAGCCGTCGACGACCGCGAGGTGGCGGGGCGTCGGGCCTGGCAGCGGCGCGGTGCGCGGCTCGCCGAGCGTGCCGTCCGCGCGGACGTCGTAGGAGGTCACCGCGTCCGGGCCGCGCAGGCCGAGCGCGCGCACGCCCAGCAGCAGACGGTCGCCGTCGAGCAGCACGTGCGACGGCGACCGGCGCACGCCGTCGGCCGCCTCCGCCGGGGGCACCGCGGGCACCGTCTGCCGGGGGGAGCCGGTCGCCGACGCCGCGTCCCAGGCCAGCACGTGGACGGTCGCGTCGAGCTCGCCCGCGACGTACAGGTGCGCGCCGTCGGAGGCGAAAGCGACGTGGCGCGGGCCGGTGCCGGGCGGCAGCACGGCCGCCACGCCGTCGGCCACGAGGGTCCCGTCGGCCGCGCGCGCGTAGCGGCGCAGCTCGTCGGTGCCGAGGTCGGCCACGAGCACGTGGCGGCGGTCGGGAGTGAGCGCGACGAAGTGCGCGTGCGGGCCCTCCTGGCGGTCGGCGTCCGGGCCCGTCCCCGCGTGCGGGAAGACCTGCACGGGCACACCCGCGGCGACGACGTCCGGACGGACCGCGCCGTCGGGCGTCAGCGGGACGACCGCGAGCACGCCGTCGACGTAGTTGGCGACGAGCAGCGCGTCGTCGACGACCAGCAGGTGGCACGGCGCCGAGCCACCCGACGTCACGGTCGCGCGGGGCACGAGACCGCCGTCGGCGGTGACCTCGAACGCCGTGACCGTGCCCCGCTCGCTCTCCCCCACGGCGTACAGCCAGCGGCCGCCGGGGTGCGTCGCGACGAACGTGGGCGCGGGGGTCTCGACGACGGGCCGCGGCTCGCCCAGGGCGCCGGTGGTGCGGTCGAGGTCCACGCGCCAGATCCCCTCGCCGAGCCCGGCCTCGGTGCCGATGCCGGCGTGCGGGAAGGTGCCGATCCACAGGGGTGTCGTCGCGCTCACGGCGACGACCCTACGCAGCCGCGCCGTGGTCGACGCAGCCACCAGGACGTCGACGGACCGCACGGGCGGAGCCGGCCGCGGGCGCCCACCGGAGCACCGGCCGGCGGGCGTCGTGCCGGAGCTCGGACCGTACCGTCCGCGACCTGGGACGTGGCACCACCGAGACCGGGCTGGGGTCGCCCGTCGGCCCCCGTGAACCACGTCAGCCCGGTCTCGCGACGAGCCGATCCCGGCATGCGGACGCAGACGCGCCGCCCGGAAGCGACGGTCAGCGAGACGGCCGCCGGGGCGCGGCGACGCGCGCGCCCGGCGGGTCAGGACGCCGCGGCGATCCAGGGGGTGGGGTCGGCGACGACCGTGCGCAGGACGGCGAGCGCGCCGCCCGTCATGGCCGGGTAGTCCCCGGAGCGCGAGCGGGACACCGAGGGCGACGACCAGTCGGCGAAGATCACGCGGTCGGCGAGCGCGTCGGCCACGGCACCGCGGACCTCGTCGAACACGAGCCCGAACGTGCCGCCGAGCACGACCTCGCTGACGTCGACGACGTTGGCGACGGTCGACACCGCGAGGCCGAGCCACCGCCCGGCGCCGCGCACGGCGTCAAGCGCGCGCGGGTCGCCCGCCTCGACCGCCGCGACGACGTCGGCGAACGGCGTCCCGGGGGCCAGGCCCGCCGCGCGGGCGATCGCGTCCTGCCCGGCACGCTGCTCGAGCGACACGGGCGCGGTCGCACCGGGCCCGGCGTCGACGACGACGTGCCCGATCTCGCCGCTCCAGCCGTGCCGGCCGAGGAAGATCTCGCCGTCCAGCACGAGCGCGCCACCGACGCCGACCTCGCCGGACACGTAGAGGAAGGACGGCGCGACGGGTCCGCGGCGCGCGTGGGCCTCGGCGCGCGCGGCGAGGTTGGCCTCGTTGGCGACGCGCGGCGGCAGGCCCGCGAGCACGGGGTGCGCCGCGAGGCGCGCGACCACGTCGACGTCGCGCCACCCGAGGTTCGGCGCGTAGCGCAGCGGTCCGGTGATGCGGTCGACGAGCCCCGGCAGCGCGAGCGCGGTCCCGGCGACGCGCACGCCGTCGGCGGACAGCGCGGCGAGCACGGGGCCCGCGAGCGCGGCGAGCCGGTCGAGGACGGTGCCGGGGTCGCTCGCGCGCAGGTCGGCCCGCTCGACGGTCTCGACGAGCACGTCGCCCGCGAGGTCGACGGCGCGCAGCCCCAGGTAGTCGACGTTGACCTCCATGCCGACGCCCGCGACCCGGCCGGGTGCGGGCGCGAGCGGCACGGCGGGCCGGCCGGCGCGCGCGACGACGACGGGGTCGAGCTCGCGCACGAGCCCGGCCTCGATGAGCACGTCGACCAGGCCGGTGACGGTGCCGCGCGACAGTCCCGTCGCGGCGGCGATCTGCGCGCGCGACGGGGGCTCGGTCGCGTCGACGACCTGTGCGAGCGCGACCGACAGGTTGTGCGTGCGCATCTGCGCCTGCCGGGCCGCGCGCTGCGGGTCGGGCACGCACTCGGCCGCCCGGCCCTCCCGTGTGCGGGGCGTCCGGGGACGCTCCGCGGCGACGTCGCCGGGGGCGGCGTCGGGTGCGTCGTCCGTCCTCGGCATGGCTTGACCCTACCGAGACCGCGGGATAAATTCATCCCGAGAACAAAACCGGGGTCGCCATCGACGCGCCTCCGGACCGCACTCGACGTGGAGGCGTCATGGTTCGCAAGCCCACCCCCGACGACAAGTTCTCGTTCGGCCTCTGGACGGTCGGATGGAACGCGCAGGACCCGTTCGGGGCCGCCACCCGCCCGTGGCTCGACCCGGTCGAGTCCGTGCACAAGCTCGCCGAGCTCGGCGCGGCGCACGTGACCTTCCACGACGACGACGTCGTGCCCTTCGGCTCCTCGGACGCCGAGCGCGAGAAGATCCTCGACCGCTTCCGCGGCGCGCTCGCCGAGACCGGCATCACGGTCGAGATGGTCACGACCAACACGTTCACGCACCCCGTCTTCAAGGACGGGGCGTTCACGTCCAACGACCGCCGCGTGCGTCGCTACGCGCTGCGCAAGATCCTGCGCAACGTCGACCTCGCCGCGTCGCTCGACGCCGACACGTTCGTCATGTGGGGCGGCCGCGAGGGCGCCGAGTACGACTCGGCCAAGGACCTCTACGCCGCGCACCAGGCGTACGCCGACGGCATCGACACGGTCGCCGCGTACATCAAGGAGAAGGGCTACAAGCTGCGCATCGCGCTCGAGCCCAAGCCCAACGAGCCCCGCGGCGACATCCTGCTCCCGACGATCGGGCACGCGCTGGGCCTCATCGCCAAGCTCGAGCACGGCGACATCGTCGGCCTCAACCCCGAGACGGGCCACGAGCAGATGGCCGGCCTCAACTACACGACGGGCCTCGCGCAGGCGCTGTGGGCGGACAAGCTCTTCCACATCGACCTCAACGGCCAGCGCGGCATCAAGTACGACCAGGACCTGGTGTTCGGCCACGGCGACCTGTTCTCCGCGTTCGCGACCGTCGACCTGCTCGAGAACGGCTTCCCCGGCGGCGGCCCGAAGTACACCGGCCCGGTGCACTTCGACTACAAGCCCTCGCGCACCGAGGACTTCGACGGCGTCTGGGAGTCGGCGCGCGCCAACATGGCGACGTACCTGCTGCTCAAGGAGCGCGCGATCGCGTTCCGCGAGGACCCCGAGGTCCAGGAGGCCGTCGAGGCCGCCGGCGTGCTCGAGCTCGCCAAGCCGACGCTGGACGAGGGCGAGTCGCTGGCCGACTTCCTCGCCGACCGCTCGGCGTTCGAGGACTTCGACGTCGACGGCGTGGCCAAGCACGGCTTCGGCTTCGTGCGCCTCAACCAGCTCGCGCTCGAGCACGCGCTCGGCGCGCGCGGCTGACCCCAGCACCACCCGACGCCCGGGGAGCCTCGCGCTCCCCGGGCGTCGCCCGTCCCCGGCACCCGACGTCCGAGCGGGCCGGCAGGACCCCCGCTCGGACACCCGACGCCCGGCACGCCCGGGCCGCTCGCAGAGGAGCACACGCGATGACGCTCGTGGCAGGTGTGGACTCGTCCACGCAGTCGTGCAAGGTGGTGGTGCGGGACGCGCAGACCGGTGCGCTGGTGCGCCAGGGCCGCGCGAAGCACCCCGACGGCACCGAGGTCCACCCCCACCACTGGTGGGACGCGCTGCAGGCGGCGATCGCCGACGCGGGCGGCCTCGACGACGTCGAGGCGATCAGCGTGGGCGGGCAGCAGCACGGCATGGTCGTGCTCGACGCCGACGGCGAGGTGGTCCGCGAGGCCCTGCTGTGGAACGACACGCGCTCGGCGCAGGCCGCGCTGGACCTCGTCGCCGAGCTCGGCGACGGTGACGCGGCCGCCGGGGCGCAGGCGTGGGCGTCGGCCATCGGCTCGGTGCCCGTCGCGTCGCTCACGGTCACGAAGCTGCGCTGGCTGCGCGACGCCGAGCCCGAGAACGCGGCGCGCGTCGCGGCCGTGGCGCTCCCCCACGACTGGCTCACCTGGAAGCTCGCCGGCGGCATGGCCGAGGTCGGTCTCGACGGCCTCGTGACCGACCGGTCGGACGCGTCCGGCACGGGCTACTGGTCGCCGTTCACCGAGGACTACCGCACCGACCTGCTCGAGCTCGCGCTCGGCTCGACGCCGCGCCTGCCGCGCGTGCTCGCCGCGAACGAGGCGGGGCCGGTGGCGCCCGGATTCGCGCTGCGGCCCGTGCTCGGCCCCGGCGCCGGCGACAACGCGGCCGCGGCGCTCGCGCTGGGCCTGCTGCCCGGCGACGTCGCGGTGTCGCTCGGCACGTCGGGCGTCGTCTCCGCGGTGGCCGCCGCGCCGACGGCCGACGGCTCCGGCCTCGTCACGGGCTTCGCGGACGCGACCGGTTCCTACCTGCCGCTCGCGTGCACGCTGAACGCGTCGCGCGTGCTCGACGCCGCGGCACGCATGCTCGGCGTCGACCACGCGGGCCTGTCGCGCCTCGCGCTGTCGGCCCCCGCGGGCGCCGACGGCCTCGTGCACATCCCGTACCTCGAGGGTGAGCGCACGCCCAACAAGCCCCTGGCCACGGGTGCGCTGCACGGCATGCGCCTGGCCAACACGACGCCCGCGCACCTCGCGCGCGCGGCCGTCGAGGGCATGCTCTGCTCGCTGGCCGACGGCATCGACGCGCTGCGCGCGGTCGGCGTGCCGGTCGAGCGGGTCTTCCTCATCGGCGGCGGCGCGCAGTCGGAGGCCGTGCGGCACGTGCTGCCCGGCATCCTCGGGCTCGACGTGCAGGTCCCCACCCCCGGCGAGTACGTCGCCGACGGCGCCGCACGGCAGGCGGCGTGGGTCCTGTCGGGCCAGGACGCGCCGCCCGCGTGGTCGGCGTCGACCGGCGCCGAGGTCATGACCGGCACGCCCGAGCCGCACGTCCGCGCGCAGTACGCCGCGGCGCGCGAGCTCACGGTCGACCGCCCGGCCTGACCCCCGTCCCGGGACGACGAAGGGGCCGGCACCCGCGGGTGCCGGCCCCTTCGTGCTGCGTCGCGCGACCCCCTGGGCGACGCGGCGACGCTCAGTGCGCGTCGTCGTAGGCCTTCTTGACCTCGGCCGAGATGCGGCCGCGCTCGGAGACCTGGTAGCCGTTGGCCTTGGCCCACTCGCGGATCTCCTGCGCCTCGTTCGAGCGCGCCGAGCGCGACGACGTGGAGGTGGCGCGGCCCGCCGACCGGCCCGAGGAGCGACCGCTGACCTTGCGGGCGTTGGCGACCCACTGCGCGAACGCGTCGCGCAGCTTCGCGGCGTTCTCCGACGTGAGGTCGATCTCGTACGTCACGCCGTCGAGACCGAACGTGACGGTCTCGTCCGCCGTCCCGCCGTCGACGTCGTCGACCAGCAGGACCTGCACCTTCTGTGCCATGAATGCTCCCGGACAATGGGGGATTTGAGCTGACGCGCTCACTGTCTCACCCGACATTGAGCGCGTCAAACGCAACCCTCGAATTACGGGGCTTCTGTGCGCCCGCTGTGCTCGTGCTCGGCGTCCATCCGTGCGATCGCCTGCCGCTCGGAGCGGTCGGCGTTGATGATCGCCCGCATCGAGAACCAGAAGATCAGCCCGACGCCGACCGACGGCAGCAACGCTGCCAGAACTGCACCCCAGCCGTTCACGGACCCTCCCACGGTGACAACGTCAGACCTGCGGCTTCACGAGAGGGAATGGGATGGTGTCACGAATACCGTGACCAGTCATCGCGATGAGCAGCCGGTCGACGCCCATCCCCATGCCGCCCGACGGCGGCATCGCGTGCTCCATCGCGGCGAGGAAGTCCTCGTCGATGCGCATGGCCTCGTCGTCGCCGCGCGCCGCGAGCAGCGCCTGCGCCTCGAAGCGCTCGCGCTGGACCACGGGGTCGACGAGCTCGGAGTACGCGGTCGCGAGCTCCATGCCCCGCACGTACAGGTCCCACTTCTCGACCAGGCCGCGCTCGGTGCGGTGGTCACGCGTCAGCGGCGACGTCTCGACCGGGAAGTCGCGGACGAACGTCGGCGCCCACAGGGTCGCGCCGACGTGGTGCTCCCACAGCTCCTCGACCATCTTGCCGTGGTTGCGCTGCGCGGGCGCGAGCTCGACCTCGGCGGCGTCGAGCAGCGCGAGCAGCCGCTCGTCGGACGTGTCGTGCGTGATCTCCTCGCCCAGCGCCTCGGACAGCGAGCCGTACATCGTCAGCGACGTCCACGTGCCGCCCAGGTCGTACTCGCTGCCGTCGGCGAGCGTCACCACGGTCGTGCCCAGCGCGTCGAGCGCGGCGGTCTGCACGAGGTCCTGCGTGAGGGCCGCCATGGTGTCGTAGTCGCCGTAGGCCTCGTACGCCTCGAGCATCGCGAACTCCGGCGAATGGGTCGAGTCGACGCCCTCGTTGCGGAAGTTCCGGTTGATCTCGAAGACCTTCTCGACGCCGCCGACCGCCGCGCGCTTGAGGAAGAGCTCGGGCGCGATCCGCAGGTACAGGTCGATGTCGAACGCGTTCATGTGCGTCTCGAACTGCCGCGCGGCGGCCCCCTCGGGGCGCACCTGGAGCATGGGGGTCTCGAGCTCGAGATATCCGCGGCGGTAGAAGTTCTCGCGCAAGGACCGCACGACGGCCGACCGCAGCCGCACCATCTCACGCGCACCCGGACGCACGATCAGATCGACGTAACGCTGCCGGACGCGCGCCTCCTCGGACATCTCGGTGCCCTCGTAGAGGTTCGGCAGCGGGCGGATCGACTTGGCGGCCATGCGCCATTCGTCGGCCATCACGGACAGCTCGCCGCGCCGCGAGGCGATCACGCGGCCGTGCACGAAGACGTGGTCGCCGAGGTCGACGTCGGCCTTGAACGCGGCGAGCGCGTCGGCGCCGACCTCCTTCTCCGACAGCATCGCCTGCAGGCGCGTCCCGGCGCCGTCCTGCAGCGTCGCGAACGCGAGCCTGCCGGTGTTGCGCAGGAACACGACGCGCCCGGCGACGCCCACGACGTCGTCCGTCTCGCTGCCCGGCTCGAGGTCGGGGTGCGCCGCGCGCACGTCCTCGATGGTGTGCGTGCGCGGCACGGACACCGGGTAGGCCTCGACGCCCGACGCGAGCAGCCGCTCGCGCTTGGACCGACGCACGCGCATCTGCTCGGGGACGTCGTCCACGGCGGGCGTCGCCGCGTCGGCGGCGGTCGGGTCGGCGGGTGCGGTGCGTTCGGTCACCCCGGGATTCTACGGGCGAGCGCGGAGCTCCCCCGCGTCCGTCGCGGCGCCCGGTGCGACGACCGAGCGCGGGTCGAGGTCGAGCGCGACGTCGAGGATCGGCGACGAGTGCGTGAGCGCGCCGACCGACAGGAAGTCGACGCCCGTGAGCGCGACCTCGCGCGCCCGCTCGAGCGTGAGGTTCCCCGTCGCCTCGAGGTCGACGTGCCCGGCGGCGGCCTCGCGGGCCCGCACGCGCGCGACCGTCGCGGCCAGCACGTCGGTCGGCATGTTGTCGAGCAGCAGGAAGTCGGCGCCCGCGTCGAGCGCCTCGTCGGCCTGCTCGGGCCGGTCGACCTCGACCTGGACCGCGACGTCCGGGTGGCGCTCGCGCACCGCGCGGACCGCGGACGCGACCGACCCCGCCGCGACCACGTGGTTGTCCTTGACCATCGCGACGTCGTACAGGCCCATGCGCTTGTTGGTGCCCCCGCCGCACCGCACGGCGTACTTCTCGAGCGCCCGCAGCCCCGGCGTCGTCTTGCGCGTGTCGAGGACCTGCGCGCCCGTGCCCGCGAGCGCACGGGTCCACCGGTGCGTGTGGGTCGCGACGCCCGACGCGCGCGAGACGAGGTTGAGCAGCGTGCGCTCGGCGACGAGCAGCACGTGCGTGGGGCCCGTGACGGTCGCGAGCACCGCACCCGCGTCGACCACCGCACCGTCGGCGACGTGCCACACGACGTCGGCGTGCGGGAGGCCGAGCCGGTCGGCGACCTGGTCGAGCACGACCGGCACCACGACGAGCCCCGCGACCGCACCCGCCTCGCGCGCGACGACGTCGGCGCCGCCGCGCGCGGCCCGGTCCACCGTCGACTGCGTCGTGACGTCACGCCCGGGCGCGGCGCCCAGGTCCTCGTCGAGCGCGACCGCGACGAGCCGCGCGATCGCGCCCGCGTCGGGGCCCGGGTCGCCGGGCAGGACGGGCGAGGCGGGCCGGGCGGGGGCGGCGGGCGTGGGTGCGGCGGTCACCGGGACACGGTAGCGGCGCGAGCCGGCGGCCCACCGGCGCAGCCGCGCGCGACGCCCCGGGCACGACGAGGCCCCGCCGGACGTCGGGAGGGGACGTCCGGCGGGGCCGGTGCCGGGGTGACCCGCAGGTCACCCCGGCGCCGCTGCCACGGTCAGCGCCGCAGCAGCGTCTGCCGCACCGTCGCGGGGGTGAGCCCGCGACGACGCGCGACCACGAGCGTGGTGCCCGTGCCGGCGAGGAGCAGCGCGAGCAGCCCCAGGCCGAGCCCGGTCCCGGTGACGGCGAGGCTGCCGCCGGCGCCGGTGCTGCCGGTGCCCGTGCCACCGGCCGACCCGGTGCCACCACCGCCGTCGCCGCCGCCCGTGCCGCCGTCGCCCGGGGCCGCCGCGAGGACGGTCAGGGCGGCGTCGGCCAGCGGCGAGCCGTCGACCGACGCGACCAGCAGGTACACGCCCGGCGCGGTGGTCGCCGGCACCGTGAGCGTCCCGACGGCCGACCCACCCGGGTCGGTCGTCAGGGTGCCCAGCACGACGGGGCCCTCCGGCGCGGCGGCCGCGCCGACGCCGCCGAGCCCGCCGCGCGCGGTCGCCCCGGCGTCGAGCGCCAGCACGACGTCGGTCTGCGGCGCGAACCCGGCGAGCTCGACCTCGACGCCCTCGCCCGCGCGGACCTCCTGGCTGCCGAGCGTGACGCGCGGCCCCTCCGGCTCCACCGGGCCCTCGACGAGCCTGGCGACGCCCCAGCGGGCGGTGGACTGGTAGCCCTGCCCCGTCGGGTCGGCCCAGTTCGTGATGCCGATGCGCGAGCCGCCCGCGGCGTCGTTGACCTGGAAGTCGACGCCGTGCACGGTGTCCGCGCCGCCGAGACCCATCAGGTCGATCGCGACCTCCACGACGTACCCCGTGCCCGTGGCCGCGGTCGCGGTGCGCACGCGGTCGGCCTGCTCGGCCGGGCCGTTGCCGAACGACACCGCGTTGTCGGCCCCGACGCGCAGCTGCATGTCGGTCGGCAGGTAGGCGCCGTTCTTGCGGTTGCCCAGGTCGAGGTAGATCTCGACCGAGTCCTGCTCCCACGGCTGCGTGGCGGTGCTGTCGACCGCCGGGTCGGTGACCTCCGCGAGCACGAACAGCGTGTCGGTGTCCCACAGCGCGCGGACCTCGGCCGTCGCGGTGCCGCTGCCCGAGACCTGCTTGCCGGTGACGACCGGCTCCAGGCCCGCCCAGACCTCGTCGACGTCGCCGTCGACGTCGGGCACGTCGGCCGCGGCGTACGGGATCTCCAGGTACGACAGCGGCTCGACGAGCGCGAGGGACCCCGCGCGGCCGGACCACGACGTGATCTGCTCGCCCTGCACGACGCCCACGTTGAAGGCGAGCACGTCGCCCTCCTCGGCCCCGGTCAGGGGCACCTGGACGACCACGCGGTACCCGTCGCCGTGCGCGGCCCAGACCGCGGGCAGGTCGCCCTGGCCCTCGCGCGGCACCGCGTACGTCGTCGTCCCGACCGTGACGCGGACCGCGTCGATGCCCGCCGGGACCTGCGCGAGCACCGTCAGCGCGTCGGCCGTCCACCGCGTCTGCAGACCGCCGGCGACGCCGTCCTCCCCGATCGGGGAGAGCGGGAGCTGCTCCCACTCGGGCGCCGAGGCCGCGGCGTCGTCGAGCGCGACCTGCCCGCCGAACGACTGGCCGGACGCGATGCGCCCGGGCAGCTCGAGCCCGGCCGCGCCGTAGTACGCGGGCTTGCCCTGCAGGCGGTCGTCGAACAGCAGCGGGGCGCCGTTGTCGTTGACCCAGCTGCGGCCGTCGAACAGGCCCCACACCGTGACCGAGAAGAGCGACGCCGCCTTCGCGCGGAACAGGTCGAAGGCGTCGCGGTAGTAGTAGCCCTGCTCGATGAGCCGCGCCTCGGTCACGGGCGTGCCCGTGGCGACGTCGAGCTCGGTGACGGCCTGCGTGACGGGCAGCGCCTCGAAGCGCGTGAGCGCCGCCTCGAGGGCCGAGACCGGCGTCGAGAGGCTCACGTGGAACTGGTGACCCACGCCGTCGACCGGCACGCCGCGCTCGAGCAGCCGCGAGACGAGCGCGAAGTAGCGGTCCTGCTTGCCGATCGCCTCGGTGCTGTAGTCGTTGATGAACAGCGTCACGGGACGGTCGGAGCCGGCGGCCGCGTACTCGTCGTTGAACGCCTCGTCGGCGTACCGGAACGCGAGGTCGACGAACTCCTCGCCGAGGATCTGGAACCAGGCCGAGCGGCGCATGCCGTCGGGGTTCTCGCCGCCGTCGGCGACGACCTCGTTGACGACGTCCCACGCGACGAGCGGGTTCGACTCCGAGCCGAACGGGCCGTACGCGTCGGCGATCGTCT
The DNA here is from genome assembly GCF_001552375.1 of Cellulomonas iranensis NBRC 101100 = JCM 18110. Classification (GTDB taxonomy): domain Bacteria; phylum Actinomycetota; class Actinomycetes; order Actinomycetales; family Cellulomonadaceae; genus Cellulomonas; species Cellulomonas iranensis. Next base: position 13,591 of record NZ_BCRB01000010.1, on the reverse strand, counting down.
CCGCGACCGAGAAGATGTGCTGCCGCATGCGCTGGCGCAGCAGCTCCTGGTCCTCGGGGCTCGACGTGAGCTGCACGCCGTCGTCGTCGAGGAACATCCAGCCCGGGTTCGCGGGCGTGCCCGTGTCGGGGTCGGCGTCCGTCTGGCCGGGGTTCTGCCCGTGCCACACCAGCACGTGCCCGTAGACGCGCAGGTCCTCGGCCACCGCGGTGTCGAGCAGCGCCTTGGCCTGCGGGTCCATGCGGAAGTTCCGGTCGGCGTCGTACCAGGCGTACGGCTTCATGTGGTTCTCGGCCGTGATCTGGTTGAAGTGCCGCGTCACGAGGTCGCGCGAGTCGCCGAGCGTCTCGCGCTGGTCGATGGCGACGCCCATCGGCCAGGGCACCTCGCCCCGCAGCGGCGGCAGGTCCTCGACCGTGACCTGCGGGGTCGCGATCGTCACGTCGTCGAGCAGGAACGTCGAGGTGTTGCCGGCGTTGCCGCCGTCCCACTGCGTCTCGAGGTAGAGCTCGGCGGCGGTGCCGAACTCCGGCATCGTGAAGATGCCGCCCACGCGGGTCCACTCGGTCGTCACGCCCGTGAACGTCGCGACGTTGGAGTACGCGACGGTGCCGTCGGTGTCGGTGCGCGCGCTGAGGACGAGCGTGCCCGGGTCGGCCTCGAAGCGCAGCCACGCCTCGTACTCGTACTGCGCGCCGGGCGTGAGCACGTCCGTCACGGGCAGCTGGACGCCCTGGCCCTGGTGCACGCGGTCGGAGACGCGCGCGGCGTGCTGGCCGGAGTGCGCGCCGGAGTCGACGAGGTCCACGGCCGGCGCCCCCTGCTCCGTCGCGCGGGGCTCCCAGCCCTGGAGCGTGCCGTCCTCGAAGTCGAAGACGAGGTCCACCTGGGCGGGCGCGTCGGCCGCGACCGCCGCCGATCCCAGCGTGACGGCGGGTGCCACGACGAGCGCGGCCGCCGCCACCCCCACGCCGATAGTTTCGAGGACACGATGGTGTCTGAGACGACGCATTGACGCTCCTTTGCGCACGAAGTCGGATCTCGCCGGATCAACGTACGGGGGATCTGGTCGCCTGACCAGAGGCGTCGTCGCGATGCCGCGACTTTCGTTGCAGGATCGAGATCGAAACTATCGAGAGTCGTCGGACGACACGCCGTCGGACGCCGGGCCCGACGTCCCGACGACGACGCCGCCGCCGACCGCCGCGCGCACCCCCACCCGCACGCGCCACGCGTCCCGCGGCGCCGGGTGGTCCGCGCGGGCGTGCCCGCCCCGCGACTCCTCGCGCGCCAACGCCGCGAGCGACAGCACCGTCGCCACCTGGTGCACGTTCGTCGTCTCCCACTCGGCGAGCTGCGGCTCCCCCAGCGGCCGGCCGTCGTCCCGCCGGGCCTGCGCGTCGGCCGGGATCCGGCCCAGCGCGTCCAGCGCGCGGCGCAGGCCCTCCGCCGAGCGCAGGACGCCCGGCCCGTCGGTCGCCACGCGCTGCACGCGCGCCCGCGAGGCCGCCGCCACCAGCGCCTCGTCACCCGGCCGCACGACCGGCTCGACGCGCGGCAGGAACCCGCCCTCGACGCGCCCCGCCACGTCACGCGCCGCGCGGTGCGCGAACACCAGGCCCTCGAGCAGCGAGTTCGACGCGAGCCGGTTGGCGCCGTGCACGCCCGTGCACGCGACCTCGCCGACAGCGTACAGACCGCGCACCGAGGACCGTCCGTCGAGGTCCGTCACGACGCCCCCCGAGTGGTAGTGCTGCGCCGGGGCCACCGGGACCAGGTCCGTCGCCGGGTCGATGCCGTGCTCGGCCAGGCGCTCGTGGATCGTCGGGAACCTGCGACGCAGGAAGTCGCCGCCCAGGTGCCGCGCGTCGAGCCACACGTGGTCCGACCCCGTCGCGGCCATGCGCCGCACGATCGCGTGCGCCACGACGTCGCGCGGCGCGAGCTCCGCCAGCTCGTGCACGTCGGGCATGAACCGCACGCCGTCCGTGTCGAGCAGCAGCGCACCCTCGCCGCGCACCGCCTCCGACACGAGCGTGAGCTGGCCCTTCACGCCCGCCCCCAGCCACAGCACCGTGGGGTGGAACTGCACGAACTCCAGGTCGCCCAGCAGCGCACCGGCCCGCAGCGCCGCCGCGATGCCGTCGCCCGTCGCCTGCGCCGGGTTCGTCGACGAGCGGTACACCTGCCCGATGCCGCCGGTCGCGAGCACCACCGCGGGCGCGAGCGCCGCGCCGACGCCGTCGCGCGAGCCCTCGCCGATGACGTGCAGCGTGACGCCCGCGACCGGGCCCGGCGCGCCGTCGGGTCCCGGCGCGCCCGTGAGGACGTCGAGCACGAGCGCGTGCTCGATCACCTCGATGCCCGGGTCCTCGCGCACCGCCTCGATCTGCGCGACCAGCGCGCGCGAGATCTCCGCGCCCGTCGCGTCGCCGCCCGCGTGCGCGATCCGGTCGGCCCGGTGCCCGCCCTCGCGCGTCAGGCTGAGGACGCCGTCGGGACCGGTGTCGAACACCGCGCCGCGCGCCACGAGCTCCCGGACCCGGCGCGGCCCCTCGGTGACCAGCGTCTCGACCGCGCGCGGGTCGCACAGCCCGCCGCCCGCCAGGAGCGTGTCGCGCAGGTGCGCCGCCGGCGAGTCCGCGGGGTCGAGCGCCGCCGCGATGCCGCCCTGCGCCCACACCGTCGACCCCGACGACAGCACGCCCTTCGTCACCAGCAGCACGCGCCGCACGCGCGAGCGCAGCTCGAGCGCGGCCGTCAGGCCCGCGACGCCCGAGCCGACCACCACGGCGTCGGCCTCGACCGACCAGCCGGGGTCGGGCGCGGCCAGGCGCGTCGCGACACGGACGGGGGGCAGGTCGGGCAGGAGCGGCACCGCGGGCACGCACGGACACTAACGCGGCCGCGCCCCGGGTCGGCGCCACGGTCGGACCGCGGACCGCCCGGCGCGGGCTCAGTCCTCGCGCACGACCGCCGCGCGGCCCTCCGCGAACGGCAGACCCGAGGGCACGAGCCCCGACTCCGCGGTCCACGCCTCGGGCACCTGGCCCGGGTCGTCGCCCGTGTCCACGATCCGGTTGGCGGCGTCGACGAGCACGACGTGCGGCGAGTACGTCCGCGCCTCGGCGTCCGACATCGCGCCGTAGGCGATGACGATGACGACGTCCCCCGGGTGCACCAGGTGCGCGGCCGCGCCGTTGACGCACACCTCGCCGCCGCCCGGCTCGCCCGCGATCGCGTACGTCGTCAGGCGCGAGCCGTTGGTCACGTCGACCACGTCGACCTGCTGGCCCGGCAGCACGTCGGCCGCCGCGAGCAGGTCCGCGTCGATCGTGATCGACCCGACGTAGTGCAGGTCGGCGGCCGTCACGGTCGCGCGGTGGATCTTGCCGGTCATCATCGTGCGCTGCAGCGTGGTCACGCGGCACCTCCGTGCGTGCGGCCCGCGGCCGGGGCACCCACGGGTGCCCCCCGCAGCGCGAGCGGGGCGTTGTCGATCAGGCGGGTCGCGCCCACGCGGACCGCGAGCAGCAGCAGCGCGTCCGTCGTGGCCGGGCCCGCGGGCGTGAACGTCGCGGCGTCGACGAGCGCGACGTAGTCCACCGCGTCGCCGGTGGTCAGGTGCTCGTCGAGCACGGCGCACGCGGCCGCGAGGACCGCGTCGGGCCCGGCACCGTCCTGCGCGGCACGCGTCCCGGCCGCGAGCGCGGCCGACAGCGCGAGCGCGCGTCCACGCTCGTCCGCGGTGAGGTACGCGTTGCGGCTCGAGCGCGCGAGCCCGCCGGCCTCGCGCACGGTCGGCTGCGCGACGACGTCCACCGGCACGTCGAGGTCGTGCACCATGCGCCGCACCGCCGCGAGCTGCTGCGCGTCCTTCTGACCGAACACCGCGACGTCGGGGCGCGTGAGGTGCAGGAGCTTGAGGACGACCGTGAGCACGCCGTCGAGGTGCCCGGGGCGCGAGGCCCCCTCGAGCACGTCGCCGAGGCCGCCCGCGACCACGCGGACCGTCGGGTCGCCGTCCGGGTAGACGACGTCGACGGTCGGCGCGAACACCACGTCCTGCGCGCGCAGCAGCCCCGGCCCGGTGAGCAGCGCGACGTCCCCCTCGAGGTCGCGCGGGTACCGCGCGAGGTCCTCGGTCGGGCCGAACTGCAGCGGGTTCACGAAGATCGTCACGACGACCGCGTCGGCGAGCTCGCGCGCACGCTCCACCAGCGCGAGGTGCCCCGCGTGCAGCGCACCCATGGTCATGACGACCGCACGCCGGTACGGACGGGCCGCAGCACCGTCCGGCCGGGGCGCGGCGTCCTGCGCGGCGAGCGCGGCGGCCAGTGCCGCGCGGTCGCGCACGAGCGCCGGGTGGGTCGTGGTCATGCGTCCTCCTGCGGCGGGGTGCCGCCGTCGTCCTGCGGGGCCGGGCCGGTGCCCGGCGGGCCGTCGGGGCCCTCGCCGGGCCGCTCGTCCCCCTCGTGCAACGCGGCCGGGGCGCCGATGATGCCCGCGAGCGCGTCGAGCACCGCCTGCGCCGCGTCGGGGCCGACGAGCCCCGCACCGAGCGCGCGGGCCGCGGCCGCGCGGGCCAGAGCACCGTACCCCGCCGGCACGTCGACCGCCCCGCTGGAGGTCCCGAGCGCCGACAGCACCGCGACGTGGTCGGCGACCGTGCCCGCGTCGCCGCGCCGCACGGGCCCCGTGAGCGCGGCGATCGCGCCCGGACCGCCGTCGCCGGACGCGTCCTCGGCGCGCAGCGCACCGTCCAGTGCCGCGTCGAGCAGCGGGCGCAGCGCGCGCCCCGGCTCGGCGACGCCCGCCTCCCGCAGCGCCTGCGCGGCCTGCGCGACCAGCACCACCAGGTGGTTCGCGCCGTGCGCGAGGGCCGCGTGGTAGAGCGGCCGCGCGTCCTCGGCGACGACGACGGGCTCGCCGCCGACCTCGACGACCAGCGCCTGCCCGATCGGCAGCACCGGCGCCGGCGCGGTCACCGCGAACGTGCAGCCGACGAGCCGCGAGAGGTCCAGCGAGGTGCCCGTGAACGTCATCGCCGGGTGCAGCGCGAGCGGGATCACGCCCGCGGCGCGCGCGGGCCCGAGCACGTCGACGCCGAACCGGCCCGACGTGTGCGCCACGATCTGACCGGCCTGCCACGCGCCCGTGCCGGCGAGCCCGCGCACGAGCGGCGCGAGCGCGTCGTCGGGCACCGCGAGCAGCACGAGCTCGGAGCGCCGCACGACCTCCGGCACGTCCAGCACCGGCACGCCGGGCAGCAGCGCGGCCGCACGCTCGCGCGACGCCTCCGACACCGCCGAGACGCCGACCACGGGGTGCCCCGCGGCGCGCAGCGCGCTGCCGAGCACGGCCCCCACGCGGCCGGCCCCGACGACGCCGACGCCGAGGCGCCCGGGCCGCGACGCGGGGTCGGCGCTCACGGCCGCGGGTCCGGCGACGCGGGCTCGGCAGGGGCGGCGACCGGGTCGGCGACCGGGCGCGGCGGCTCGGCGCCCACGACCTGCCCCGCGCCGCCGAGGTCCGCCGACGCGGTCCGCATCCACAGCTCCGGCCCGGCCACGGCCCGCGCCTCGCGGGCACGACGCGCCTGCTGCTCGAGCAGCGCCGCCGCGACGTGCTCGTCGAGGTGCTCGACGCGCGGCGAGATCGGGCCGGGCGTCGAGTGCGCGACGAACGTCGCCACGCGCAGCCGACGCTGCACCGGCCCCTGCTCCAGGGCGAGGCTCTGCGTGCGCTCGTGCGGCACCACGACGACCGTGCGCCACCAGCGCCCCGAGCGCATGATCAGCGCCGTCCGGGTCACGAGCACGCCGTGCCGGCGGCGGCTCAGCGGGTCCACCCACCGCGCGCGCCGCGGCGCGGGCGTGAAGCCGCCCGCGTCGTCGACGCCGCGGAACGCCGCGTCGAGCGTGCCCAGCGGGTCGTCGACACCCAGGTCGGGCAGCACGAGCCACAGCGCGACGGCCGCCTCGGCGCGCGTCGCGACCGGGTGCAGCACGGACTCGGTCGTGGCCTCCGGCCCGTACCCCGCGACGTTGATCTCGACCTTCCACCAGTCGGGCCCGCGCCACAGCGGACCCTGCGTGAGCCGCACCGCCTGCACACGTCCCGGCGGCACGGTCTGCGCGCGGGTCTCCGTGAGGCCGTGTCGCAGCCGGATGCCGTCGGGCGACGCCGCCGCACGGAACGTCGCGCCCGTGTTGAGCCGGTTCCACACGTACCCGCCGACGCCCAGCAGGGCGGGGACGCCGACGAGCAGGCCCCCGAGGTCGTGGGTCACGACGCCCACGACGAGACCGCCGACCAGCGCGACGACGACGAGCCACGGCGGCACCGACCGCACGATCGAGTGCACGAGCCGGCCCATCGGCAGCTCGTACACCTGCCGCTCGGGCGCGGCCTCGAACGCGGCGGCACCGGCCGGGGCGCCGTCGGCGACGGGTGCACCGGCCGGGACCGCGCCCTGCGGGACCGCGCCGGCCGCGGGCTGCGGCGTGGCACCGCGCGGGCCCAGCCCCGCCGCGAGCGCGAGGATCTGCGCGCGCAGGGCCGTCGCCTCCGACTCGCGCAGGAACGCGAGCTGCACCGCGGAGCCGCTGCCGCCCGCGACCTCGAGGTTGAGCTGCGCGAGCCCCAGCAGGCGCGCGAGCAGCGGCTGCACGACGTCGACGGCCTGCAGCCGGTCGAGCCGCGCCTGCCGCTGCTGGCGGAACAGCAGCCCCGTGCGCAGGTGCACGGCCTCGTCCGTCACGGCGTAGCGCATGACGCGCCACGCGAGCGCCGAGTACACGAAGCCCACGACCCCGACCAGCAGCACCACGCCCAGCACCACGAGCCACGCGCGCCCGGGGCCGAGCGCGTCCATGATCTGCCGCAGCGTGTCGGACATCTGGAACCCGATGACGGCGACGAACGCCGCGACGACCTTCCAGCCGCGCAGCGCGGGCGTCACCGGGTGCAGCCGGCGCCAGTCGTAGCCCTCCTCGCCCGCCGACTCGGGGACGGGGTGCAGCGAGGTGCTCACAGGCCGGCCAGACGCGACTCGCCGCGCGACGCGAGACGGTCGCGCAGGCGCGCGGCCTCGGCCGGCGGCAGGCCCGGGATCGTCGCGTCCGTGCCCGGCGCCGCGGTGTGCAGCTGCACGGTCGCGATGTCGAAGCGACGGGCGAGCGGGCCGGAGCTCACGTCGACGTACTGCATGCGCCCGTAGGGCACGACGACGAGCTCGCGGAACATGATGCCGCGGCGGATCAGAAGGTCGTCGTCGCGCTCGGCGTAGCGCAGCGCGCGCACCTGCCGGTGCACGACGAGCGCACCCCACAGCAGGAGCGCCGCGAGCACGCCCGGCACGGCCCACAGCCACGCGATCCCCAGGGCCGCGGCCAGCACCGACGTCGGCACGAGCAGCACCACGGCCCACACCGCGAGCACGAGCAGGCGCGCGCCCGCCAGCCGGGGCGACACCGGCGTCCAGGCGACGTCGTGCAGGTCGAACGGGTCGGCGGCGGACGGCCCGGGGGCCGCGGCGGCAGTGGTCATGCCCCCATCCTCCCGCACCGGGGTGCCTCGCAGGTCACGACCGCGCGGCCGTGACCTCAGCCCGCCGTCGGGTCCGGGTCGCGCGTCAGCGTCGGCGCGTCCGCGTCCGGCGGGGGGATGCGGCACCAGTGCTCGACGACCAGGCCCGCGACCGCGAGCGCAACCGCGCCGAGCACCGCGAGACCGGCCGCGCCGGCCCGCGCCGGGTTGCCCGGGACGTCCGCGTCGGTGAGCAGCGAGAGCGCCTGGCCGCCGTACCACCCGGTCAGCAGCGCACCCGTGTAGCACGCCGCCTTCGCGAGGACGACGGTCCGGGCGGCGCGCAGCGGGTTGAGGTCGGGGCGCCTGCCCTGCTGGAACTGCCGCACGGCCCAGCCCATCGACAGCACGACGCCCGCGATCACCAGCTCGACCGCGATCACGAGCCACGGCACCTCGGGCGGCGTCGCGGCCCCGCGGCCCACGAGCATCCGCATGGCCCACCACGTGACCGCGGCGACGCCCGTGGCCAGCAGGACCAGCGTGCCGCGACGGGTCGCGCTCACGGCAGCCGCGCCTCCCCCGGCCCCGCGCCGTCGCCGTCGGGCTCGGGGCTGGCGGCCGGCACGGGCGCCGTGAGCCAGTCGAGCGCCATCCAGCGCACCCCGTCACGGTCCGGCGCGGTCGCCGCGAGCTGCGCGACGGGCCCGCCCCCGAGACCGGGGAGCACCGCGTCGGGCTCGACCTGCGCCCACGGCTCCAGCACGAACGCGCGCTGGTGCGCGCGCGGGTGCGGCAGCTCGAGGTCGTCCGTCACGGCGAGCGTGTCGCCGTACACCACGATGTCGACGTCGAGCGTGCGCGGACCCCAGCGCTCGAGGCGCTCGCGCCCGTGGTGCTGCTCGACCGCGTGCACCGCGCGCAGCAGGTCCCGCGGCGCGAGCGTCGTGCGCACCACCAGCACGGCGTTGAGGTAGTCCGGCTGCTCGGGGCCGATCGCGGCCGTCCGCGCGAGCGGCGACACCGCGACCACCTCGATGCCGGGCACCGACGCGAGGTCGGCGACCGCCTGACGCAGCGTCTCCTGCGCCGGGCCGAGGTTGGCACCGAGCGCGAGCACCGCGCGCACCGGCGCCGCCGGGGGCTCGTCGAGCGCGTCGAGGACCAGCTCGCCCTCGACGACGTCGGCCACGGGCGCCATGAGCTGCGTGGCGGGGCCGTCGAGCGGCGGTGCCGCGGGGGTCTCGTGCGCCGGCACGTCGTACGCGGGCTGGTCGGACGCGGGCTCGGCGTACCGGGGCTCGACGTACGCGGGCTCGGCGTACGCGGACGCGTCGTGCTCCGGGGCGTCGAACGGCTGCGCGTCGTGGTCCGGGAGGTCGACCGGGGCCATGAGCTGCGTGGCGGGGCCGTCGTCGTCGGCGTCGAGGTGGGCGCGCGGCGCGGTCGCGGGCGACGGGACCGGCTCCGAGGGGCCCGCGCCGAACGTGCCCGGGACCGGCCCCGTGGGGCCCGTGACGACGGGCGGCGGGACGGGGCCGGGCGCGGCCGCGGCGAGCGCGGTGGCCGCGGCCACCGCCGGCAGCACACCGGTCGGCACCGCACCCGACGGCGCCGGCACGACGACCGCGCCCACGCCGTCGGGGCCGGTGTCGGCATCAGCCCGCGCGGACCCCGGAGCGGCGGCGACCACGGGCGCCGAGGCCGCGTGCGTCGGCCCGGTCACGGGCAGCGGCGCGGTCCGCGGGCGCACGTCGGGCTCGGGGTCGCGTCGCACGGCACCCGTCGGCGGGCGGTACGGCTCGGCGGCCGGCAGCTTCGTGCGGTCGCGCCGGATCGAGACGACCACGTCCCCGAACGGCACGGTGATCGGCGCCTGCGGCTTGTGCAGGGCCACGTCCACGGCCTGCACGTGCGGACGCGCCAGCACCGTCGCGGCGATCCGCTCCGCGACCGTCTCGATGAGGTCCGCGGGCTCGCCCGAGAGGACCGCGGCCACGAGCTGCGCGACCTCGCCGTAGTCGACGGTGTGCGCGAGGTCGTCGCCCGCCGCCGCGCGGCGCGTGTCGAGGTGCACGACGACGTCCGCGACGAACGTCTGCCCCTCGCGCCGCTCGTGCGCGAACACGCCGTGGTACCCCGTCGCGCTGATGCCCGACAGCCGGACCTGGTCCAGCCGGCGCCCGCCGTCGTCGTGCACGTCGTCCTGACCGCTCACCGTGCTCCCTCCCGTGCGGCCCGCCCCGTCGCGGACCGTGCCGTCGTGCCCGTCGTCGCCCAGCCTGCCGTGCCGTCGCGTGCCGCGCGCCAGCGGGCCGCGACGCGCACCGCCGCGGCCGACGCCGCGACCTCGTGGACGCGCACCGCCCACACCCCGTCCGCCGCCGCGAGCGCGCTGATCGCCGCCGTCGCGTCGTCCCGCTGCGTCGGCGGCACGGGGACGCCGTCGGCGCCCGCGAGCAGGTGCCCGAGGAACCGCTTGCGCGACGCCCCGACCAGCACCGGGAACCCTTCGGCGACGAGCTCGGGCAGGTGCGCGAGCAGGGGCCAGTTGCTCGCACCCGCCTTGGCGAACCCCAGCCCCGGGTCGAGCACGACCTGCGCGTCATCGACACCCGCCGCCCGCAGCGCGGCGACCCGCTCGCGCAGCTCGGCCCGCACGTCCACGACGACGTCGTCGTACACGTCGTGGTCGTCCATCACGTCGGCGTGGCCGCGCCAGTGCATCGCGACGTAGGCGACGCCCGTGCGCGCGACCAGGTGCGGCATGTCGGGGTCGGCCAGGCCGCCGGACACGTCGTTGACGAGCACGGCGCCACGCTCGACGGCCGCGCGCGCGACCTCGGCCCGCGTGGTGTCGACGCTCACGACCGCACCGGCCGCCGCGAGGCGCTCGACCACCGGCAGCACGCGCGCGAGCTCCTCGTCGACCGGCACGCGCGCCGCGTCGGGCCGCGTGGACTCGCCGCCGACGTCGAGCAGGTCGGCGCCCTGCGCGAGCAGCGCGTGGCCGCGCTCCACCGCGGCGTCGACGCCGTACCAGCGACCGCCGTCGGAGAACGAGTCGGGGGTCACGTTGACGACGCCCATGACGAGGGCGCGCCCGAGGCGCTCGTGCGCGTCGAGCAGCCCCGACGGGCCACGGAGGAGGGAGCCGTGGTCGGTCACGGTGCGAGCCTAGGCGCTCGTCGCGGTGCGCGGGACCGTGCGGGTCCGCGCGCCGCAGCCCGACGCGGTGGCACGGCCGGGTCCGTCAGTGCCGGCCGGCCAGCAGGCTCATGGCCTCGGCGCGGGTCGCGACGTCGCGCATCTGGCCGCGCACGGCCGACGTGACGGTCCGCGAGCCGGGCTTGCGCACGCCGCGCATCGACATGCACAGGTGCTCGCACTCGAGGACGACCAGCACGCCCTTGGGGTTGAGCACCTCGACGAGCGCGTCGGCGACCTGCGAGGTCAGGCGCTCCTGCACCTGGGGCCGGCGCGCGTACACGTCGACCAGGCGCGCGAGCTTCGACAGCCCCGTGATGCGGCCGTCGGCGCCGGGGATGTACCCGACGTGCGCGACGCCGTGGAACGGCACGAGGTGGTGCTCGCAGGTCGAGTACACCTCGATGTCCTTGACCAGCACCATCTCCTCGTGGCCGAGGTCGAACGTGGTGGTCAGCACGTCGCGCGCGTCCATCGTGAGACCCGCGAAGATCTCGCGGTAGGCCCGGGCGACGCGCGCCGGCGTCTCCTGCAGACCCTCGCGGTCGGGGTCCTCGCCGACCGCGAGCAGCAGCTCGCGCACGGCACGCGCAGCACGCTCCTCGTCGAACGGCGCGACCGCACGGCCGCCCGCGTCGTGCGTGCGGGAGATGACCGAGCCGTCGTCGCCCGGCGTGCCCGTGACGTCGGTGGCGGCCACGTCAGCGCGGCCCGTCGGCGTCGGGGGTGCCCGCCGGGGGCAGCTCGACGACCGCGGTCGCCGGGTGCTCGGCGTTCGCCGCCGCGGCCTCGTCCTGCGGGACCACGGGGTGCCCGTTCTGCGCGGCCAGCTCGGCGGGCGTCATGACGGGCCCGCGGTCGGAGACCGCACGCTCGTCGCCCGAGAGCCACACGTCGCGCGGGGGGCGCTTGGTGATCGGCGCGAAGATCGCGGCGAGCTGCTCCTGGTTGAGCGTCTCCTTCTCGAGCAGCTCGAGGACCAGCGCGTCCAGCACGTCGCGGTACTCGACGAGGATCTCGCGGGCCTCGTCGTGCGCGTGCTCGATGAGCGCGCGGACCTCGACGTCGATCGCGCCGGCGATCTCCTCGGAGTAGTCGCGCTGGTGGCCGACGTCGCGGCCGAGGAAGACCTCGGAGGACTCCTGGCCGAGCTTGATCGCACCGAGCCGGGCGCTCATGCCGAACTGCGTGACCATCTTGCGCGCGGTCGACGTGGCCTTCTCGATGTCGTTGCTCGCGCCCGTGGTCGGGTCGTGGAACACGAGCTCCTCGGCGACGCGGCCGCCCATCGCGTACGCGAGCTGGTCGAGCAGCTCGTTGCGCGTCGTGGAGTACTTGTCCTCCTGCGGCATGACCATCGTGTAGCCCAGCGCGCGACCGCGCGGCAGGATCGTCACCTTGGTCACCGGGTCGGTGTACCGCAGCGCGGCCGCCACCAGGGCGTGGCCGCCCTCGTGGTACGCCGTGATCTTGAGCTCCTTGACGTTCATGACGCGCGTGCGCTTCTGCGGCCCCGCGATCACGCGGTCGATCGCCTCGTCGAGCGCGGCGTCGTCGATGACCTGCGCACCGCGGCGCGCGGTGAGCAGCGCGGCCTCGTTGAGCACGTTGGCGAGGTCGGCGCCGCTGAAGCCCGGCGTGCGCCGCGCGACGAGCGCGAGGTCGACGGCCGGCGCCATGGGCTTGCCCTGCGCGTGCACCGTGAGGATCCGCTCGCGACCCTTGAGGTCGGGCGGCTCGACCGCGACCTGGCGGTCGAAGCGGCCCGGGCGCAGCAGCGCGGGGTCGAGGATGTCGGGGCGGTTGGTGGCCGCGATGAGGATGACGTTCGTCTTGACGTCGAACCCGTCCATCTCGACGAGCATCTGGTTGAGCGTCTGCTCGCGCTCGTCGTGCCCGCCGCCGAGGCCCGCGCCACGGTGCCGGCCGACCGCGTCGATCTCGTCGACGAAGATGATCGCGGGGCTGTTCTCCTTGGCCTGCTGGAACAGGTCACGGACACGGCTCGCACCGACACCCACGAACATCTCGACGAAGTCCGAGCCGGAGATCGAGTAGAACGGCACGCCCGCCTCGCCCGCCACGGCGCGCGCCAGCAGGGTCTTGCCGGTCCCGGGCGGGCCGTACAGCAGCACGCCCTTGGGGATCTTGGCGCCGACGGCCTGGAACTTCGCGGGCTCGGCGAGGAACTCCTTGATCTCCTGCAGCTCCTCGACCGCCTCGTCGACGCCCGCGACGTCGGCGAACGTGACCTTGGGCGACTCCTTGCTCACGAGCTTGGCCTTGGACTTGCCGAAGCTCATGACGCGCGAGCCGCCGCCCTGCGCGTTCGACATCAGGAACCAGAACAGGCCCAGGATGATGATGAACGGCAGCACGAGCGTCAGCAGGCTGCCCCACCACGACGGCTGCGGGACCTTCGACGTGAAGCCGTCCTTGGGGTCGGCCTGCGTGATCGCGTCGACCACCTGGTCGCCCTGCGGCGTGACGTAGAAGAAGTAGACCTGCGTGCCGAGGTCGCCGTCCTGGTCGGGGTCCGGGTCGTACGGCTCCGCGAGCGTGAGGTCCACGCGCTGCGTGCCCTCGGTGACGAGGACCTGGTCGACCTTGCCGTCCTTGAGGAGCTCGAGGCCCGTGGACGTGTCGATCTGCCGCTGCGTGGGCATCTGCAGCATGCTGAAGGCGGCCAGGGACAGCAGGACGGCCAGGGCGACCCAGATGAAGGGGCCGCGGAAGAGACGCTTGACGTTCATGGGCGATCGGGGCCGGGCCCCTCAACCTCCGCTCGCGGGGACTCTGCCTTGAAAGTACACGGTGGACCTGGCAGGGCCCCGCGGTGTTCGCCCAGGGCACA
>NZ_BCRB01000009.1 GCF_001552375.1 Cellulomonas iranensis NBRC 101100 = JCM 18110 | reverse complement strand
GCGGGTGCGCCGGCCGCGACGCCGAGCAGCGCGGCGGCGGCGAGCGTGACGAGGGCGCGCCGGGGGGCGCGCGTGCGACGGGCGGTCGGGGCCGGGCGGTCGGTCGGGGCCGGGCGGGTCATGCGGTCTCCTCGGTGACACGGGCGGGGGCGGCGGCGGACGCCGCGCGGACGGGCAGCACCAAGAGCTCGGGGAGCCCGTCGTCCGTGGTGCCGGGGCGGTGCCAGACGTCGACGGGGTGCTCGTACACCTCGGTGAGCAGCGCGGCGGTGAGCACGTCGTGCGGCGGCCCGTCGGCGCGCACGCGGCCGGTCGCGAGGACGACCACGCGGTCGGCGTAGGCCGCCGCGAGCGTGAGGTCGTGCAGCACGACGACGACCGCGGCCCCGGCGCGCGCGGCGGCGCGGGCCCGCGCGAGCACGGCCTCCTGGTGCCGCACGTCGAGCGCGGCGGTCGGCTCGTCGAGCAGCAGGACGTCGCCCTGCTGCGCGAGCGTGCGCGCGAACGCGACGCGCGCCTTCTCGCCGCCGGACAGCGTGGGGAACGTGCGCGGCGCGAGGTGCGCGACGTCGGCGTCGGCCATGGCCCGCGCGACGACGGCGTCGTCCTCGGCCGCGCGAGGCGTGCCGCGCCACGGGTGGCGACCCATGGCCACGACGTCGAGCGCACGGAACGCGAACGACACGCGCGCCTCCTGCAGCATGACCGCGCGTCGCCGCGCGAGGTCGACGAGCGGCTGCCGCCGCAGGTCGACGCCGTCGAGCAGCACGCGTCCCGCGTCGGGCCGGGGGTCGCCCGACAGCACCGCGAGCAGGGTCGACTTGCCCGCGCCGTTGGGCCCGACGAGCGCGACGAGCTCGCCGCCGCGCACGTCCAGGTCGACGTCGTCGAGGACGACGGACGGGCCGTACGCGACGCGCACGCCGCGCGCCGCGAGCCGCGCGCTCACGCCCAGCCCCCGGCGGCGCGGCGCGTGCGGCGGATGAGCCAGAAGAAGAACGGGCCGCCGACGAGCGCGGTGAGCATGCCGATCGGCAGGTCGGCGTAGGGCACGGCCGTGCGCGCGACGAGGTCGGCGCCCAGCAGCAGCGTCGCGCCGCCCAGCGCCGAGGCGGGGACGAGCACGCGGTGCCCGGGCCCGACGACCATGCGCACGACGTGCGGCACGACGAGCCCGACGAACGCGATGACCCCGCAGAACGCGACGGCCGCGGCGGTGAGCACGGCGACGACCACGACGACGACCAGCCGCAGCCGCTCGACGTCGACGCCGAGGTGCCGTGCGGGCCGCTCCCCCAGCGCGAGCAGGTCGAGCCGCCGCGCGAGCAGCACGGCCGCGACGAGCCCCGTGACGACGAGCGGCGCGACGACCGCGACGTACGCCCAGCGCGTGCCGTTGAGGCTGCCGAGCTGCCAGAACACGATCTGCTCGCGCGCCTGCGTGTCGCCCAGGAACGTGAGGAACGCGACGGCCGCGCCGCCGACGGCGTTGACGGCGACGCCGGTGAGCACGAGGGTCACGACCTCGGTGCGACCCGCCTCGCGTGCGGTCGCGTAGACCACGAGCGTCGCGGCGAGGCCACCGGCGAACGCGAGCAGCGCGACGGTCCACGACCCGGCGAACGTCCACCCTGTGACGATGACGAGGCACGCGCCGACGGCCGCGCCGGACGAGACGCCCACGACGCCCGGCTCGGCGAGGGGGTTGCCGAACACGCCCTGCATGACGGTGCCGCCCGTCGCGAGCGCGGCGCCGACGAGCACGGCCATGACGACGCGCGGGAACCGGACGGTCCACAGCGCGGCCTCGCCGTGCGCGTGCGCGGGCAGCGGCCCGACGTCGAGCCCGAGGCGGTGCAGCACCGAGCCGAGCACCTCGGCGGGCGGCACGTGCAGCTGCCCGGTGCCCGCGGCGACGACCGCGAGGACCAGCAGCGCGGCGCCGAGCCCGGCGAACAGCGCGACGCGACGGACCGCCCGGGGACGGGCGGGGACGGTCCCGGGTCCGCGCGGCACGGTTCCCGCGGCCTCGGGAGCCGCGGCGGGCGCGGAGGGTGCGGAGGGTGCGGGCGACGTGGCGGAGGGCGTCGCGGCGCGCGCGTCGACGCTCACGCCGCGTCCTCGCCCGGCGCGTACAGCGCGACCGCGAGCGCGTCGAGCACGTCGGCGGTCGCGGGCCCGAACGACAGCACCTGCGCGTCGGCCATGTCGACGACCCGGCGGTGCTCGCCCGCGGGCGTCGAGGCGATCGCGGGGAGCCGCTCGAGCAGCCCGTCGACGCCGCCGACGGACGCGAGGCCGTCGGTCATCATGAGG
Organism: Cellulomonas iranensis NBRC 101100 = JCM 18110; assembly: GCF_001552375.1. Classification (GTDB taxonomy): domain Bacteria; phylum Actinomycetota; class Actinomycetes; order Actinomycetales; family Cellulomonadaceae; genus Cellulomonas; species Cellulomonas iranensis. The sequence goes on along the minus strand of NZ_BCRB01000009.1, from coordinate 71,310 downwards.
ATGACGTCGGGCGCGGCGGCCACGAGGCCCTCGTCGTTGAGCGGGCGCATGCCCTGCCAGCCGATCTCCCGGGCGACGTCGACGCCGCCGACCGCCTCGACGAGCGAGTCGGCGCCCGAGCCCTCGCCGAACAGGTAGTAGACGCCGGCCTGGCCGCGCGCGTAGAGGAACATGATCCGCAGGCGCTGCGCGGGGTCGGCCGGCGCGACCGCGGCGATCTGCTCGACCTTCGCGTCGATCTCGCCCTGCGCGCGCTGCGCGAGCCGCTCGCCCGCGTCGGCGACGCCGAGCGCGGCCGCGACCTGGCGCACGAGGTCGCCGACGCCCGCGACGTCGCGGTGCGCGTCGACGACGACCACGGGGATGCCCGCGTCGCGCACCTGCAGCACGACGTCCCAGGGTCCGAGGGTCGTGTCGGTGACCAGCACGGTGGGCGCGAGGTCGAGGATCGCCTCGGCCGACAGGTCGTGACCGCCCGACGTGACGAGCGGTCGGTCGGCGATCTCGGCGAACCCCGAGGACACGTCGCGGCCGACGACGTGGTCACCGAGCCCGAGCTCGAAGACCGTGCGCGACAGCGTGCCGTGGACGTCGAGCGCGAGGATCCGGCTGACGTCGGCGACCGTGACGGAGGTGCCCTGAGCGTCGGTGACGGTCACGGGCAGCGCGGGCACCGGGTCCTCGACGACGGGACGCACGGCGGCGTCGGCGACGACGGCCGTCGCGGGCCCCTCGAGGGTGCGCGGGTCGTCGACCGGGGTGACGTCCGCGAGGCGGCGTCCGCCGTCGGGGACGCCGGTCGCGGCCGCGGTGCCGTTCGAGCACGCGGCGCTCACCGCGACGAGCAGCGCGGCGAGGGCCGCGAGGGACGCTCGGGTCGCACGCGTGCGCACGCCGGCCACCGCCTTCGAGGAGAGGGGATCGACGCCCACGCGTCGGTGAGGGAACCTAACCTAGGTGAGCCTCACCTATCAAACCGGTCCCGAGGCGTGGTGGGACGCACGTCCTGCACCGCACGACCGTGCGCGCGGACGACGACGCCCGGGCACCCTCGCGGGGCACCCGGGCGGTCGGTCGGTGCGGCTCAGTCGGCCGCGACGTCGAGCGCGAGCAGGTCGTCCACCGTCTCGCGGCGCACGAGCACGCGCGACTCCCCCGCCGTGACCGCGACCACGGGCGGGCGCGTCAGCAGGTTGTAGTTCGAGGACATCGAGCGCCCGTACGCGCCCGTCGCGGCGACCGCGAGCAGGTCACCCGCGCGCACGTCGCCCGGGAGCCGGACCTCGTGGACCACGACGTCGCCGCTCTCGCAGTGCTTGCCGACCACGCGCGCCAGCACCGGCGCGGCGTCCGACGTCCGCGACACGACCTCGGCGTGGTAGTGCGCGCCGTACAGCGCGGGGCGGATGTTGTCGCTCATGCCGCCGTCGACCGACACGTACGTGCGCACGCGCCCGTCCTCGAGGCGCACGGGCTTGACCGTGCCCACGGTGTACAGCGTGAGCCCGGCGGGCCCGACGATCGCACGGCCGGGCTCGATCGACAGGCGCGGCAGCGGCTGCCCCAGGTCGCGGCACGCGTCGGCCACGGCCTGCGCGACCTCCTTCGCGATGCGGTCCGGGTCGAGCGGCACCTCGCCGGGCAGGTAGGCGATGCCGTACCCGCCGCCCAGGTCGACCTCGTCGACCAGCACGCCCGTGCGGGCGTGCAGCTCGGCGCGCAGCGCGAGCACGCGCTGCGCCGCGACCGCGAACCCCGACGGGTCGAGGATCTGCGAGCCGATGTGCGAGTGGATGCCGAGCAGCCGCAGCTCGGGACGCGCGACGACCCGCAGCAGCGCCGTCAGGGCGGGGCTGTCGCCGCCGGGCACGGCCGCGAGCGACAGCCCGAACTTCTGGTCCTCGTGCGCGGTCGAGATGAACTCGTGCCCGCCCGCGTGCACGCCCGTGGTCACGCGCACCATCACGGGGGCGGGCGCACCGCCGTCGCCGCGGTGCGCGCGCACGAGGTCCGCGAGCCGGTCGACCTCGACGAGCGAGTCGACGATGATCCGCCCCACGCCCGTGTCGAGCGCGGTGCGCAGCTCGTCCTCGGACTTGTTGTTGCCGTGCAGGCCCAGGTGGGCGCCCGGGACGCCGGCCGCGAGCGCGACCGCCAGCTCGCCGCCGCTCGCGGTGTCGACGCGCAGCCCCTCGGCGTGCACCCAGCGCGCGACCGCGCGCGTCAGCAGCGCCTTGCCCGCGTAGTAGACGTCGACGCCCGTGCCGACCTGCGCGCACGCGGTCTCGAACGCCGACCGGTACGCACGGGCCCGGGCCCGCAGGTCCGCCTCGTCCAGCACGTAGGCGGGCGTGCCGTGCGTCGCCGCGAGGTCGCGCACGTCGACGCCCGCGACCCGCACGGCCCCGTCGGTGCCGCGCACGACGCCCGTCGACCACGGCAGCCCGAGCGGCGTGCCGCCGTCGGCGGTCGCCCCGTCGCGCGTCACATGCGCTCCGGCGCGCTCACCCCGAGCAGCGCGAGCGCGTTCGCGAGCACCTGGCGCGTCGCGTCGTTGAGCCACAGCCGCGTGCGGTGCGCGTCGGTGAGCTCCTCGTCGCCCCACGGCACGACGCGACGCTTCTGGTCGTACCACTTGTGGTACGCCCCGGCGACGTCCTCGGCGTACCGCGCGACGCGGTGCGGCTCGCGCAGGTCGGCCGCCTGCGCGACGACCCGCGGGAAGTCCGCGAGCAGGCCCAGCAGCACCCCCTCGGAGTCGTGGTCGAGCAGCGACGCGTCGAACCCGTCCTCGCGACGCACGCCCGCCTCGGCCGCGTTGCGGGCCACCGCGGCGGTGCGCGCGTGCGCGTACTGCACGTAGAACACGGGGTTCTCGTTGGTGGCCTTGGCCAGCAGGTCGAGGTCGAGGTCGATCGGCTGGTCCGACGACGAGCGCGACAGCGCGTAGCGCGCGGCGTCGACGCCGACCGCGTCGACGAGGTCGTCGATCGTGAGGACCGTGCCCGCGCGCTTGGACATGCGCACGGGAGCGCCGTCCTTGACGAGGTTGACCATCTGGCCGATGAGCAGCTCGAGGTTGACGTGCGGCGTGTCGCCGAAGGCCGCGCACACGGCCATCATGCGGCCCACGTACCCGTGGTGGTCGGAGCCCAGCATGATGAACACGCGGTCGAAGCCGCGCTCGCGCTTGTCGAGGTAGTACGCGATGTCGCCCGCGATGTACGCGGCCTCGCCGTCCGACTTCACGATGACGCGGTCCTTGTCGTCACCGAAGTCGGTCGTGCGCAGCCACGTCGCGCCGTCGGCCTCGAACACGTGCCCCGCGTCCCGCAGGCGCGCGATCGCGCGGTCGACCGCACCCGACTCGTGCAGCGAGTCCTCGTGGAAGTACACGTCGAAGTCCACGCCGAAGTCGTGCAGCGACTGCTTGATCTCGGCGAACATCAGCTCGACGCCGCGCGCGCGGAACGCCTCGCGCGCCTCGTCGTCCGGGAGCGTGCGCGGGTCGGGCTCGCCGGCCGCGAGCGCGTCGGCCACGACCTGGTCGGCGATCTCGGTGATGTACTGGCCGCCGTAGCCGTCCTCGGGCGCCTCGAGGCCCCGCGCGCGCGCCACGAGCGAGCGCGCGAACTTGTCGATCTGCACGCCGTGGTCGTTGAAGTAGTACTCGCGGGCCACGTCGGCGCCCGACGCCTGCAGCACGCGCGCGAGCGCGTCGCCGACCGCCGCCCAGCGCACGCCGCCGATGTGGATCGGGCCCGTCGGGTTCGCGGACACGAACTCGAGGTTGACGCGCACGCCCGCGAACGTGTCGTTGCGCCCGTACGCCTCGCCCTGCTCGACGACGCCGCGCGCGAGCTCGCCCGCGGCGGCCGCGTCGAGGCGGATGTTGAGGAACCCCGGTCCTGCGATCTCGACGGCCGCGATGCCCGGCACGTCGGCGAGTCGACGCGCGAGCTCCTCGGCGAACGCGCGCGGGTTCGTGCCCGCCTTCTTGGCGAGCTGCAGCGCGACGTTCGTCGACCAGTCGCCGTGCTCGCGCTGGCGGGGTCGCTCGATGTGCACACGGGCCGGGATCGCGGCCGGGTCGAGGGCGAACGTGCCGTCGTCGACGGCGTGCACGAGAGCGCCGCGCAGTGCGTCGGCGAGCTGGTCGGGAGTCACCCTCCCAGGGTAGGGGAACCGCCGGGGCGCACAGCCCGGCGTTCCGCCCGTCGACCCCCGTCCGCGACGCGCCGCCGACACCCCGGGGCCGCGGGACTGGTCCCTCGGTCGTCGGACGTGTTGACTCGGGCAGGGGCGCCGCGGTCGTCGCAGCCGGCGGCACCCCCCTGGACACGAGGAGACACCGCCCATGGCACGACGCACGGGACTGATCGACACCGCCGTCGAGGCGCTGCGGTCGCGCATCAGCTCGGGCGAGTGGGCCGTGGGCTCGCGCATCCCGCCCGAGCCGGCGCTCGTCGAGCTGCTGGGCGTGGGCCGCAACACCGTGCGCGAGGCCGTGCAGTCGCTCGTGCACGCCGGCCTCGTGGAGCGCCGCCAGGGCTCGGGCACGTACGTGCTGTCGCGCTCCGAGATGGCCGTGACGATGGGCCGGCAGATCGCCGACGCCCGGCAGCGCGACGTCGTGTCGGTGCGCCGCGCGCTCGAGATGGAGGCCGCGCGGCTCGCGGCCCGCCGCCGCACCGCGACCGACGCGTCCGACCTGCTGGCCAAGCGCGACGCGCGCGCCCGCGCGTACGAGGGCGGCGACCTCGACGCGATGGTCGCGACCGACCTCGAGCTGCACCGGTCCATCGTGCGGACCTCCGGCAATCCGGTGCTGCAGTCGCTCTACGACAACCTGCTCGAGGCCATCGGCGACAACATCCGCTTCAACTTCGTCACCGACTCGCACGCCGACGACGCGCACGACTCCCTGGTCGAGGCGATCGTCGCGGGCAACCCCGAGCGCGCCGCGAGCGAGACCAGCGCGTACCTGTCGGGACTGCTCGAGGACGCCTGACGCGCGCACCCGTCCACGGGTCGGAGCACCCGCCCGCGGGCTGGTAGTCTCGGTGCTCGCTGCGCGCCCGTAGCTCAGCGGATAGAGCGTCTGCCTCCGGAGCAGAAGGTCGAAGGTTCGAATCCTTTCGGGCGCACCTAGAGGTGCAGGTCAGGCCCCCACGGGGGCCGGCGTGCCAGACACGTGCCAGATCGGCTCGTGGTTGGCACGCCTGACCGCGCATCGAGTGGCACACCTAGCGACCTAATGTGACGCATCCCGAGTGCCGAACTCACTGCGTGAGACGATCCCAACCGCGCCCGGGTGACATGGCTCCAGAGTCACGGTGGCTCTGGGGGTTCTCCCTCGGAGCAGCGCTGCTCCTCGCGTGGTGGACCCTCCGCTCGACGTCGTTGCCCGCCTACTCCTTTCTCCTGGCGCTCGCAGCAGTAGCCGTCGCGTTCGCGTGGCCGGCCGGAGCGGGGTGGCCACGGTTCGTCTGCGCTGCCATCCTCGCGTTCAACGGAGGCGCGTTCACCCTGGTCTCATCGCTGACCCTGGGCACCCTCCTCGGGCGGGGGCAGGTGGAGCTCGGGGAGGGTGACGGTAGGTGGCTGGCTGCTCTGGGAGTCGCCGCGCTCGTGTCCGCCTTCGCCTCGCTGTTCGCGCAACACCGAGGCGAGCGGACCGCGTCCGCACTAGCAGCAGCGCGGCACGCCGAGCTGGTTGCTGAGATCCGCGCCTCACGGCTGACGCATGCCCGGCTGCCGGCACGCGATCTCGCACTGCTCGTGGCCGCCGCACTCATCCTCCGCGGTGCCGAGGGGAGTCGGCGCCGGCGATAGCGCAGAGCCAGCCCTGGTCGGTGCGTGGCGACGTGGTCCTGCGGGCTTGCGCACGGCGGTGGTCACGTCGTTGCCGGCGGCCCCGTGACGTCAGGGTCGCTGCGCGAGCACCCGCGCCTTCGCGAGCCGTTCGGCGATCTTGTCCGGAACCGGGTGAGCCCCGAGGGAGGCCACGTACGCCTCGAGCACCTGAACCTCGCCGGCCGCGTCCTTGACCTTGCGCAGGATCACGGCCGCCTGTTCGGTGGGCCAGACGGTCGGGGGTTCGTCGAGAGCAACCGCGACCCTCGCGGCCGCCGCGATGCACTCCCGCAGCAAGTCGAGAGCCTCCTCGTGCCGGTCCTGTCGCTTGAGCTCGCTGATAGCGCCGCGATGGGTCGCCCACCACTGCCCACGGACCTGGCCGACCCTGCGTGACGCCTCGTCACGGACCTGCGCCTCTCGCCGAGCAACACGCTCAGCCCGGAAGTCCCGCTCCGGTGATCCCTCACCGTCGAAGACCAGCGTCACTCGCGCGCGCCACTCACCGTCCTCGTTGCTGCCCCACACGCGGGCCGGCGTCGCCGCGACCGCACCACGCGGCACCTTGCGGCACTGGTGGCCGACACCGGCGGCGTCCTCGGATGGCACGTACGCGACGTGGTGGCCCTCGATCACGACCTTGACCGCGTGCCGGTCGTGCTTGTTCGTCGGTTCGGGCACGAGGTGGGCGGTGGCCATCTTGACGCCACCCTCCGGCATGCCCCACTGGGCGAAGAGGCGACCTACCGCCGGTCGGCGATAGTTCTCGCCGACCGCCTCGATGCTCTCTCGACCCTCGCACACGAGAACCTCGCCGGACCGGTCCACGAAAGTGTGATCCGCTGACGGCGGCGCACCGCGAGCAGGTGCTGCCTGAACGGCTCGAGGCGTGGGCTCGGTCCTCTTGTCACGCCGCAGGAAGTCGAGGAGTCCCATGCGAGCAGATCGGCACCGCCCCACGCGCTCTTGAGGGTTGTGGGTGGCGCGCCCGAGCCGAGCCGAGCCGAGCCGCAGGACGATGCTCCGCATGACCACCCGACTCATGACCGTCCGCGACGTCACTCGGCCGCGGTCGACGAGTTCAACGCAGTGCCAGGAGCACGGGCGCCCCGCCTTGAGAGCGGTCACCGGTAGCGCGCGGCGAAGCGCGGCCGCGCCTGACGCAGTGCCTCGAACTTGACTCGCTCCTTCGGGTGGAGCAGGAAATCGACGCCGTGGACGAGCGCGTCAAGTCGGTCAGGGGACTTCTCCCCGCGGCTCCCGGTCCACGACGTCAGCTCCTCCTCGAGGTACATGAAGTGCAGGGGGTCATTCGGGTGCCGCACGTGCTTGATCTGCCCGCGCTCGTACATCAGCCGCACCGGCTGGGCGCGGATCCACTTCCCCGAGCTGGGACCCGAGGGGTGGACGGTGTGGATGGGTCGCGGCCGCGGCACGCCCACGTCCCGCAGCGCCATCAGGGTGTCGATCCGTGCGGCTTCGTTGACGCGTCCACGGGACGCCTGACGGATCGCGTCGACACGCTCACCGGTGAGCTCACCGGCCAGCCGGCGCGGGTCGCGCATCCAGGCGGTCGCGAACCCGGGCCACGCCGACTGCAGCGTGTGCTCGACCATCTGCCCGCCCTGGTTGTTCTCCACGACGATCGCGCTGGCCCGGTAGGCGTACACGGCGGCCCAGACGGTGAATGCCCACTCCTCCGGGGTGCCCTTGAGGCTGTGGTCGCCGAGCACGTAGACCTTCCCGTCGTAGCCGCGGGCGACGACGGAGATCCCGGTGAGGTCGGAGTTCTCCCCCGTCGACACAGCTGGGTCGACGGCGACGACTCGGGCCGCGGAGTCGAGCATCTCGAAGACCTCGCCCAGGTTGGTCCCGCACGCTTCGACGGCGGCCCGGGTGATGAGCGCGCCGTCGGCCTCGTCGAGGATCTCCCCCTCCAGCTCCTGACGGGCGAGCGACGTCCCTGCGAGCGGATCGATGACCTCGGCCTTGAACTCCTCGGAGAGGTTCGCGAGATTGTCCCGGGTCGGTCCACGGGTGATGACCGTCGACTTGCGCTGTGTGATGCCGGCGAGCTCGGGCTTTCGTTCGGCGAGCGTCTCGGGAACCTTCAGCAGCGCGACGTTCCGCGGCGTCGTGGCGACGACCACGCGGGTGCGGTAGTCGGAAGACCACCCCTCCTTCGCGGGAAGACGCAGCCCGAACATGAGGTTCGACCAGGTCGTGTCCCTCGCCGTGCCCTTGTGGGCGTCGAACCACGCTGCTGCTTCGTCGCACCACGCGAAGTGGTGCTGAGGGCCGCGTAGCTGCCGTGGCTTCTCGGACGAGTACACCTTGAACCGTGAGCCGTTCGCGAGGAACAGCTCGCCCAGCGACCGGTTCCACGCCGAGTCCTGGGTTCCACCGCGCAGCTCGACGTCGTCCAGCACATCGAGCAGGCCCGACATGCCTTCGACCATCGTGTCCCGCCCGTCGGCGAAGGTCGCTGCGACGAGCGCGATGCGAGCGCCGGGGTATCGACGGGCCAGATCGGCGACGTACTCGGCAGCAGCACGCGTCTTGCCCCAACCGCGGCCGGCGAGGATGAGCCACGTCTGCCAGTCCCCCGTCGGAGGAAGCTGCTCAGGCCGAGCAACCCGCTCCCACCGCCCCTTGCGCGACGAGGAGGCTTCGTTGGCCCACGCCCTGACGTCCCACCGGTGCAGCACGTCAGCCACGGTTGCCTCCGAAGGTGTTCCGCTGCTGGCGGGTGCGGTCCCCGTACAGCCCGAGAGAGTCGGCGTTCACGACATACGCCTTCTGCACCGTCACCGGGGAGTACCGCTCGTGCGTCGACGACACCGGGACAGTCACGACCTGCGGGATGCCACCGTTCGCGAACCCGCCCAGGTAGCGGCCCATCGCCTCCCGCACACCACCCACACCCGCCGTGCGGGCGATGCGGTTCATCATGTGCACGAAGTCGGGGCCCACGGCGCGGGTCCACTCCGGGCGCATGATCGCCTCACCACCCGAGACACCGATGTACCCGACGTCCCGGCCTGGGGTGTACCCCGGGAAGATGCCACCCGTCGCGTAGCCGCGTGTGGGCCCGCCGGGGACCCGGAACGACCCGTCAGCGAAGGGCTGGTACCGGGAGGCATCCGAGAACCCGGCCATGAACGAGAGCCCGAACTTGTGCCCCACGTTGTAGATGAGCTGCGGGTCCTGCCCGAGCGCGTTCGCGATCTCCTGGACCGTGCTCGCCGACCCCTCCTTCGCGGCGATCTGCATGCCGAGGACCAGGTTCGCGCCGAGATCCAGCCCGGGAGCCTCGAGGACGGACTGGTTCACCCGTGCCTGTGCCGCGATCTCGCTCGAGAGGGCGTCGATCGTCGTGCGGGCCTCGTTCGTGAAGTCGATGAGCGACGGATCGCCCAGGAGCGCCTTGCGCGTGTCCACCGAGCCCTCGGGGCCGGCGGCGATGATCGCTGCGAGGTCCGTGGCGTTGAGCCCCTGTGCGGTGAGGGTCTCGATGTCCGCCTTGAACGTTCGGGCCGCTTCGATCAGGTCGTTCGCCTTCTTCTTGTACTGCTCGACGGGGTCCCGGCGCGCCTCAACGCCACGCAGCTCCTCGGTCGCAGACGCGAGCGCCTCACGGGCCTCCCGGGCCGCGTCGTCGGCCTTGACCTTGTCGTTCGCCGACACCTTCTTCCGCGCGTACGTGTCCTCCCGGTCGGCCTCCTCGTTGCGGACCTTCCGCGTGGCCTCGGCGACCCTCTCGCGCGCCGTCGCGAGGTCTTCGTCCGTCGCGAGGTCGAGGTCGAGCGTCCCGTAGCTGATCTGCGAGGCCTTGCGCGCTGCGTCCGCCTGCGCGTCGATCGCCTTCTGCTGCTCCTCGGCCCACACACGCGTCGCGGCGGTGTACTGCTGCGTCTTCGTGGCTCCCTCATCGAGGTTCGCGTTCTGAGCCTTGTCGACGCGGTTCTTGGCCTCCACCAGCCGGCGGGCGTTCTTGAGCCCGTTCGCCTGGTCGTCGAGGTACTTGCGGAACCGGTACGCCTCGTGGTCGGCGGTGATCGACCACATGTTCGCGGCCTCGTACTCGTCGGCGGCCTTCTTCGCCTCGGCGAGTGCCGTGGCGTTGCCCTCGTACGCCTGCGTCAGGGTGTCGATCGAGACACCGATCTTGTCGGCCATCTCGACCATCGTGGACATGCTGCCGATACCCGCGAGGCCGAACGACTTCTCCTTGGCGAGCTCGTTCTGGATCCACGCGTCGGTGTTCCCCGTGAGGGCGCCGGTCTGCTCGTCAAGCGTGCCTGCGAGCTCCTCGGCACGCGCCCGGGCCTCGGCGTTCGCAGCGACCAGTGCGCCGATGACCACTGTCAGTCCGGTGACCGCGAGCCCCACGGGACCGCCGAACGCGCCGACGAGAGCGCTGCCCGCAGAACGCGCCGCGGGCCCAAGTGCGGACATGCGGGCTCGGGTGACGCTCATCTCACGGCCGAGCGCGACCTGCCGGTCCAGCGCCAGCCCGACGTTCCCCTGGTAGGTACGCCACAGTGACGACTGCTTGAGCCACGCGGCCTTGGCACGGCCCTCCACGTTCAGTCTCCGGAGCGCCACGGTCGCGGCCACGAACGCGACGGTGGATGCCTGCACGGGCGCCGGCAGCGCGTTCCACGTGTCCGCGGCCTGGCGGACGGAGCCCATGCCGTCGGTCGCGGTGCGCATGAGCGCCGTGTATGCGGGGATCAGCGACTCGACGAGCTCGGCGGACATGTTCCGGAACGCGGACTTCGCTGAGTCCGTGGTCGCGGTCAGCCCGCCTGCGCCCTTGATCTGCTCCATGAGGCCGCCCATGGCGACCGTGGTGCCGTTGATGCCGCTCGTGCCGTCGTTGATCACGGTGCGCAGATCGCTGAGCGCACGGTCGGCGGGGATCAGGCCGTCGGAGACCATCGTTTGGAACTCCGCCGACGTCACCCCGGCCAGGTTCGCCATGCCCGCCAGGGCGGGCACGCCTGCCTCCTGGAGGCGGAGCATCGTCTCGCCGGTGAGCTTCCCGACGCTGCTGACCTGCCCCAGAACGCTCGCGAGCTGCTGGACGCGCTCGATGCCACGGCCCTGCGACGCGGCCGCGTCGCCCAGTGCTCGCAGCGTCGGGATGACCTCGGTGGCGTTCACGTTCATCGCGAGGAGCTGCTGCGCGGACTCCGTCAGCTCGGGGAACGAGAACGGCGTCTGCTTGGCGAAGTCCAGGATGTCCGCCAGGAACGACTTCGCCCTGTCAGCACCGCCCAGGAGGTTGCCGAGCGCGATCTCGCTGTTCTGGGAGAACTCGTGGAACCCCCGCCCGGCGTCCCAGACCTGCTTCGCGAGGACCGCGAGACCGCTGAACCCAGCAAGACGCCCCAGGCTGCGGCCCACCCCGGTGAGCGAGGTCTGGGTCCTGGCCGTAGCGCGCTCGACCTCGTCGGCCGAGTCACGGGAAGCCCTCGCGGCCTGACGTTCGGCGGCCTCGACGCGGCGCATGTACTCGTCGAACGACGTCGCCCGCGTCTTGTTCGCCCGGGCCGTACGGGACGTCTCGCCCTGCAGCGACTCCGTCGACCGGGTGGACGCAGTCGCGGCGCGGTTCAGCGCCTCGGTCGTCGTGTTCGTGAACTGCTTCACCAGCGCGGCAGCAGCGGCGAGCTCCTGCCGCAGCGACGACGTGTCGCCGGTCAGCCGGACTCCGAGCGTGTAGGCATCTCCCAGGCTCATCGGCGCCCGCTCAGGCCCGCCCGGACACGTTCAGCCACAGCGTGCGCCCGTCACCGAAGTCGATCACCGCGGGGTCGCTCTTGCCCGCGAGGTACACGAGGTCAGCCACCCGCAACGGCGGCACCTTGCAACCAGCTCGGCTGCGGGCGGCCGCGACCACGTTGACGGCCTGCGCGAGGCGCTTGAGCTCTCCCGCGCGCTCGTCGAGCTGGGCCACGAGTCGACGCGTCTCCTCGAGGATCTCCTCCTCGCGGAGCCGGGCAGCGTCGATGATGTCGTCGCCCGCCGCGTCGACAGCCGCCGCGAGTCGCCACTGTGCCGCCTTGAGGTCGCGCCGGAACTGCTCCACCTCGGCCGGCGTCAGGTCGTCGTCCGGCGGCAGGGCCGCCGTGTCGCCCTTCCGGCTGCGCAGCTGCCGGTACCACTCGCGGTGTGCCGCCTGGCGCTTCTTGCGCTCCTCTGCCGCGGCCGTCGTGGCGACCCGAACAGCCTGCGCTGCCTTCTTCACGCCGGGTGCACCCAGAAGCACGGCGTGCGTGATCTGCGGGTCCGGGTTCACCTTCAACGAGAGTGCCGACATCACACCCACCCCTTCCAACTCGTGTCATGCGTCGAACCACCTGGAGGCGCGCTCGGGTAGCGCCTCTCGAACTCCTCCGCGCCGGCGGCGCCCGGCCGGGCGGCGCCTGCCCCAGCCGACTTGGGATCGCGCGAACCCGAACCCGCGGGGCCAGACACACCCTCCGCGAGACCACTGGCAGCAGGCGTCGCACCCGCATACAGCGGGCGGAACACCTCGGCGAAGCGAGCACCGGGCGATGGCGCGGCACCCTCGACCTTCCGCAGTGCGTCGTCGAGCTGCTGGGCGTCGCGAGCGACGCGCTCGGCGAAGGTGCGACCCGCCGGCGAGTCATCAGGCAGCGCGCTCGGGTATCGCTTCCGGAACTCGCGGTTCCCGCGCGCCCCGACCTCCGCAGCGGACAGCGGCTCGAACGGCCCGGGCACCTCGCGCATCACCCACGCGACGGCGGCGTGCACGTCGCCGCCGTGGGTTCGCGCGTATGCGTGCGCCAGGCGTATGAGCCCGCCCCGCAGGCTCGCGTCGCTGAGCGCACCGAACGCCGCGGTCACCACCTGACACCGTCCTGTGCCTGGTGCGCGGCAGGGCGCAGCACGGCGAGGCTGTCACGCAGGATCCGTCGCATGATCGACGATCGCGACTCCATCCCGCGTGCCGCGTCGAGCGTCGCGACGAACTCCGGTGTGACGCGGCAGTGCAGCGTGACCGTGCGCGCTGTCTCTTCGTCGGGGGTCCTGGTCATGGGCCGGAGGATGACCAGGGGGGTGTCACACGTTGAACGCGTTTCGCCTCGCCTGGCCGTCAGCAGCAGTGAGATCCAGCCGCCTTGCCGAGCGTGTCGGATCACCCCGCACTGGGCCTCGAGCGACCACACATCATGCGGCCCCGAGGTGCTCGAAGAAGACGAACACTAACTAGCGCGGTGCAGGTACTGAACTGGGTCGATACGGTTCCGCTCCCGCCGAGTCGCACGGTCACCGGCAGCCACGACTCGCATCAGCACGCGAAGCAACCACAGCATGCGCACTAGGGCGTGTGCAATCAGGAGGACCGCAAGGGCGAACATCGCCGTACCGGCTCGCCCGAACTCGAGCAGAACCGACAGCGCCGCTCCGGCAGCAAGCGCAGCGGACACGATGGACGATCCGATCACCGACATCCAGTTGCGCGTCAGGGGCTCTCGTCCGTCACTCCGGAAGTCGAGGAACTTCTCGGACTGAGTGTCGAGGCCGAACACGATCACGACTCCGGCGAACCCAGCACCAACGGCAGCGACGCCCGCGACGCCGAGGTACAGCGAGACGACGGAGTCCAGCCTCTCCGGGGCACGCAACAGCGCGAAGAAGTCCACCGCTGGCCACAGCCAAGCAGCGAAGGTGTACAGGACAGCGATGATGATGAGACCGCCAGTGACCAGCGCAGGACGATCCTTGATCCTCCACACAACCGCTACCTACCCCTCGGGCTCGTCCGACCCCTCATCCTCGGGGTGCTCGAGACCGTGTCGGAACGGTCCGAACGTGTCGGTCATCGCCTGCAACACTAGCGAGGGGGTCCGACTCGCGGCGCTGTCTTCGATCATCGGGACCCGCATCACGACCTGGTCCCGAAGGAAGTTCACCGGTTCACGAGACCCGCCACTACCTCTCGCCGCATCCTTGATGAGGGTCGCCCGAGCCTGAGTGACTCCGGGTATCGACAGGTTCTTCTCGAGCTCGCGCGCGTACGCCTCCGCGACCCCATCATCGGGCGTTGCCCGACCAAAGCTGATCTCCACGTCCACCGAGACACCACCGCCCAGTTGGTCTTCCACCGACCGCAGAGCCCGCTCGATCACGCTGCGCTCGTTCCCCGCCTCCCCGCGGAGAGCGCCGGGGTCGTACTTGAGACGCAGTTTGCTCACACCGAGCGCGCCACGGAGTCTCTCAAGCGCGTCTCCGCGTACGTATGGGCGCAGCTCGAAACTGTCCCCTGTCTCATGGCAGCGCAGGACATGCGCCACCCACCGCTCGAACGCTTCGAACGTTGGCCCCCCTGACGTGCGGTAGATCGCGACGTAGCTCGTCCCCGCCACAGGGACGGCGTAGAGAGGCTCCACCAGGTCACCCGGCACATCGAGCGGCGTCTCGTCGTCAATGTCTGAGGCTGCGTGGTCCGGAAAATCCGACCGCCATCGACGCTTTCCTACGTACAGGTAGTCAACCGCGGGCGACTTCTCGGTCCTCGCCGAACCGCCATATCGGATGCCGCGGAACGAGTAGCGGCGTTCATTCAGCGGGAGATTCGCGACGTGCCGATGCAGAACCTGCCAGAAGTCGCTTCCCCACTCGTGCACCGAACCGTCCGGGTGAAGGAGGATCGCCTCCATGAAGTAGACCGGCTTCTTGTCGCTCACCACTACCCCCGTCACCATGCCGTCACTTGCTGGCAAGGTAGCGGTTCCGCGGCGTCTCCGTGGCGAGTTGGGGAGACACATGGCAACGAACAGCGCTCGGTGCCCGCCCCGCAGCCTTGGCCTGCTACGGGCTTTGGGTTCACATGCCCCTGACCTGCGTCGACGCTCGAACCTGCCGCGAAGCCAGTCGAGAACTTCACCCTTCGAAGAAGTGTTCGATCCTTCGCTCAACGGCACCGGTCAGCACGCGAGCCTAGGGCCGAACGTCGCACCGTTCCGCAACACCCCATCCACGACGCCGCGGGTTGGCTTCGAGCCCAACCACCTCTTCGGCCGCCGCCAGGCCGACCCTCCCCCGCCTCAGCGCGCCCCACACCCCGCTCGGCAGGTCGAGGAGGCGCAGTCGCCGGTCGACGAACGCCTTCGGGACGCGCACCCGCTGACTGATCCGTGTCGACGTCAGCCCGGCGGCCGTCAGCGCGCCGAACAGCCTTGCGACCTCGAGAGGCGTCAGGTCGAGCCGGTGCAGGTTCTCCCTCGCTATCAGGCTCAACCGGTCGGCGTCGGACCTCAGGTCGGCCCGCACGATGGCGGGCACAGTCTCGAGGCAGGCCATGGTTGCGGCCATCGCACGGCGTCGACCCGCGAGCAGGACCCAGTCGTCCGCGGCCGGCTCGCCGCTCCCCGGGCACGGACGCCCTGAGCTCTCGTGCTGCTCGACGACCCCGCTGCCGTGGCGTCGCCGTCGGAGCCCGCAGTCAGCGCACTTGCCAGTCGAGAGCCAACGTGTCCCGGGCGCGACGATCACCGGCTCGATGACTCCGTGCGCGGCGACGTCTGCGACGAGGGCGTCGAGGTTGCCGAGGTCGGACCGCGGGTGCCCCGGGTGGACGCTCATCGAGCTGAGCGGGATCTCGCGCATCGTCTCCACGGGGCGGAGGTTGCCCCGTGGTGTGCCAGCCTGCCCGAGTCGCCGCGACAGGCGGATCGGTAACCGCGCTACACAGAGCCGAACCGTCGCGCGATATCGCTCACCTCTCGCGGGCATCCCCTCAAGGCACTCGGTGACGAAGCCGACGAACAGGGAGAGACCCGCCCGACGCGAGGAGCGCTCCATGAGCACTGAAGGACCACCCACAGGCTGGTACCCAGACCCCGCAGGCGCCACAGACACCGAGCGCCGGTGGGACGGCACCGAGTGGACCAACGACACCCGCCCGGCGAGGCGACCCGACGCCGCATCCGCCACGACGGCGGCCACGACGACCCCGGCGATCGGCGTCTCCAGCGTGGATGCCGTCCAGACGATTGACGAGCCCCGGCGACAGGTTCCGCGGCGGGCTCTCCTCATCGGTACCGCAGTCTTGGCGGTCGCCGCCGTCGCGACCGTCGCGGTGGTTCTGCTGAACCGGCCATCACGCCTCGAGGCTGCCTTCGACGAGTGCGGCATGGACGAGCGCGTCGGCGCACGCCTCACCGACGGCGGCAAGACCGTCATCCTCGACCACGAAGGAGAAGACGACTCCCCCGGCCTGGACATCATCGAGGTCGCCTGCTTCACGGTGGCGCTCGGTGTCCCCGACAGCATCAACGCCCGCATGGACTCGACACGGGCACTCGACGGCCGGCAGGACGCTGAGTTCGACGACATCACCGTCTCGTGGTCCTACCACCCCGACACCGGCATCGACATGATCTTCGAGGAGCCCTGAGGGAGCACGTCGACGACCGCCCTCGTGACTCAAGGGGAAGCACTGAATGTATGAGCTCGCCGGACCCTGACGGCGCTACACAACCTGAGGACGCTCCTGCCGAGCCAAAGCTGCACCGCCCTGGCTCGGCAGGGCCCGCGGATCAGCCCTTGTCAGCGCACCACTTGCACTTGCGGTTGCCGCCCGTGCCCGACAGCCGGTTCCTCGCCGGGATCTGCTGCCCCGTCGGGCACTCGTCCCTGTCGTGGTAGACGTCCGGGTCGCTCGGGTTGCTGGAGTGGTACGCGCCAACCTTCACCATCATCGGCTCCTCACCTCGCGTGGGGACCCCATTGCCCCCGACAAGGCGAAGGTAGCGCTGACGCGGCAGCGTCCGGGCCAGATCCGGCACATGAGCACGAGGCGCCCCGTCCGGCCGTTTGCCTTGACCTGCTGGTCCTTGGTGGACACACCGAGCCCCGCACGTGCCCCGTGGCTCTCAGACCGGGACTCGTTGACGTCACGCACCTTCCTCAGCGACGACGTCGATGTTGACCGACTCAAGCGGGATGTCGAGGCCGGCGGCGACGAGTTCGCGGGCCGCATCCTCGGCGTCACTGAGCCGGCACGCCTGCGTCACGCCGACACCGGGAACGACGATGGTCCACCAGCGCCCGTCCTGGGTCACCGTGGCGGTGTAGGAGCTGCTCAACGGGCCTCCCTGGTCACAGCATCGTGGTCGAGCGACTTCAGGACGCTCGCGACCGTCGAGGCGTACCAACGCGCACCGCCCCTCGCAGTGTGGATCTGGTCGGCGTTGAGGCCGTCAGCGATCGCCTGCAACGTGGCGCCACCAACTCGCTCCGACGCTACCCGCGCACGAACCTCAGCCGGAAGAGTGACCGGCCGGCCCAGACGGACACCCGCAGCGCGCTTGGCCGCGAGCGCGTCACGGGTCCGGGCCCGTATGAGGTCTCGCTCGAGCTCCGCCGCCCCGGCCATGACGGTGGTCATGAACCGGCCGTGCGCCGTCGTCTGGTCGACGGTCCCATCCACGGCGACGATGGACCAACCCTGACGCTCGGCGAGCGCGCAGAGCCCCAGGAGGTCGAGGGTGCGCCGGGCGATGCGGTCCGACTTCGCGACGAGCAGCACACCGGACCGCGCCGCACCCAGGGCCACGAGGGCCTCAGCGAGCGCGGGCCGGTCAGCCGGGGCGACGGACCCCGACACCCCGGCGTCGACATGCCACCCGTCGATCGACAGTCCCGCACGGGCTGCGTGCGCCTCGATCGCGGCACGCTGGGCATCGAGCCCGGCTCCACTGTCAGCCTGCTCCGTCGTACTCACGCGGACGTACGCGATGCACGGGCTGTGGAGTTGGGAGCGTGGTCGCCGGGCCATGCGTTTACAGTAAACGGTCGTTTCCTGTACAGGGAGACGCCGAACGGGTGCACTGCGCACCTCCCTCAGAGGCCGTCAGCGCGGCGACGCTTGAGGAAGCGACGAAGCCCCTCCGCCCTCTCCGCCTCCGTCGGCGCGTGCTCGAAGGTCACAACCGCGTGCTCCACCCACGGCTCTGAAGCCCGGTGCGCCGCGGCCAACGCCTCGACGACGATCTCCCGCAGCGTCACACCCACGACGCCCCCACCCCCTCGAGGTAGACCAACGCCGCCTGAGGCGACCGAGCCTCCCCGACCGTCACGGCCGCGTACGCCTCCGCGAGCATCCCCGCGACCTGCGCGAGCTCGTCCACCGTCAGCCCGTACAGCGCATCCGACGTCGCACCGCCCACGGGACCACCAGCGATCCGCGCCGCGATCACCCGATGAAACGCCCTGATCGTCCGCTGTTCCGAGCTCACGACTCGTCTGCCTTCGTCAGTTCGAGCACCTGCGCCAGCGGGAGCGGCGACGAGTCCCCCGCCTGCACCCGCTCCACCGCCGCGGCCACCGTCTGTCGCACAACGGCGGCATCCGCTTCCAGCCCGAACGCCGCCAGCGTGAGCACCACCACGGCACCGAGGTCCGCCTGCTCCCGCTCTGCCAGCTGCAGCCGACGCTCATCAAGGCCGGCGTCCTGGACCAACTTCGCCATCCGCCCCGACGACTCGGCGGCCGCACGGATCTCCTTCAGCAGCACGGGGTCCGCGCCGTCCTGCTCCGCGGCCAACGCCTCAAGGCGCTGCAGGGTGTCGTCCAGCGAACGTGAGCCAGCGAGCAGCCGCTCAGCCGGCGTCCGCTCCTCGACCTCCCCGTAGGCCTGCGCCCGGATCCGCATGACGCGAGCCTCCTGGTTAGCCCGCACCGCGGCAGTGGCCCCGTGCCACTTGCACACCCCACCGCCGAGAACCATCTGCCCGCAGCGCTGCCCCGTCCGCTTCGACGTGGCCGTGCACTGCGACGACAGCCTGAGGCTGCTCATGAGGTCGCCCCCCTCATGAGGTGACGCCGTCCCCGACGTCGTCGACGTGAGGGCGCGGAGGGTTCTCGTCGGTGTCGCTGGGGGTGGTTGTGGTGGGTCATGGGGCTCCTCCGGGTGTGTGGTGTGGTCGGCATCGTGTGGTTGCTCCTGGGGTGTTAAGGGGTTCGGCGCAGGTGGGGCAGCAGGCTCCTGGTTCCTGGTTCCTGACTGGTTCCCCACCGGTTCCGGGAACCGGTGGGGTGACTGGTTCCCGTTTCCCGTCCCTAAGACGGGAACCAGTCACCGGTCGTTCGGAGCCGGTGGCGGGGGTCGAGTGGTTCCCGTCGTCGTATGGGTGGTGGAGGTGATGGAGGGTCGCTCCGCGGGGTCCGGGGGCGGTGGTGACGTTGCCCTCGCGGATGAGGGCGTCGGTGGCGGCGGCGATGGCGGTGCTCTTGCCGTTGACGCGCTCTCGGATGGCTCGGGTGGTCAAGGGCTCGGGTGCAGCCGCGAGTGCGTCGCTGACGCGCTTCATGAGCGTGGTGGGACGGAAGCCGGCAGCGTCGGCCGTGGGGTTGTCGGCCGTGACGAGCTGGACGGTGACCTGGTCGCCATCGGGGTCGACGGTCAGTCGGGCGACACGCTGGTTGATCCGGTAGGTGCCGTGACGGTCCTTCGCGCAGATGAGGACGGCTTCGCCGGGGTGACCCTTGGCGAAGGGGCGTCCGGCGCGCTGCATGTACTGGGCGCCGGAGATCGCGGCGCGCTTGCGCTGGGAGCCGATGGGCCAGAGCCCGGAGTCGTCGGCCTTAGTGACGTGGTCGAGGACGATGACGGCGGGTCCGCGTGCGGCCATCCCGGCGGGGAGGTTGCGGAACCAGCGAGCGACGTCGTCGTCCTCGTTGGGTCGCAGGCCGTCGAGGGAGAGCGCTTCGCCGGTGGAGTCGATGACGGCGACCGTGGGGTGGTGGGTGTCGAGGAGCGCGGCGACGGCTTCGGTGGCGACGACGTCGAAGCGCTCGTGGGGGTGCACGTAGTGGAAGCGCGCCACGATGGCCTCGGGGGCGGCGCCCATGTCGAGGAGTCGCGCGACGATCGAGGCGGCGTCGTCCTCGAAGTCGATGTAGAGGGAGTGCTCGCCGTCGGTGATCTGCTGGGCGCAGACGAGGAGCGCAGTCCAGGACTTGCCCGATCCGGACTCGCCAGCGATGCCGTTGACCTTCCCGGGGTAGAACAACGCCAGCCCGTTCGTGACGTACCCGATGGTCGGCGCCGGGCGGGCGATCGTTCCGCCGAGGAGCCCGGCAACCGTGTCGGCGAGGTCGGCGGGCTGCCAGGAGGTCGGCAGCGCGGCGGGGTCTCGGGTGGGTGTGTCGTGGCCTGTGGTGGTCACGCGTCGGCCTGCCCGTGGCGGTCGCAGGCGCCGATGACGACGAAGACGTTGAGGCGACGGAACAGGGTGTAGGGCAAGCGGGTGGCCCGCTCGTTGCACGCGCCGCAGGACTGTCCGGCCAAGGCTCGGGGTGCGCTGGGATTGGCGGCACCCTTCAGGACCAGGTGGTGGGCGACGTGCTGGACCATGCACGCGCCGCAGAGGAGGGCAGCTCGTCCCGTGTCGATGAAGGGGGTGTCGGCGTCGTGTCCGCACGGTGTGAGCTCGTCGCGCAGCCACGACGCCAGCGCGGAATCAGCTGCTGTGGTGAACCAGGCTGGCGGCTGCGGCCAGTGCGGGTTGAAGTCGTCGAAGTCGTCAATCGTCACCGTCATGCTGCTGCCTCTCGGTCTCCCGTGGACCACGACGCGAGGCATCGCGCGATCTCCTTGTCGTCGACGTACGGCGGGGACTCTGGAGGGTCAGCCCTGGGCGGGGTGATGCCCCGGACCTCGAGGAGGTGCCGTTGGGCCTGTGCGCGTGCGGGTTGCCCGCGGGTGTCGGCGAGGTCGCTGAAGGGCGGGCGCGCGCTGAGGTAGCGTGCGACGGCGGCGGCTTCCTCCCAGCGGCCGTGGTGCTCGGCGTCTGCCTGCTGGTGCCCGGCGAGGAGGCCGTGCTCGTAGCCGGTCGCGTACCAGTCCAAGGCGATGGCTCGGGCTCGCGGGGTCATCTCGCCCAGCGCGGGGCCGCAGTAGGCGCTGGGGGCGGTGTACGTCCTCATCGCTCGGTCTCTCGTCGCGTGGGTGCCCAGACGCGGAGCAGGGAGTGGTGTCGCGAGGGGCGCCGAGAGGCCGTGTAGTCGGTGACGCGGAGGTCGTGACGTGCTCGGGCGCGGCGAAAGGCTGCGCCGACGTCTCCGGGGCGGATGCCGGGGATGCCGAAGCGCTCTGCGTGGAGGTCGTCCGCGGTGAACGGTCGTCCCTCTGCGACGAGGGTGTCGAGAGCGGCGTCAAGGTTGGCCGACACCCAGCCGTCTTCCGTCGGGAGGTAGGTCTCGCTCACGCGGGGCCTCCCCACCATGCGGGAGGCTGGGCTCGGAGCCTTCGTAGCTCGCTGACGTACCGCTCGCGCAGGAGACCGTTCGGGCTGCTCTCGCCTTCCTCCCAGCGCCTGACCGAGGCGGCGGAGCACGGGATCCGTTGTGCCAGGTTCTCGCGGGACAGTCCGGCCTCGATGCGGATCTGGCGAGCGACCGCCGGGGGCGGCAGTTGATGAGACACCGGTGAGTCCTTTCGGTGTGCAGATGCAATGACACGTGCAGCCTGCTGCGGGGGTGTCAGACGCCAGCGTCAGCTGGCCGACTGGCGCGCCGGAATCCGCGTCCCGACGACCCGCTCAGGGAGTGCGATCGCGGCCTGTTCGCAGGTCAGGAGGCTGGAGATCATCACTGCCCGCTGTTGAGGAGCACAGGGCTCTGCAGCCCGTTCATCGCGCGTGGTCGATGAACACCGCGTCGACGTCCTCGCGACGAACGCGGACTCGATTGCTTCCTGCGAGGCGGAAACCCCGGAGCCGCCCGTCTGCCAGCATGCTGCGGACGGTTCGCTCCGACACACGGAGCACGCCCTGCACCTCGCGGATGGTCATCCACTGCGTCTGCTGCTCGGTCGCGTCAGGCATGAACTCTCCTCAGTTCCGGAGCCGGCGGGAGGCTAGTTTCCGCAATGTGCCGCATCCCGCACAGGCGAAGCCACCCCCTTGCGAACGTATGCGAAGGGGCGCGTATCACTCGTCGCAGGTCAGCGGCGGTCCAGATCGAAGAAAGAGTTCGCGCATTCTGTAGCGCGCTGCAACGCGCCTTGCGCTGATCGCGCTCCCCTGGGGGCGACGCGCTGACGCGCTCGCCCTGCGTGGAGGCCAGGGCGAGCGCGTCAGCGGTACTGGTCAGCCGGCCTGGTCGAACTCCTCGTGAGGGTCGAGGAGTCGGGCTGCGGCAAGGATGGCGTCAGCAACGCGCCGGGCGTTCGCCGGCGACATGGTCAACCGCGAGCTGGGGCCGCTGCCGGGGTGCTGGATCCGCACCTCGACGAGGTCAGCCCCCGCGATAGCCGGGCGCATGGCAAGGACCCCGTAGGTGGCGTGCTGAACCATCCCAGGGGCAACGGGGCGATCGCGGTCGGAGGCGAACGGGATCGCGACGGGCGTCGACCTCCACCACCGGTCGTGGTGCGAGCCCGTGGTCTCGCCGTTCCAGATCTCCGGGTCCGCCCAGACTGGGCGCGGGACACGGATGAACGGGTCGGCGTCGCCCGCCCTCGTGAACTCGCCACCGGCATGGGCGTCGACGAGCCGCTCCCACGCGGCCACCTCCGGGGCGGCGATGTCCGGGAGGACGGGCGATCCGCTGGACTTGGCCGCGGACGTGCTGGATGACACAATGTCGTTCATGGGGTTACCTGCTTCCTCAGGTGATTCCTAGGCTCCGTCCGGTGTTGGCGCACTGGACGGAGCCGATTTCTTGTGTGGTACTACACGGCACCTCGCCGGATTCGCGCTTCCTGCATGGCGATGAACTCGTCCACCGCAGACTGACGGAAGCGGTACGGGGATGTCCGACCGCCGAACTTCGCGGCCCGGATGCGGCCCTGACGTGCCAGTTTGCGGGCCGTCTCGGGGTGCACGCCGAGTTGCCGAGCGACGTCAGCCACTGTGAGGAGCGGCTGCCGAGGGCTCGAATTCATGGTCTTGCTGCTCCCGCGTCGTCGAGGTGCTGAGCGGCCGATCGCCGCCTTGGGATTATTCTTGGACTGCAAGTGGCCGCAAGTCAATGTGCGACACGTCGCAGCTTGCGGATTCACCCGAAAGGCTGTGGCTACGTGTAGCAGCAATTCTTGCTACATCAACGAGGTGACTGCGCATCACCTCAGTCCACTCTGACTACCCTTCGTTGATCATGCGCGACAGCGCGTCCGCGATGACACGATCGCGGTCTGCCGCGGCGTGCTGGTACCGCATCGCCATGGCGGGCGTCGCGTGTCCGAGGCGAGCCATGAGCTCGGCGACCGTGGCTCCCGTCGCGGCGGCGAGCACAGCCCCCGTGTGTCGCAGCGCATGGAACGTGAGGTCCTCGCGCCCAGCCGCGGAACGAGCGGCGGCGAACAGTGGCCGGAACCGATGAGGCGAGACCTGCACGAGTCCCCCGGGCTCGAGGGGGAACAGCAGCGCACGTCGACCCGCGGCGACATGATCGGCCAGGTGCGTGCTCAGCATCGGAGTGAGGTGCGGAGGGATCGCAACGTCGCGGAGCCCGGCTGCGCTCTTGGGGGTGTCGACGTGCGGCTCACCTGTCATCCATGTGACGCCCCGGCGAACGCGCACGAGCCCGGCGGCAAGGTCGATGTCACCGCGGCGCAGCTCGGTCGCCTCGCCGAAGCGCAGGGCGCACCAGGCGCCGAGCATGACGAGCGGCCGCCACCTCTCGTCGAGCGCGGCCACGAGGGCCTCGAGCTCCGCGAGCGACGCCGGCCGGATCGCCTTGGAGCGCCCCTTCACGGCACCTCCGCCCTGCACGCGGCACGGGTTCGCGGCGATGAGGTCGTCACGCCACGCCGTGTTGAGGATCGTCCGGAACAGCGCGTATACGTGCGCACGCTCTGTCGGCCGCTCGACCAGGAGGGTGGAGTACCAGGCCGACACAGCAGCAGGGGTGATGTCGCCGAGCCGGATCGCGCCCCAGTGCGGCTCGATGGCCTTCGCGTACTGCCGCCGGTAGAGCGTCCTGGTCGTGGCCTTGAGGTCCCGGGCCTGGAGCCAGGAGTCGGCGTACTCGCCGAGCGTCGTGGTGACGGCGGCGGGGTTGATCCGACCCTCGCCGATCGCAGCCCGCTGCTTCGCGAGCCACGCCGTGGCCTCGATCTTCGTGCGGAACGTGTCCGGCGCCGTGACCGAGGTCGATCCGCCAGGCAGCTGGTAGCGAGCTTGGTACCGCCCCGAGGGGAGCTTGCGCACCGATCCGAAGTCTCGCCGGCCCATCATCACCTCGTTCGCGGTCGTGCCAGTTGCGTGCCAGAAGAACGTTCCGCGCGCTGCCGCAGCCTGCCACCTCTTGCCGAGCGATGTCTACATCTTCGCAGGTCAACGCTGTAAACCTGCCGCATCCCGCGTGCTCCTGCATGCACTCATCGAAGGTTCGAATCCTTTCGGGCGCACCACCACCGCGAGCCGTCCCGCCGTCACCGGCGGGGCGGCTCGCGGCGTTCCGGGGCACGAGAACCGCGGACGCGTGATGGATCATCGGCTCGTCCCCGCGCCGACGTCCACGCGGGTCACATCACGGGTCGACCCTTCGATCGTCGGGCAACGGACCCGAGGGACCGCTGACGCGTCAGCGCCGCAAGGCCGCCGACGACTAGCACGAGACCGGCCGCAGCCCTCAGGCCGCCATCGTCACGGGCGCCACCGGAGCCACCGTCAGCCGGGAAGGCCTGAAGGTCCGGTTCGTGAGCCTCAAGCACGGCGGACCGCAGCTCCTGGATGTCCCCGACCTCTTCCAGGGCTGCACCTGCACCGCGCGACAGATCCTCGACCGCTCCGTCCTGCTCGACCGCGAGGAGACCGCCGAGCCGCGGGTCCTGCACGACGGGCGCCGAGGGGTGAGCTGCCAGAGCGCGCCCCGCGTCCGCGTCGTCGTCGACGTAGGAGAACCGGACTGAGCCCGTCTCCAGCGTCGCGGCGATGGTGCCCACGACCGACCCGTCACGGTACAGAGGGGCTGCCCATTCACCGCTGACCACCAGCGGCTCGAGCGACTCACCGTCGACGAACTCCTGGCTCCATCGATGCAGCGCCACGGGTTCACCGACGGCAAAGTCACTCGTCCGGACGGCCGACGGATCGATGTCGACGGCACGCTCCTCCAGCACGTCCCCCGCCACCCGCGGAGCCTCGTGGGCGAACCACGTGGCGACCTCGTCAGGCGCCTCTGCCGCTGCAGCGGCGGGTGGCACCATCAGTCCGAGGACCAGCACCGTGACTACGACTGGCAACACACGAACACGGGACGCCATGGTCTCCCTCACTTCTTCGTCAGGTGGATCAGGCCGGTGCCCGTCTTCCACGACGAGTTGGACACGTAGCTGCCCCATTCCCTCGACGTGGTGGTCCCCGACTGAGGATCCACGTACGAGACGCCATAGGAGTACCCGGTGTCGTAGTAGCCCCGGATGACGTGGGCGTGCCCGCCACCGCTGGACCAGATGATCGAGCTGTACACGGGGCGACTCGAGTTCATCTCGCCGACGACGGTCCCCCAGTCGAGCTGGCGCTCGACACCGGGGTTCACCCCGTTCTTCGACAGAGCGTTCGTGACGTTCGATTTCGTCCCCGTCACGTTGGCGCACGCGGACGTGCCCTTGCCGTTCTTCACCAGCGTGCACTGGGGGACGACCTTGCCTGTCTGAAACTTCACGATCATCTTCGATGCCGCCGCCCAGCACCAGTTGGACTTCTCCTGCGCGTACGGCGTGACGCTCAGCACCTTCTCGGCACCGTGCGCAACACCTGGACCGATCAACACCAGACCCACGGCCACAGCAACCACCGAGAGCAGCGTGCGGATCGAAGAGCTTCGCTTTCTCACTCTGGCTCTACTCCGACGAAGAGACCCGCGTCAGTCGACGAGGGGTTTGATCGCGGTCGCGTCGAAGAACGCCACGGGTACCGCCTCTGGCGCGCAGAAGTCGATAACACCGCCGACCTTGCTCACCGGCGCGTCCTCGTCGTCGAACGACAGCGCGCTGTCGTCGACGACACCCAGCGCCTCGACGCGCTCGCCCGTGCGCAGCGTCGACCCACCAGGTAGTTCGACGACGTAGGCCCCGGGCTCAGCCCGGTCCTCCGTCACACGAGTGCCCTCTGGCCACAACGGCACATGCTCGACGCCGTCCATTCGGATCGTCACGCACCCAGAAGGCGTGACCCCGAGTCGCGCCTTGATCCTCTCCGGCGCGGCCGTAAAGTGCGTGGCCATCTGCGCGTCTGAAAGGTCCGACACCTGGGCGTAGCCGACACCGTCTGCGGGCTGCGAGCACCCTGCGACGATCCACATCACGCCGATGCCGATAACCGCCACCGATGCAGGAATCCTTGACGTCGGCGTCATGCTGGCCACGGTAGCGAAGACCGCGGCTCGCGCGCGGGCGTTTTGGTCGTCGATTTCCGTGCGGCATAGTGCACAGAGCGAAGAGCCGTTTCAGCGCACGCGGCGGTGCCCCCAGCCGCTCGCCGTCGACCCCTGACTGGACGCACCGGCCGACCACGTGTGTCGTGCCCCGCCGCGTCGGGCACGACACGGCCCGGGTGGCAAGGTGGTCGGGTGTCCAGACGTCCTGCGCTTCCCTCGCACCCTCGCGCAGCGCGCCGCGGCGTCCGCCGCTCCCCCGCGGCGGTGCGCCGCGAGCTCGGGCAGCTCGCGTCGGGCGAGGCAGTGAGCGGGCTGCTGCTGCCGCCGCTGCTCGTGTGGTTCGCGCGCCCGAAGGCGGGCGACCTGGTGGTGCTGCTGCCCGCGGCGGGCGCGCTGGGCGTCGCGCTGCT
Organism: Cellulomonas iranensis NBRC 101100 = JCM 18110; assembly: GCF_001552375.1. Lineage (GTDB taxonomy): Bacteria > Actinomycetota > Actinomycetes > Actinomycetales > Cellulomonadaceae > Cellulomonas > Cellulomonas iranensis. The sequence goes on along the minus strand of NZ_BCRB01000009.1, from coordinate 44,674 downwards.
GGTCGCCGCGGCGTTCTGGTGGCGCCGGGCGCGCGGTCACGTGCCGCTGCGGTGGCTGCGGGTCACCGAGGCCGTGCTGCTCGCGTGCGGCGTCGTCGCCCTCGCCGTGCTCGCGGCGCTCGCGCTCGGTGCGGTGACGGGTGCAGGACCGGACGTCGGCGTGCGCGCCGCGGCGGTCGCCGCGGGCACGGCCGCGTTCACGGTCGTCGAGGTCGTCAACTACCGGTGGGTGCAGGTCTCGGCGCGCGGGTGGACGGCGTGGGCCCGCGGACGCGTCGTGCGGCCGCAGCTCGCGCGCGAACTCGACCGCCACGCGCGGCGACGGGCAAGCTGACGCCGACCCGTCAGCCGAGGCCGACCCGCCAGCCGAGCCGACCCGTCAGCTGAACCCGATCGCCCGCTGCGCGACCCGGTACGCCAGCACCGACACGCGCCGCCCCGTCGCACCGGGCAGGTTGCACATCTGCCCCAGGCCCGACCAGCGGACCTTGCGGTACAGCTCGCGGTCCTGCGCGCGCATCTGCGACCACAGGGCCTCCTTCTCCGCCAGGGCCTGCGCGGTGCCGGCCCGCAGCAGCAGGATCGACGTGACGGCGCAGATGATCTCGACGTAGTGCAGCTGGTAGCGCCGCAGCCGGCGGTCGTGCGCGAGCGTGCCGGTGACGTGGTCGAGCATGAGCCAGTTGACGCGCAGCTGCTGGTCCAGGCGGCGCAGCATGACCGACTCCTGCACCGACTGGTCGGGGCGGCCGATGAAGTACCGGTACAGGTCGACGTCCAGGTAGTACAGCGTGTGCACGTGCGACAGCGGCACCAGGGCGTACAGGTTGTCGACGTAGAACGTGTGCTCCGGCAGGCGCAGCCCCGAGCGACGCAGCACGTCGGTGCGGTACGTCAGCGCGTGCATCATGAGGTACTGCCGCTTGCCGAAGTGCCGGGTCTGCGCCCACGTCGAGACGCGGCCGCGGCGCAGCGCACCGCGGTAGCGCACCGCGGTCTTGCGACGCTTGCCGACCTTCTCGTAGACGAAGTTCGACACCAGCAGGTCGACCCCGCCGCCGTCGGCCACCTGCGCCCGCAGCGTCGCCAGGACCTGCGCGAGCGCGTCGCGGTCCAGCCAGTCGTCGGCGTCGACGACCTTGAGGTACGTGCCCGTCGCGCGCTCGAGCCCGGCGTTGATCGCCGAGCCGTGCCCACCGTTCGGCTTGCTCAGCAGGTGCACCTGCCCCGCGAACCGCTCGACGTAGCGGCGCGCGAGGTCGGCCGTGCCGTCGGTCGACCCGTCGTCGACCACGATCACCTCGACCTCGTCGCCGAAGCCCACCACCGAGTCCAGCGCCCGCGCCAGGCAGTCCTGCGCCTGGTACGCCGGGATGACGACGGACAGCAACGGGTTCACGACGTACGTACCTCCGAGTCGGACGCAGCCCCCTGCGCGCCCGCCTCGGCGGGAACCTGCTTGAAGATGACCTTGAAGATCGGGAAGAACACCCAGAACGAGATCGCCGCGTTGATGATCATGGTGACGAAGTCGGCGAGCGTCTCGCCGGTGCCACCCAGACCCCAGGTGTCGATGAACAGATCGTAGATGGGCGCCTTGTACCAGCCCTGCGCCGCCGCGGCGAGGATCGTGATGACCACGTACGCCACCGCGTACCAGAACGCGGCCTTGGCGATCGACGAGTTCGACTTGAACGTGATGCTGCGCTGCGCGAAGAAGTTGATGACCTGCGCCACGAGCAGCGTGATCTGCACCGCCAGGAAGTACGCGAGGCCGCCGCCGCCCAGCGGCAGCGCACCGGCCGCGTAGTCGAACACGAAGTACTGCGACCCGTCGGGGTTCGACCCGACCGGCCACACCTGGAACGCGGTGTCGACGAGCGCCGTCATGCCGAACAGCCACTTGATGAGCGGCATGAGCGCGAGCTGCAGCGCGGTGATGCCGTTGCTGAGCACGAGGAACACGACGAACTGGGCGACTCCCGGGCGCCGCTCCTCGAAGGAGTGCCAGGCGGACTTCAGGCGCGTGAGCATGGGGGGTGCCTCCGGGATCAGGAGTCGCCGCGCAGCGCGCGGGCGGTGCGGCGGTTGGCGCGCACGTTGCGGACGTAGGCGCGCAGCGTGAAGCCCGCGCCGGAGAGGAAGTGGCCGTTGACGATGCGGAGGATCCCGTCGACCATCTCGGCGCTGACCATGCCGTTCGTCATCTTCCCGATGGCGCGGAACGGCATGTTGAGCAGGAAGAGCACGTTGAGGTCCGGCGTGCCCTTGCGGGCCGCGGCGTCGCGCCGCGACGCGAGCAGGCGGTACGCGCCCCGCGCGAGCGGCGAGCGCGCGTCGGCCAGGCGCGACAGCGGGTCGTTGACGCCGAGCGGCCCCGACCAGTCGCCCGCCGGGACCTGCCGCCCCAGCAGCGCCGCGAAGTCGGCGTCCGTGACGTCCTTGACGTGGCCCGTGCGGTACGGGCCGGTCACGTCCTGCGTGCGCGGCGGCACGGTGCCCGTGAGCTCGACCGCGGCGCGCAGCGGCAGGTCGTCGACGTGGTGGCCCGCGAGCACGTCCCACGTGCCCTGCTCGACCTGCCACGCACCCGTGGCCGTGTCCCAGTGCCGGAACGCGGCGTCGCCGAGCGGAACCTCGACCGTCGCGGACTCGCCCGGAGCGAGCTCGACGCGCGCGAACCCGGCGAGGGTCCGCACGGGGCGGTGCACGCCCGACGACGTGCGCGCGACGTACACCTGCACGACGTCGGCGCCGGACCGGTCGCCCGTGTTCGTCACCGTGACGGTCGCCTTCTCGGGCGTCGCGACGAGGTCGCGGTGCTCGAACGTCGTGTACGACAGGCCGTACCCGAACGGGAACGCGACGGGCACGCCGGCCGACGTGTAGTAGCGGTAGCCGACGAACAGGCCCTCGCGGTACTCGGCCGTGCGGCCCGTCGCGGGGAAGATCCCCGCGGTCGGGGTGTCGGCGAGCGCGAGCGGCATGGTCTCGGCGAGGTGCCCCGACGGGTTGACCGCACCCGTGAGCACGTCGAGCAGCCCGCTGGCCCCGGCCTGCCCGGCGAGGTAGCCGTGCACGAGCGCGCGCGCCTGCCCGAGCCACGGCGTCTCGACGACCCCGCCGCCCGACAGCACGACGACGGTGCGCGGGTTGACGGCCGCGACCGCGTCGAGCACCTCGACCTGCGCCTGGTGCAGCGCGAGCGTCGAGCGGTCGAGGCCCTCGGACTCGGCGATCTCGTCGAGGCCCAGGAACAGCAGGACCACGTCGGCGTCGCGCGCGGCCTCGACGGCCTGCGCGCGCAGCGCCGGGTCGGGCGAGCCGTTGCGCGTGAACCCGGGTGCGAAGGCCGTCATCTCCAGGCCCGAGGCGCCGATGACGTCGAGCACCGACTCGAGCCGCGTCGGGTTGACGACCGACGATCCCGACCCCTGGTAGCGCGGGGTGCGCGCGAAGTCGCCGACCACCGCGACGCGCGTGCCCGCCGCGAGCGGCAGGATCGCGTCGTCGTTCTTCAGCAGCACGGCGCTGCGCGCCGCGACGTCCCGGGCCAGCGCGTGGTGCGCGTCGGCGTCCACGGTGGGAGCGGTCCCGGGGTCGCGCGCCTCGGCGACCAGCCGCAGGATCTCGGCCGCGCGCGCGTCGACGTCGGAGCCGAGCAGGCGCCCGTCGCGCACCGCGGCGACGACCTGGCGCGCCGAGTCCAGACCGGCGGCCGGCATCTCGAGCGACGAGCCCGCCGCCGTGCCGGCCACGACGTCGTTCGAGCCGCCCCAGTCGGTGACGACCGCGCCGTCGAAGCCCCACTCGTCGCGCAGGACCGTCGTCAGCAGGAACGGGTGCTCGTTGGCGTAGACCCCGTTGACCAGGTTGTACGCCGACATGATCGAGCGTGGGCGCGCTTCGGTGACGACGATCCCGAACGCCGTCAGGTAGATCTCGCGCAGCGTGCGCTCGTCGACCACGGAGTCGGACACCATGCGCCGCAGCTCCTGCGAGTTCGCCGCGTAGTGCTTGGGGCACGCCGCGACGCCCTGCGCCTGGATGCCGCGCACGTAGCCGGCGGCCAGCCGCCCGGACAGCAGCGGGTCCTCCGAGAAGTACTCGAACGACCGGCCGCCCAGCGGCGAGCGCTTGACGTTGAGGCCGGGGCCGAGCAGCACGTCGACGCCCTGCGCCGCGGCCTCGGTCCCCAGCGCCTCGCCGATCCGCTCCGCGAGGTCGACGTCCCACGTGTTGGCGACCGTCGCGGCCGTCGGGAAGCACGTCGCGGGCTCGGACGCGTTGAGGCCGAGGTGGTCGGCCGAGCCGACCTGCTTGCGCACGCCGTGCGGGCCGTCGGCCAGCCACAGCGCGCGCACGCCGTGCCGCGGCAGCGCGTGCGTCTGCCACACCGACGCACCCGTCAGCAGCGCCGCCTTCTCCAGCAGCGTCAGGTCGTCGGTCGTCACGGTCGCGCGCGGCGACGCGGTGGCGGCGTCCTCGGTTCGCACGGTGTCTCCTCGGTGGTTCAGGGGTGTGGCGGGGCGGTGCGGGCGCGCGGCCTCGCCGTCGGGTCGACGGTGGTGGGCGCCGCCGACCCGACGGGGGCCCGGGCGCCGGGCCCCGCCGCGTGGGCGGGGCCCGGCCCGGCGATCAGGCCGCCGTGGTGCCGCGGTGCCGCAGCACGCGGCGTGTGACCAGCACGCCGCCGGCCACGACGAGCAGGCCGAGCAGGACCGACACGCCGATCTGCACGTACACCCAGGTGGGCGGCGTGTAGGTGACCGTCGCGCCGGGTGCGAGCCCGTTCATCGCGTTCGAGTTCGCGACCGTGAACAGGATGTTGTGGGTCGCGTCGCGGATGTCCGTCAGGGCCTTCGCGGACGACGTGTCGTTGAAGGACTTCGACGGCTGGAACGTGAGCTGCAGGTCGGTGCCCGCGGCGATGCCCTCGTTCGGGTTCATGTACGGGTAGAGGTTGAAGTCCGAGATCGCGAAGCCCTCGAAGCCCCACTCCCCGCGCAGCACGCCGTCCATGAGGGCGGGCGAGCCGCCGGCCCACGTCGCGCCGATGCGGTTGAACGAGCTCATGACGCCCGTCGACCCGACGGTGGTCTGCTCGACCGTGCCCTTGTCGTCCGCGACGTACCGCACGTCCATCGTGATGTCCTTGACGGCCATCTCGAACGGCTTGAGGTAGAGCTCGCGGATCGTCTGCTCGGTCGCCCACGTCGCGATGCCGTTGTTGACGCGGTTGGTCTCCTGCTCGTTCATCGCGAAGTGCTTGATGAGCGTGTAGACGCCCTTCTCGGCCACGCCGTTCGCGACGGACGTGAGCATCGCGCCCGACAGCAGCGGGTCCTCCGAGTAGTACTCGAAGTTGCGGCCCCCGAACGGCGAGCGGTGCAGGTTCACGGCGGGCGCGTACCAGCCGTTGATGCCCTTGTGCAGAGCCTCCTCGCCGAGCATGCGGCCCATGCGCTCGCCGATCTGCGTGTCCCACGTCTGCGCGATGAGGAACTGCGACGGGTAGGCCACGCCGTTGATCGACTGGTTGATGAAGGACGAGAAGCCCGCGGGGCCGTCCGGCTCGAGCGTCTGCGGCTTGGCGATCGAGGCGATCGCGGCCGTCTGGTACGCGCCGTTGAGCAGCATGTCCGTCATGTCGCCGACCGACAGCGAGTCGAGCAGCTCGTCCCACTTCGGGTCGTCCTTGGGCAGGCCGCGCAGATCGGCGAGCGTCAGGTCGGTGCTCTTGCCGGTCGCCGGCTTCGGGCCGTCGAACGCGTCGGCCTGCGCCTGCGCGTCCCACGCGGCGAAGCCCTCGCGGATCGCGTCGTCCGCCGCGAGCAGGTCGGCCGTCGGGGCCTTCGGGAACGTGCCCGCGAAGTCGGCGCGCGACATCGACAGGATCTTGCCGTCCTGCGGCGTCGTGCTGAACCGGTCCGACACGTCGTCGAACAGGTTCGTGACCTCGGTGCGGTCGGACGCACGGTGGTTCTCGCCCGAGTACACGACGTCGGAGTCGACCGTGTAGGTGACGGGCGCGACGCCCTCGGCGACCGTGTGCGAGTCCGTGCGCAGCGACAGCACGTAGTCGCCGGCCTCGAGCACGTACGCGCGCTCGCCCAGGTGGTCGTACGACGCCATGTCCTCGACGTCGACCTCGATCGTCACGGTCTCGCTCGCACCCGGCGCGACGACGCCGGTCTTGGCGAAGCCGCCCAGCACGACCTCGGGCTTCTCGATGCCGCCGGGCGTGTAGGGCGCGGTGTAGTAGAGCTCGACGACGTCGCGTCCCGGGACCGTGCCGGTGTTGGTGACCTCGACCGTGAGCGCGACCGTGCCGTCGACCGCACCGAGCTGCTGGTCGACCAGGCGCCACGCGAAGTCGGTGTAGCTCAGGCCGTAGCCGAACGGGTAGACGACCGCGGAGTCGTAGTCGAGGAAGCCCTCGGCGGCGGCGGTCTCGTAGTAGCGGTAGCCGACGTAGATGCCCTCGGCGTAGTTGACGAACGGCGCCTCGTCGGTGACGGTCGCGTTCGACGTCGCGCGCTCGACCGCCGACTGCGGGTACGAGACCTCGATGCCGTCGTAGAGGAACGCGCCGAAGTTGACGAACGTCGGGTCGGCCGTGAAGTCGGCGGCCCACACGTCGGCCGTGCGGCCCGACGGGTTCACGTCACCGGACAGGATGCCGCCCAGCGCGTTGAAGCCGGTGGCGCCCGGCGAGCCCGCGAGCAGGATCGCGTCGACGCCCGGGTCGGCCTGCAGGTCGCCCATCTCGATCGTGGTCGACGCGTTCACGACGACGACGACGGTCTCGAAGCTCGCCTTCGCGAGCTCGATCAGGTCGCGCTCGGCCGTGTTCAGCTCGAGCTGGTGCTGCCCGGGGGCCGCGTCGTCGTCCCAGCCGGACATGTCCTGCGTGAGGTCGCCGCCCTCGCCGCCCGGGCGGCCGATGACGACCACCGCGGCGTCCGCGTAGTCCGCGAACGACGACGCGACGGCCTGGTAGTCGGCGACCGGCAGCTCGCCGATGTCGTAGGTCGAGATGTCGGGGCGGTCCATCTCGATGTGCCCGCGCTTGTTCTCCGCGGCGTACTCCTCGATCGCGGTGAGCACGGTCTCGTTGACCTGGAAGCCCGCGTTCTCGAGGCCCGCACGCGGCGTGACGGCCGAGTTCGTGTCGACCGAGCCGGAGCCCGAGCCGCCGAACACCGGGTCGGCGGCGGCGCGGCCGAGGAGCGTCACGCGGCCGCCGGGCGCCAGCGGCAGCGCGGCGGTCTCGTTCTTCGCCAGGACGATGCCGGAGCCGGCGATCTCCTCGACGAGGTCCTTCGCCGCGACGTCGACGTCCTCCATCGACGCGAGCTCGGGCGTGTAGTACTCGGTGTCCCAGTCCTTCGACTCGTCCGAGTTGGTGAACGTGTACGTGCCGGTGCCCAGCTGCGAGGCGACCCAGCCGCCCGCGACGCTCAGGGCGATGTTCGCGACCACCGTCAGCACGGTCACCGTGGCGAGCACGGGGACCCAGATCCACAGGAACTTCTTGTTGGACATCGGCGCCTTGGCGCGGTCGTTCTTCGACCTGGCGTTCACTGCATTCCTCCTCGAGTGCGGGCTCACGAATCAGGCTAGGAGCGGTGTCGTGAGCGCCCGCCGCGGCCGCACGATCGGTCGGTTCCGGGGCACGGACCGTCGTCCACGGGGCCGTCGGCGTGCTCGTGCGCGGGGTGCGGCGCCGTCCTGGCGCGCGCACGGAGGCCGGCCCGCCCGGTGGGCGGGCCGGCGGGGGTCCTTACTCCGAGACCTCGGTGATCTTGCCGTCCTGGTCGATGCGCCAGGTGTCGCCCGTCGCGGCCGAGTCGGCGTCGATCGTGTACTTGCCGTCGGTGATCGTGATGGTGCCCTGCACGCGCGAGGCGGCGTCCGAGTAGGAGTAGGGCACGACCAGCAGGCCGTACTTCACGGTCGGCGCGTCGACGTCGCTCGCGAGCATGATCTGCGCCCACGAGTCGTCCTCGGCGAGCGCGTCGGCGACGGCCTTGCGCGCGTTCTCGAGGTCGTCCTTGACGTCGACCTCGGCCGCGGCGCTGTCCGACGTGCCGGAGTCCTGGCTGCCGCCGTCGTCGTTGCCGCAGGCCGCGAGGCCGAAGACGCCCGTCGCGGCGACCAGCAGGCCGAGCCCGGTGTGCAGCACCTTGTTCCGCTTCACTTCTGCTCCTTCGTGGGTTCCGGCCGCGAGCCCACCCCGCGGCCCAGGCCCGCACCGGTCGGTGTCCCCAGGACGCCCGCCGGTGCGGTGCCCGGGCCGGTCGACGACGTGGTCGCCGACCGGCCCGGACGGTGCGCGGGTCAGCCGATCGGGCCCGCGAAGTTCAGGCCGAAGCCGTAGTCGTACGTGTTGCCCGACGCGTCGGTGTAGGGCGTCATGTCCTTGCTGACGTCCTCCTGCTGCGCCTCGACCGTGTCCATGTCCTGGGGGAACTGGATCGGCAGGCGGCCGGCGGGCTCGTGGAGCCCGAGCGCGACCTCGAGGAGCGCCTTGTCGCTCGTGCCGAACCCGACGACGATCGCGTCGGACGCGGCCTCGAACTCGGCCGGGACGACCGGGTTGATCGCCTTGAGCACGGTGATCACGGGGATCTCCTTGCCGGACGCCGCGACGGCGGCCGTGGCGCGCTCGAACGCGTCGAGGTCGGACTCGTTCGCGATCTTCGAGGTGTTGCCGAAGTACGAGCGGTTCTGCTTCGTGCCGTCGGGCAGGATGTCGCCGCCGATCGACGTCTGGCGGACGTGCGGGCCGTCGGCCGTGTACGGGCGGTACTGCAGCGACAGCGGGTACCACGTGTCGTTCTCGACGTCGTGGCCGATGTTCGAGAAGTTGCCGCCGTTGTCGGGGCTGGCCATGCCGACCAGGACGAGGTCCACGTCGGACAGGTCGGGCGCGGTGTAGCTCACGACCTTGCCGTCGGCGTCGAGCTCGGCCTCGTCGGTGACGACCTCGCCGAACAGCTCCTCGGCGACCTCGAGCGTGAGCCCGGGGGCCTCCTTGTACTCGGCCGGGCCGAACGCGCCCGCGAAGCCGATGTTGTACGACCGCGGGATGTAGACCTTCTTGTCCTTCCACGCGGCGGCGTCGGACTTCGCGATCGTGCTGCCGTCGTTCTTCAGCATGACCACCGAGTCGAGCTGCGCGGCGTAGCCGGCCTCGACCTTGTCGTCGCTCGCGAGGACCTTCTTGGACTCGTCGAGGTCGAGGTACGCGTTCTCGTACAGGCCCGGCTGGAAGAACATCGTGAGGATGCGCTTGCCCGACTCGCGGAAGCGGGTGTCCGCGTCCACGTCGTTGGTGCCGGCCTCGAAGTCCTTCTGCCACATCTCGTGCGCGGCCAGCACCGGCTCGACCTTGTTGTTGCCGCCGAACATGTCGTGGCCCGTGCGCAGCACCTCGTAGTGACGCTGCTCGTCGGTGAGGTCCTCGGCGCCCCAGCCCATGCCGAACGGCTTCTCGGGGTCGAGGTAGCTCGACGTGACGCCCCAGTCGGTGACGACGACGCCCTCGTACCCGTTGTCCTTGCGGAGCAGGTCCATGCGGCCGTGGTCGTACGCCGTGCCCAGGCGCTCGCCGAACAGCGGCTCGCCGTCGCCGTCCAGCGCGATCGAGTACGCCGTCATGACGGCGGCCGAGTCGAGCGACCCGAGGAACGCCTTGGTGTGCGCCTCGAAGTTGCCGCCCGGGTAGACGCCGTACTTGCCGGCGTTGGTGTGGGCCTCGCGGCCACCCTCGCCCGGACCGTCGCCAGCCCAGTGCTTGATCATCGCGTTGACGGACTCGAAGCCCCAGCCGTCCTGGCCGCGCGTGCTCTGGTAGCCGTCGACGTAGGCCGCGGCGAGCTCGGTGTTCTGGTCGACGTCCTCGCCGAACGTACCGCCGACGCGCAGCCAGCGCGGCTCGGTCGCGAGGTCGATCTGCGGGCTCAGGGCCGTGGTGATGCCGAGCGCGCGGTACTCCGCGGACGACATCTGCGCGAACTCGTCCATGTGCTCGACGTCGAACGTGGCCGCGAGGCCCAGGTTCGACGGCCAGCGGGAGATGTCGTCACCCTCGGCGTTGTAACCGCCGGAGCCGGCGGTCGAGCGCGGGTCGGACGCGAAGTTGACGGGCACGTACGGCTCGCCCTCGGACGCGAGCGACTCGGCGAACGCCTGCATCTGGTTCGCCCACGTGACGGTCGCCGTGACGTCGCTCGGGCCCGCGTGCAGCACGTTGCGCAGGTGGGAGTCCGTCAGGTACTCCTTCTGCGCGTCGGTGAGGCCGTCGGCCTGCGAGCGCTCGTGCGAGCTGAAGAGCATGAGGCCGGCGATCTGCTCGATCGTCAGGTCCTCGGCGAGGGCGGCGGCGCGCTCCTGCGGGGACTTGCGCCAGTCCTCCCACGCGTCCAGCTCGCCGTTGCCGTTCATGTCCTTGAACGCGACCTTCGCGCCGTCGACGTCCTCCGAGAGGAGCTCGACGTCGCTGTCCGCGCCGTAGGAGAGCGTCGGGGCGTCGCCCGGGTTGTCGACGACGACGAACGTCGTCTTGCCGTCCGACACCTCGCGCGTCGTGAACTCGTCGGCGGACGCGCCCTTGTCGTCGGTGTCGCCGGCGGTGCACGCCGCCAGGCCCGTGAGCGTGAGGCCCGCGACCAGCGCGGCGCTCGTGAGGCGTGCCGACCGGCTGGCGGCGACCCGCGCCGTACTCGTTGTCTTCATCGACCTTCCCTTGTCGTCTCGTGGCCCCGCCCGCGCCCGTCGTCACCGCCCCGTCGTCGGGGTGGGACCGCTGAGCCGGTGCACGCGCGGCGCACTCGCGAACCCGTCGCCGCCCGGGACGTCGTGGTCCCGTGGCCGGCGCGTTCACGCTAGGCAGCGACCGTGGCGACGGACCGTGCCCCTACACGGACCGTCGCTTTGCGTGCACGAACAGTCCCTCAGGTCACGGGCAGGTCACGGCACGCGGCCGCCGAGGTGGTCCGCCATCGCGTCGAGGAACGCGCGCTTGCGGGCGCGGCTGATCTGCAGCTCGTCGCCGCCGAGCATCACCGACGTCGACTGCCGCACGGCGTGCACGTGCCGCAGGTTCACCAGGTAGCAGTTGTTGCTGCGGAAGAACCCCTGCCCCGCGAGCTGCTCCTCGATCGCCTTGAGGGTCCCCGTGAACGCGTACTTCCGCCCGATCGCGTGCACGACGATGCGGTGCTTGATGCTCTCGACGTACACGATGTCCGCGACGTCGACGCGCGCCGTGCCGCCCGCGACCGGGAGCATGACGCCCTCCGACTGCGTGCGCCGCACGCGCTGCAGGGACCTCGCGAGCTCCTGCGAGAACGCGAAGTACGGCACGGGCTTGACGAGGTAGCTCAGCGCGTCGACCTCGTAGCCCTTGATCGCCATCTGCGCCATGCGCGTGATGAACACGATGACGACGCGGTCGTCGAGCGCGCGCACCGCGTGCGCGGTCTCGAACCCGTCCATGCGCGCCATCTCGACGTCGAGGAACAGCACGTCGAAGTCGGCGCGGTAGCCGCGCGTGAGCTGCGCGCCGTCCGAGAACGTGCGCACCGAGAACTCGACGCCGTGCTCCTCCTCGTACCGCTGGAGGTGCGCGACGACCGTCGCGCGCGAGTGCGGGTCGTCGTCGACCACGCCGATGTAGGTCACGCCGTCCACGGGTGGGGTCCTCCCTCGCCGGTCGCGGCCGCACCCGCCTGCCGGGGTCCCGCCGGCCCGCGGCGGCGCTCGGCGCGGGCGTCCACCACGCAACCACCGCACGCCGCACCGGGGTGCCCGGGTCGCACGATCCGTCGGATCCCGTGGCCGTTCGGTCGCCCGCGCCGGGCGCGCCCGGGGCAGCCGCGACCCCGGCCTAGACTGCGAGCCGCCCGGGCCGTCCGGCCCGGCGCTCCCCCGCACCGGAGGGTCGTCGCATGGACCTGCTCGTCGTCGGCGCCGGCCTGTTCGGCCTCACGGTCGCCGAGCGCGCCGCGGAGGCGGGGCTGCGCGTCACGGTCGTCGACCGGCGCGACCACCTGGGCGGCAACGCGTGGTCGAGCGTCGACGAGGCCACCGGCATCGAGGTGCACCGCTACGGGTCGCACATCTTCCACACGTCGAACGAGCGCGTGTGGCGGTACGTGCGCCGGTTCACCGCGTTCACCGACTACCGGCACCACGTGTTCTCGACGCACGCGGGCACGGTCTACCCGCTGCCCATCAACCTGGGCACGCTCAACCAGTTCTTCGGCACCGCGATGGGACCGGACGCCGCGCGCGCCCTGGTCGCCGAGCACGCCGCCGAGGTCGACGCCGCCACGGCCGCGAACCTCGAGGAGAAGGCCGTCTCGCTCATCGGGCGCCCGCTGTACGAGGCGTTCGTGCGCGGCTACACCGCCAAGCAGTGGCAGACCGACCCGCGCGAGCTGCCCGCGTCGGTCATCTCGCGGCTGCCGGTGCGCTACACGTACGACGCGCGCTACTTCTCCGACACCTACGAGGGTCTGCCCGCCGACGGGTACGGGCCGTGGTTCGAGGCCATGGCGTCGCACCCCCGCATCGACGTGCGCCTGGGGGTCGACTTCCTCGACCCCGCGCAGCCGCTGTCGAAGGCCGCCGCGCGCGGGCAGGTGCCGATCGTCTACACCGGGCCCGTCGACCGCTACTTCGACCACCACCACGGACCGCTGGGCTGGCGCACGCTCGACCTCGAGACCGAGGTGCTGCCCGTGCGGGACTTCCAGGGCACGAGCGTCATGAACTACGCCGACCTCGACGTGCCGTGGACCCGGGTCCACGAGTTCCGGCACTTCCACCCCGAGCGCGAGGACCGCCACGCGCAGGACCGCACGGTCGTCATGCGCGAGACGTCGCGCGCGGCCGGGCCCGACGACGAGCCGTACTACCCGGTCGCGACGCCGCACGACCGCGCCCGCCTGCAGGAGTACCGCGCGCTCGCCGCCGACGAGCCCGGCGTGCACTTCGGCGGCCGTCTCGGGTCGTACCTGTACCTCGACATGCACATGGCGATCGCGTCCGCGCTGTCCCTGTGGGACTCGGGCGTGGTGGTCGACGCGCGCTGAGCGCGCCGCCCTCACGGGGTCGGCTCGACCGCGGCGCGCGGGCGGGGGCGCGAGGGGCGTCGCGCGGGTGCGTCCTGCGGCACGGGCAGCAGGATGCGCAGCACGAACCAGCCGCCCTCGGTGTTGACCGTCATGGAGCCGTCGTACTTCTCGGCCGTGTGCCGGATCGACTTCAGGCCGTAGCCGTGGCGCGTGCGGTCGGCGCGGCGCGTGACGATGTCGCCGTCCTCGGTGCGCAGCTCGCCGGTGAAGTAGTTCTCGAACGACAGCAGCACGAACCGGTCGCGCGCGTACACCGCGACCTTCACCAGGCGCTGGTCGGTCGCGGGCACGGCCGCGGCCCCGTCGATCGCGTTGTCGAGCGCGTTGCCGAACAGCGCCGCGAGGTCCATGGTCGAGACGAAGTCGAGCGCCGCGCCGTCCACGACGTACGTGAGCGTGATGCCGCGCTCGGCGCACTCCAGGCTCTTGGTCGTCAGCACGACGTCGAGCACGCCGTTGCCCGTGTCGGCCTGCCGCGCGTAGCCCGAGATGCTCGCGTCGAGGTCGTCGAGGTAGGACCTGCGCCGGTCGTCGTCGTCCTCGGCGCGGATCACCGCGATCTGGTGCTTGAGGTCGTGGTACTTGCGGTTGACGACCTCGATGCTGCGCTTGGACTGCAGGTACTGCTCGTGCTGGCGGCGCAGCATCTCGTCGACCGCGCGCACCTCGGCGCGCGCCCGCTGCTGCAGCCGCTGCCCCTGCTGCGCGTACAGCGCGACGAAGCCGCACAGGTCGACGAGCGTACGGATGTACGAGATCTCGGGGCCGAGGCGGCCCGAGAACGGCGTGTTCGCGTTGAGGAAGCTGATGTTGCTCATGAAGAACGTCACGAGCGCGATCGCGACGGTCGACGCGAGCTCGCCCGACGTGACGTCGAGCGACTGCCGCGACCGGAAGTGCCGCGCCTCCGCGACGTAGGCGCCCGCGAACGCCGCCGCGTACACCAGCACGAAGAACCCCGTGGACCACACGCTGCCGTCGCGCCCCTCGGGCACGAAGAAGAACACGTGCATCTGCCAGTGCAGCGCCGCCACGAGCTCGGCGAGCACGAGCGCGCGTGCCGTGAAGTACCCGGCGTCGCGCGCCGACACCTTCGCGGCCGACACGATGAACCCGTACATCGCGGCGACCGCGGCGGCCATGCCCACGGTCCACAGACCGAGCGGCAGGCGCCCGGCGCCGACCTGCACGCCGACCTGCACCGCGAGCGCCGCGACGGCGAGCACCACGAACCGCGACCACGGCCAGCGGCGCCGGCGCAGCAGCACGTACACGACGCACGCGAGCCACTCGGCGAGACCGGTGAGGACGCGCGGGATGTCGGGAGGGACGTCCGCGAGGGCGTCGACCAGGGGGGCGAGGATCACGACGCCCGCGCCCCGAGGTGGTCGGTCAGCGCGGCGAGGAACGCCTTGCGCCGGGCCCGGCTGATGGCCACGCGCCGGCCGTCGACGAGCACGGCCTCGCCGTCGCGCACGGCCAGCACGTGCCGCAGGTGCACGACCGCACCGGCCCCCGCGCGCGCGAAGCCCGCGCCCGGCAGCGCGGCCTCGAGCGCCTTGAGCGGCCGCACGACCGAGTGCTGCGCCGTGAGCGTGTGCACCGTCGTGCGGTTGCGGGCGCTCTCGAGGCTCACGACGTCCGCGACGGGGACCCGTTCGAGGCCGCCGTCGACCGCCAGCAGCAGCGCGTCCTCGTGGTCGCGCCGCACGCGCGCGAGCGCACGCGTCACCTGCTGCGCGAACGCGAAGTACGGCACGGGCTTGACGACGTAGCCCAGGGCCTCGACCTCGTAGCCGCGCGCGGCGGCCTGCGCGAGGTGCGTGACGAACACGATCGGCACGTCGGGGTCGACGGCGCGGATCGCGCGGGCCGCGGAGAAGCCGTCGAGCGCGGGCATCTCGACGTCGAGCAGCAGCACGTCGACCGCACCCGGGCGGTGCGCCGCGACGGCCTGCGCGCCGTCGGTGAAGCGCGCGACGGCGAACCGGTGGCCGTGCTCGCGCTCGTACCGTCGCAGGTGCTCGACGAGACGCGTCGCGCACGCGTTGTCGTCCTCGACGATGCCGATCCTGATCACAGTGCGTCCCCGGGGTCCCGCGCGCCCCGCACGGGGCGCGTCGGACTGCCGGAGCCCGGGTGCGGGGCGAGGTCCCCTGTCGCGCGCACGGCCCCGGCGAGTCGGGCCGATGCTAGGCGAGGCGTCGCGCACGTGTCATCCGTGCAGCGTGCGGGCCCGCGGCACGCGCGCCGAGGCCCGCGGCGCCGGGCGGGACCCAGGTCCCGGCGCACCCGCGACGGAGGCCCGTCGGGAGAGTTGTCCACAGGCCCCGGGGACTTTCATCCCACGTATCTGGGACCCCCTCTCCCTAGCGTCGGAGACAGCGACGGACGACTCCAGCGTCCGCCCCTTCTCACCACTACCAGGGGAGTCGAAGGTGTCCGAGACCACCAAGAAGAGCACCCGCGCGAAGGCCCCCGCCGACGCGCCCGCCGAGGCGACCTCGGCCACCGCCGTCGCGGAGCCCGCCGGCTCCGCCCTCGGCGTCAGCGAGGCCGACGCGGTCGCGCTCGCGATCGACGAGCTCGTCGCCAACGCCACCAAGGCGCTCGCGCAGTTCGAGTCCATGACGCAGGAGGACGTCGACCGCTTCGTCAAGAAGGGTGCGGTCGCGGCGCTCGACCAGCACGGCCAGCTCGCCAAGCTCGCGGTCGAGGAGACCGGGCGCGGCGTCTTCGAGGACAAGGCCGTGAAGAACATCTTCGCGTGCGAGCACGTCACCAACTCGATGGCCAACCTCAAGACCGTCGGCGTCATCAACGTCGACGAGCTCAACGGCATCACCGAGATCGCCGAGCCCGTCGGCGTCATCGCCGGCATCACGCCCGTGACGAACCCGACCTCGACGGCGATCTTCAAGTCGCTCATCTCGCTCAAGACCCGCAACCCGATCATCTTCGCGTTCCACCCGAACGCGCAGCGGTCGTCGGTCGCCGCCGCGCGCATCGTGCGCGACGCCGCGGTCGCCGCGGGCGCCCCCGAGCACTGCATCCAGTGGGTCGAGCTGCCGTCGCTCGCCGCGACCGGCGCCCTCATGAACCACCCGGGCGTCGCCACGATCCTCGCGACCGGCGGCAACGCCATGGTCAAGGCCGCGTACTCGTGCGGCAAGCCCGCCCTGGGCGTCGGCGCCGGCAACGTCCCGGCGTACGTCGAGAAGACCGCCAAGCTGGCCCGCGCGATCAACGACATCGTGCTCAGCAAGGCGTTCGACAACGGCGTGATCTGCGCGTCCGAGCAGGCCGTGATCCTGGACGACGAGATCTACGACCCCGCCATGGCCGAGTTCGCCCGGCTGCACGCGTACCGCGCGACGCCCGCCGAGAAGGCCAAGCTCGAGCAGTTCATCTTCGGCGTCGAGGCCGGCGGCGAGAACTGCGCGGGCGCCAAGCTCAACCCCGCGGTCGTCGGCAAGTCGCCCGTCTGGATCGCCGAGCAGGCCGGCTTCACGGTCCCGGCGGACACGTCGATCATCCTCGCCGAGGTCTCGGGCGTCGGACCGTTCGAGCCCCTCACGCGCGAGAAGCTGTGCCCCGTCCTCGCGGTGCTGCGCGCCGGCACCACCGAGGAGGGCATGACCCTCGCCGAGAAGATGGTCGAGTTCGACGGCCTCGGCCACTCGGCCGCGATCCACACGCAGGACGACGCGCTCACGATCGAGTACGGCAAGCGCGTCAAGGCCATCCGCGTGATCTGCAACGCGCCGTCGTCGCTCGGCGGCATCGGCGACATCTACAACGCCTTCATCCCGTCGCTGACCCTGGGCTGCGGCTCCTACGGCCACAACTCGGTGTCGAACAACGTGTCGGCGGTGAACCTCATCAACGTCAAGCGCGTGGGCCGGAGGAACAACAACTTGCAGTGGTTCAAGGTCCCCGCCAAGACGTACTTCGAGCCGAACGCCATCCGCTACCTCGCGGACATGGCGGACGTCGAGCGCGTCACCATCGTCACCGACACGACCATGACGACCCTCGGGTTCGTCGACAAGGTCCTCGACGTGCTGCGCCGCCGCTCGAACAACGTGGCCGTGCAGATCATCGACGAGGTCGAGCCCGAGCCGTCCGTGCAGACCGTGCAGAAGGGCGCCGCGAACATGCGGCACTTCCGCCCCGACACGATCATCGCGCTCGGCGGCGGCTCGCCGATGGACGCCGCCAAGGTCATGTGGCTGCTGTACGAGCACCCCGAGATCGTGTTCTCGGACCTCAAGCAGAAGTTCTTCGACGTCCGCAAGCGCGCGTTCAAGTTCCCGACGCTGGGCGAGCAGGCCAAGCTCGTCTGCATCCCGACCACGTCGGGCACGGGCGCCGAGGTCACGCCGTTCGCCGTCATCTCCGACCCCGACGCGGGCAAGAAGTACCCGCTCGCGGACTACGCGCTGACGCCGACCGTCGCGATCATCGACCCGGTGCTCACGTCGAAGATGCCGCGCTCGCTCGCCGCCGACTCGGGCTTCGACGCCCTGACGCACGCGATCGAGGCGTACGTCGCGGTCTACGCGAACGACTTCACCGACGGCATGGCGCTGCAGGCGATCCGCCTGATCTTCGACAACCTCGCGCAGTCGGTGAACGGCGACCCGGCCGACCCGGCCACCAAGGACGCGCGCGCCAAGATGCACAACGCCGGCACGATCGCCGGCATGGCGTTCGGCAACGCGTTCCTCGGGATCGTGCACGCCATGGCGCACGTCGTCGGCTCGACGTACCACCTGGTGCACGGCCGCACGAACGCGACGCTGCTGCCGCACGTGATCCGCTACAACGGCACCGTCCCGACCAAGCTCACGAGCTGGCCGAAGTACGAGTCCTACGTGGCTCCCGAGCGGTTCGCGGCGATCGCGCAGATGCTCGGCCTGCCGGCGTCGACCCCCGAGGAGGGCGTCGAGTCGTTCGCGATCGCGGTCGAGGCGCTGCGCGCCAAGGTCGGGATCCCGGCGTCGTTCCAGGCGCAGGGCGTCGACGAGCAGGAGTTCATGTCGCGCCTCGACGAGGTCGCCATGGGCGCCTACGAGGACCAGTGCGCACCGGCCAACCCGCGCATGCCGATGATCGACGACATGAAGGACATCATGACCGCGGCCTACTACGGCACGTCGCTGGAGGACGTCCGTGGCCGCCGCGAGCGGGCGGGGGCCTGACCGACTCCCCGACGGTCCGGCGTCCCTCCCCACGGGGCGCCCCCTCGTCACCGCTCCCGACGCCCCCGCCGGCCACGCCGGCGGGGGCGTCGCCCTGCCCGGGCCCACGACGGCCGGCCGGGCGGGGTCGACGGCCGCCGTGTGAGGACCTCGTGAGACGGCGCGCGGCGGCACCCGCCGCGCGGCAGACTGTCGCCTCCCGGGACCACGACGGTCCCGGCCCCCGTCGAGAAGGAGCCACCGTGACCGCCCCCACGCCCGCCCTCCGCCCCGTCGGTCACCGCCCCGCGCGACTCCTGCTCGGGCTCGCCACCGCGGGCGCGCTGGCCCTGGGCCTGAGCGCGTGCGCGGACGGCGACCCGCGGGACATCGCCGACGAGGTCGCGACCGCCGCGCAGGACGCCGCGGCCGGCATCTCGGAGGCCGGGGACTCGGTGCGCGAGGCCCTCGCCGAGGCCCGGACGCACGCCGACGCCGCGGCCGCGCGCGTCGAGGAGGCCCGCGCGGCGCTCGCGTCGCTCGACGAGCAGAGCCGCACGCGCGCCGACGCGGCCGTGACGTCGGCGCAGTCGGCGGTCGACGACGCCCGGACCGCGCTCGAGCAGGCGAAGGCCGACGGCGAGGCGGCCTCCGCCGACGCGCTGCAGACCGCGCGCGACAAGGTCGAGGCCGCGCGCACCGAGCTCGACGCCGTGACCTCCGGCGCGGGTTCGGAGGCCGGCGGCGCGCTGCAGCGGCTCGGCGAGCAGCTCGCGAGCCTCGGTCAGGACCTGGAGACCGCGACGCGCTGACCCGTGCCGGTGGCGGGTGGCGGACCGCCGCGTCGCGGCCGACCGGGTGAACTTCACGACCCACCGGCGCAGACGTTGTCGAGCGGCCCGGACCTGCCGATCGTGGGGGTATGGCCGTCCGCACGCAGAGCCGCGAGATGCGACACCACCGCGCCGAGTGGTGGGTGGTGACCGCGTGGGCGTCGCTCGCCCTGCTGGTGGTCAGCGGGCTGCTCGCGGCGGCCGGGCTGCTCTGAGCCGGGCCGGACGCGCGACCGGTCGGACCGGGGCGGGGCGCTCCGCCCTATGCTCGCGGGCGTGAGCAGCCGGTGGCAGCAGGTCGCGTCTGCGTCGGGGCTCCTCGACGCCGACGGCACGGTCCGCGCGACCGTGTTCGCGGAGATGTCCGCGCTCGCCGCGCGCACCGGCGCGCTCAACCTCGGCCAGGGGTTCCCCGACGTCGACGGCCCCGCGCCCGTCGCGCGCGCGGCGGCGGACGCGATCCTCGCGGGCGTCAACCAGTACCCGCCCGGCCCCGGGATCGCGCCGCTGCGCGCGGCGGTCGCCGCGCACCAGCGCGCCCGGTACGGCCTCGTCGTGGACCCCGAGACGCAGGTGCTCGTCACGACCGGTGCGACCGAGGCGCTCGCGGCCGCCGTCCTCGCGCTGGTCGGCCCGGGCGACGAGGTGCTGACGCTCGAGCCGTACTACGACTCGTACGCGGCGGTCGTCGCGATGGCCGGCGCCACGCACACCACGGCGCCGCTGCGCGCGACGCCCGACGGGTTCCGGCTCGACGTCGACGCGCTCACCGCCGCCGTGACGCCGCGCACGCGGCTGCTGCTGCTCAACTCGCCGCACAACCCCACGGGCGCGGTGCTGCGGCCCGACGAGCTCGCCGCGGTCGCGCGCCTCGCGGTCGCGCACGACCTGCTGGTCGTGACCGACGAGGTGTACGAGCACCTGGTGTTCGGCGTGCGGCACGTGCCGCTCGCGACGCTGCCCGGCATGGCGGACCGGACGCTCACGGTGTCGTCGAGCGGCAAGACGTTCTCGTTCACCGGCTGGAAGATCGGCTGGGTCACCGGCCCGGCCGAGCTCGTGACGGCGGTGCGCACGGTCAAGCAGTTCCTCACGTACGTGTCGGGCGCACCGTTCCAGCCCGCGGTCGCGCACGCGCTCACCGACCCCGCCGCGCTCACGTGGGTCGACGACCTCGTCGTGTCGCTCACGCAGCGCCGCGACCTGCTGCTCGCGGGCCTGCGCGACGCCGGCTTCGACGTCGTGCGGCCCGACGGCACCTACTTCGTGCTCGCCGACGCCGCGCCGCTCGGCGCACGCGACGGCGTCGCGTTCTGCCGCGACCTGCCCGCGCGGGCCGGTGTCGTCGGCGTGCCCGTCAGCGCCTTCACGCGCCCGGGCACCGCGGCGCACGACGCGCTGCGCACGTGGGTGCGGTTCACGTTCGTCAAGCGCCGGGACGTGCTGGAGGACGCGGTGGCACGCCTGCGGGTGGCGTTCGGCGCCTGACCCGGGGCGTCCCGCCGGGCGTCAGCCCAGCGACCAGGCCCCGCCGCGGCGGAACGCGGGCGTCGCGAACGCGAGGATCGCGAGCGCGAGGACGCTCGTGCCCGTCATGACCGCGGCCATCGCGACCGCGTCGCCGCCGAACAGGCCCGACAGGTTGCTCACCAGGCCGCCGAGGCCCGCCTGGCACGCGCCGATGAAGGCCGCGGCCGTGCCCGCGATGGCGCCGTGCCGCCCCAGCGCGATCGCCGACGCGTTGGGCGGCGCGAAGTTCACCAGCGCGAGCACGAGCCACAGCACGACGAGCAGCCCCCACAGGCCGCCCGCGCCGGTGAGCGCGACGACCAGCAGCAGGCCCGTGAGCACGACGGTCGCGACCTGGACCACGCGCAGGATCCGGATGGGCGACACGCGCCGCACGATCGCGGCGTTCACCTGGGCGCCGAGCACGAGCCCGAGGCCGTTCACCGCGAACAGCAGCGCGAACTGGTGCTCGGTGAGGCCGTAGCCCTCCTGCAGCACGAACGGCGACGCGACGACGTACGTCATGAGGACGGCCATCATGAGGCCCGGCAGCACCGCGAGCGCGACGAAGTGCCGGTCGCGCAGCAGGTGCGCGTACCCCGCGAGCGCCGTGCGCACGCCGCCCGGGCGGCGTCGCTCGGCGGGCAGCGTCTCGGGCATCTTGAGCAGCACCAGCACCCACACCGACGCACCGAACAGCGCGAGCGCCACGAACACCGCGCGCCACCCCAGCTCGCCGGCGATGAGCCCGCCGACCGACGGCGCGAACAGCGGCGCGACGCCGATCACGAGCATGAGCCGCGACATCAGCCGCGACGCGTCCGACCCGACGAACCGGTCGCGGATGAGCGCCATCGCCACCACGGTGGCGGCGGCGTTGAAGAACCCCTGCGCGACGCGCAGCGCGACGAGCGGCACGATCGCCGGCGCGATCGCGCACAGCAGCGACGTCACGACGTGCAGCGCGACCCCGACGAGCACCGGCAGCCGCCGCCCGAACCGGTCCGACACCGGCCCGATGACCAGCTGGCCGAGCGCGCCACCGACCATCATCCCCGCGATCGTCAGCTGCGCGGCCGCGGCCGTGGTGCCGAGGTCGCGCGCGACCTCGGGCAGCGACGGCAGGTAGATGTCGGTCGAGACCGCGGGCAGCGCGGCCATGGTGCCCAGCAGCAGCACGTGCTTGGCGTCGGGGCGGTACCGCGGGGAGTCGGGCGCGTCGGCGGCGCCGGCGGTCCCGGGGGCGCCCGGGACGGCGGGGCCGGGCGCGGCGGCGTCCGCGGCGGCTGCGGCGGCGGTCGCGGGCGCGGCGGAGGCGGCGGTGGAGGGTGCGGGGACGGAGGGCGTGACGGTGCCGGGGGCCGGGACGGCGGGGGCGTCGGGGACGGGCACCTGCGGGTCGGGCTCGCGCATGGTCCTTCCATGGTCGCACCGCGCCAGGGCGTCCACGAATCGATTCGACGAACTCGTGCGCAGCGTCACGCCGCACGGGGCGTGGGCCTCGTCACGCCCCCGACGCCCGACGCCCGCCC
The DNA here is from genome assembly GCF_001552375.1 of Cellulomonas iranensis NBRC 101100 = JCM 18110. Taxonomy (GTDB): domain Bacteria; phylum Actinomycetota; class Actinomycetes; order Actinomycetales; family Cellulomonadaceae; genus Cellulomonas; species Cellulomonas iranensis. Next base: position 22,469 of record NZ_BCRB01000009.1, on the reverse strand, counting down.
CGGGCGCGCACGCGGGCGACGCATGTCGTGCGGGTCGACGCGCACCTCGGCGCCCGGACGGCGCGTGTCGGTGGGCGGTGGGAGGCTGGCGCGCATGTGCGGGAGGTACGCGTCGTTCCGGGAGGACCAGGCGATCGCCGACGAGTTCGCGGTCGCGACCGTCGCCGACGACGTCCGGCTGCTGCCGCCGTCGTGGAACGTCGCCCCGACCGACGGCGTCCGCACGGTCGTCGAGCGTGCCGACCGCGCGACCGGCGAGATCACGCGCCAGCTGCGGGTCGCGCGGTGGGGGCTCGTGCCGTCGTGGGCGAAGGACCCGTCGGTCGGCAGCCGCATGATCAACGCGCGCGTCGAGACCGTCGCCGACAAGCCCGCGTTCGCGCGCGCGTTCGCCGCGCGCCGCGCGCTGCTCCCGGCCGACGGCTACTACGAGTGGCAGGCCCCGCCGGACGCGCCCGCCGGGGCTCCCCGCTCACGCCGGGCCCCGAAGCAGCCGTTCTGGATCCACCCCGCCGACGACGACCTCGCGGCGCTCGCGGGGCTCTACGAGTTCTGGCGGGACCCGGGCAAGGCGGACGACGCGCCCGACCGCTGGCTCGTCACCGTCACGGTCGTGACGCGGCCCGCGACCGAGGCGATGGCCCCGATCCACGACCGCCAACCGGTGATCCTGCCGCGCGACGCGTGGTCGGCGTGGCTCGACCCCGCGGTCGGCGCCGACGAGGCGCGCGACCTGCTCACGGTCGCACCCCCGCGGCTCACGGCGGTCCCCGTCTCGACGCGCGTCAACGCGGTCGCGAACAACTCCCCCGCCCTGCTGGACCCGGTCGACGTGGACGGGTCGCAGTCCCCGGCCTGATCCGAGGCGATCGTCAGTTCGCGCGCGACAGCCGGAACGACGCGGTCGGGCCGAGGCCCGGGAGGTCGCGCACCGGCTGCTCGGCGAGGCGGAACCGCGGGTCGCCGCCGAGCACCTGCGCGGTCGCGGCGTCGACGAGCACGGTGGACGGCTCGGCGACGTCGGTCAGCCGCGCCGCGAGGTTGACGCTCGGGCCGAACACGTCGCCGAACCGCGACAGCACGCGCCCCCACACGAGGCCCACGCGCACGGGCGTGACGCCCCGCGCGCCCTCGGCGAGACCGCCCGTGCCGCGCGCGGCCGCGACGTCGAGCGAGTCGCCGAACGCGTCCGCCAGGCCCACCGCGACGGCGGCGCCCGCACCGGGGGTGTCCGCGATGAACAGCACGGCGTCGCCGATCGTCTTCACGACGCGCCCGCCGGCACCGACGACGACGTCGCGCGCCGCCGTCTCGAAGCGCTGCACGAACGACGACAGGTCGGTCGAGCCCAGGCCCGCGGTGCGTCGCGTGAACGACACCATGTCCGCGAACCCCACCGCCCGGGCGAGCGGCAGCGCCCCCGCGTCGGCGGCGCGGCCGCGCGCGTCGCCGAACTCCGCGGCGTAGCGGTCGGCGACCGCCGCGAGCTGGCGCCGGTACGAGTGCAGGAGCTGCTGCTCGAGCACCGGCGCGAGGTCGCGCAACCGGTCGAGCACGAGCAGGCGCGCCGACGTGTCGTCGAGCTCGTACCGCGTCGACATGTCCTCGACGAGCGCCTCGACCTGCCACAGCGCGAGCCGGTCGGAGGTGTGCCCGAGCGACCGGATGACCGTGACGACCGTGCGCAGGTCCAGACCGTGCTCGGCGACGAGCGACGCGGCCATCGACAGGGCGCGCGCGTCGGCCTCGGTGAACATCACCTCGTCGTCGCCGTGGCTCGGCAGGCCCAGCGTGCGCCAGAACGTGCGGACCATCTCGAGGTCGACGTGCGCGATCCGTGCGAGGTCGCGCGCCGTCAGCGTGCGCGGCCCGCCGAGCAGGAGCTCGTCGAGCTGGTCGGTCGTGCGGCCGGTGCGCGGGGGTACCTCCGCGGTGCCCGCGACGGTCGCCGCGGGCACGTCCCCGGGTGCGTCACCCGGTCCTGCGACGCCGTCCTGCACGGGTGCGAGCCTAGTTCACGCCCCTGTGGTCCCCGTCACGCGCACGTGCGCGACGTCGCCCGCGAGCACGCGGTGCACGACGCCCGCCGCGTCCCGGACCTCGAGCGCACCGTCGGCGGCCAGGCCGTGCGCGGTGCCCGCGAGGACCCCGCCGCCGGGCAGCTCGACGCGCACGTCCTGCCCGAGCGTCGCGCACACCGACGCGACCTCGTCGAGCAGGCCCGCGGCGACGGCGTCGCCGTCGTGCTCGGCCCACCGGCGCGCGACCTCGTCGAGCGACGCGACGAGCGCGACGAGCACGGTCGCCCGGTCGGCCGCGCGCGCACCCGCGAGCGCGAGCGACGTCGCCCACGGCACGGGCAGCTCGTCGGCGGACTGGTCGACGTTGACGCCGATCCCCACCGCGACGGCGGGCACCTGCGGCACGGCCGACGCGAGGATTCCGGCGACCTTGCGCGCGGTGCCCCAGCCGTCGAGCGGCTCGACCGTGCCGTCGAGCTCGACGAGCACGTCGTTGGGCCACTTGAGGACCGCGCGCACGCCCGCGGTCGCGCGCAGGGCGCGCACGGTGCCGAGGCCCGCCAGCAGCGGCAACCAGCCGTACGTCGCGGGCGCCGACCGCGGACGGGCGACGAACGTGCAGGTCAGCGCGGCCCTGGCGGGCGTGCTCCAGGTGCGCCCGGCGCGCCCGTGGCCCGCGGTCTGGTGCTCGGCGACCAGCAGGCTCGCGTGCGGCCACGCGTCGGGCTCGGCGCGCAGCCCCGCGACGACGTCGTCGTTGGTCGACGCCGAGGCCGGCACGACGCCGAGCCGCGCGAGCGGCCCGGCCGGAGCGAGCAGCAGCTCGCGCAGCGTGCCGACGTCGAGGGGCGGTCGCGCGCTCGTCATCCGCCCATGATGGCGCACGGCCCGCCGCCCGGGCAGGGCGAGTTGTGGGGTCTCCACAGCGCGGTCGCGACAACACGGTCGAGCCGGTGCACGCCCGTGGTGGCCCTGCGACAACTAGCCTCGGTCGGGTGACGCAGACCGACCCCACCGCGCCGACGCCCGCGACGCCGCAGCCGGCCCGCCCGCCCCGCACCACCGCCGCCCTCCTCGACGACCTGCGCGCGCGCCGCGCGGCGGCCGTCGACGCGGCCGAGGAGAACGCGGCCGCCAAGCAGCACGCGCGCGGCAAGAAGACCGCCCGCGAGCGCGTCGAGGCGCTGCTCGACCCGGGCTCGTTCACCGAGATCGACGCGTTCGTGCGGCACCGGTCCACGAACTTCGGGCTCGAGAAGCGGCGCGTCGAGGGCGACGGCGTGGTCGTCGGGCACGGCACGGTCGACGGCCGGCCGGTGTGCGTGTACTCGCAGGACTTCACGGTCTTCGGCGGCTCGCTGGGCGAGGTCCACGGCCAGAAGATCACGAAGGTCATGGACCTCGCGCTGCGCACGGGCGTGCCGCTGGTCGGCATCAGCGACGGCGGCGGCGCGCGCATCCAGGAGGGCGTCGCGGGGCTCACGCAGTTCGCGGAGATCTTCCGCCGCAACGTCGCCGCCTCGGGCGTGATCCCGCAGATCAGCCTCATCCTCGGGCCGTCGGCGGGTGGCGCGGTGTACTCCCCCGCGCTCACCGACTTCATCGTCATGGCCGACGGCACGTCGAACATGTTCATCACGGGCCCCGACGTGATCCGCTCGGTGACCGGCGAGGACGTCGGCTTCGAGGAGCTGGGCGGCGCGACGACGCACTCGACGCGCTCGGGCGTCGCGCACTACATGGCCTCGGACGAGGACGACGCGATCGACTGGGTCCGCACGCTGCTCGCGTACCTGCCGACCAACAACCTCGCCGAGCCGCCCGCGTTCGCGCACGACGCCGACCTCGAGGTCACCGACGACGACCTCGTGCTCGACACGCTCGTGCCCGACTCCGACAACCAGCCGTACGACATGCACACGGTGCTCGAGACCGTCCTGGACGACGGCAGCTTCCTCGAGGTGCAGGCGCTGTACGCGCAGAACGTCGTGGTCGGGTTCGGCCACGTCGAGGGGCACCCCGTCGGGGTCGTCGCGAACCAGCCGATGCAGATGGCCGGCACGCTCGACATCAACGCCGCCGAGAAGGCCGCGCGGTTCGTGCGCACGTGCGACGCGTTCGGCATCCCGGTGCTGACGTTCGTGGACGTGCCGGGCTTCCTGCCGGGCACCGACCAGGAGTGGAACGGCATCATCCGCCGCGGCGCGAAGCTCATCTACGCGTACGCCGAGGCGACGGTCCCGCTCGTCACGGTCATCACGCGCAAGGCCTACGGCGGCGCGTACATCGTCATGGGCTCCAAGCAGCTCGGCGCCGACGTGAACCTCGCGTGGCCGACCGCGCAGATCGCCGTCATGGGTGCGGGTGGCGCCGTGAACATCCTGCAGCGCGGCGCGCTGAAGAAGGTCGCGGACGCGGGCGGCGACGTCGAGGCCGAGCGCCGTCGCCTCACCGACGAGTACGAGGACGCGATCGTCAACCCGTGGGACGCCGCGGACCGCGGGTACGTCGACGACGTGATCGCACCGTCGCAGACGCGGTCGCAGGTGGTGCGCGCGCTGCGCCTGCTGCGCACCAAGCGCGCGAGCCTGCCCCCCAAGAAGCACGGGAACATCCCGCTGTGACCCACGACCGGAGCGACGACCGGAGCCCCGCATGACCGACGAGCACGACGGCCACGGCCACGACGACGAGCACGACCCCGCGTCGCACGGCGGCGAGCCGCTCACGGGGGTCGACGCGCGCGACCTGCACGCGACGGTCGACGAGCTGTCGGCGGCGCTGCACGCGTACGTCGAGACGGCCGTGGGCGTGCGCGCCGAGTTCGGTGCGCGCGAGGCGGACGAGGACCCGCGCGTGCTCGCGCTGGAGTCCCGCGTCGGCACGCTCAACGCGCGCCTGTACGACCTGCTGCACGACCGGCTGGGCCTGCACGCGGACCTCACGGGCATGACGTGGGACGAGACCGAGGGGGACGCCGACGTGCCGGTGGCGCCCGGGGACCACGACACGTTCCACCTCGGCTTCGTGGTCGAGCTGCCCCCGACGGTCACCGACCTCACGCTCGACGCGGTGATCGACATCGTCGACGACGGCGGTGCGCAGATCGCGCGGACCCTGGGCGACCGCGGCTACGTGGTCGGCGAGTGGGGCGCGGGGCGCGGCGGCCCGGTCCTGCTCGACGAGGACGAGGACGACGACGAGGGCGACGCGTGAGCGCGCCGGCGGACGGCTCGTCGGGGGGCGTGGCGCCGCGCGTCGACCCGCACGTGCAGGTCGTGCGCGGCACGCCGGACGACGTCGAGCTCGCGGCGCTCGTCGCGGGGCTGGTCGCCGCGGCGAGCGGGCACGAGCCGGTCGGCGACGACACCGAGGCCGTGGCGCGCGCGGCGCGCGCCCGCTGGACCGCGCCGGGGCGGCTGCGCGGCGCCACGGGTCCGGTGCGCGGGCCCGACGCGTGGCGGTGGAGCCTGCACCCCTGACGGTCGCGCACGTCGGCGACGGCCGTGCGGGCCGCCCCGGTGCGGTGCGGTGCGGGGCCGTCATCGGTCGCGCGTCGCGCGTCCGACCCGCGACGGAGGACGGGGTCGGCGGGCCGGACGAGAGTCGGGCAGCCATCCCGCGGTGCGCGCCGCGCGGCCTCGGGCGGCGGCGGCCGCGCGCGGCGTCGTCGTAGGGTGCTGCGCGTGACCACCCCCGCCACCGATCCCCGCCCCGCCAGCCCGGTCGACGCCGTCGCCGACGCGTTCGTCGCGACGCTCGCCCGCCTGCACCCGATCCACGCGACCCACCTCGGCGTGCCCGGCCACGAGCGCGAGCTCACCGACTACTCGCCCGACGCGTGGGCCGAGCGGGCCGACCAGTCCCGCTCGACGCTGCTCGCGCTTGAGGGGCTCGCCCCGGCCGACGCGGTCGACGAGGTCACGGTCGCCGCCATGGGCTACGCGCTGCGCACCGAGCTCGACCTGCTCGACGCGGGCGAGCGCCAGCGCGAGCTCAACAACATCGCGTCGCCGTCGCAGGAGGTCGTCGAGGTCTTCGACCTCATGGCGACCGACACCGAGCAGGCGTGGGACGACGTCGCCGCGCGGCTCGCGGCCGTGCCCGCGGCGCTGGACTCGTACGTCGCGTCGCTGCGCGCGGCCGCCGCGCGCGGCGACGTCGCCGCCCGCCGGCAGGTCGAGGCCGTCGTCGCGCAGGCCCGCGAGGTCGCGGACCCCGAGGAGTCCGCGTTCACGCGGCTCGTGCGCGGCGACGACGCGCGCCGCGTGCTGGGCGAGGGCCACGCGCTGCGTGCCGACCTGGAGCGCGCGGCCGCGAGTGCGCGCGACGCGTACGCGCGCCTCGCGCAGGTGCTGACCGAGGAGATCGCACCGCTCGCCCCCGAGCAGGACGCGGTCGGCCGCGAGCGCTACGCGCTGTGGTCGCGGCAGGCGCTGGGCGCCGAGGTCGACCTCGACGAGACGTACGCGTGGGGCCTCGAGGAGCTCGCCCGCGTGCAGGCCGAGCAGCAGCAGGTCGCCGAGCAGATCGCCGGACCGGGCGCGACCGTCGAGCAGGCCGTCGCGCTGCTCGACGCGGACCCGGCGCGCCGGCTGGGCGACACCGACGCGCTGCGCGCGTGGATGCAGGCGACGTCCGACGCGGCGATCGAGGCGCTGGACGGCACGCACTTCGACATCCCGGTGCCGGTGCGCACGCTCGAGTGCCGCATCGCACCGTCCCGCACGGGCGCGATCTACTACACGGGCCCCAGCGACGACTTCAGCCGCCCCGGGCGCATGTGGTGGTCGGTGCCGCCGGAGGTCACGTCGTTCGCGACGTGGCGCGAGCGCACGACCGTCTACCACGAGGGCGTCCCGGGGCACCACCTGCAGATCGCGCAGGCCGTGCACGAGCGCGCGACGCTGAACTCGTGGCGGCGCCTCGCGTCGTGGACGTCCGGCCACGGCGAGGGCTGGGCGCTGTACGCCGAGCGGCTCATGGCCGACCTCGGGTTCCTCGACGACCCGGGCGACCGCCTGGGCATGCTCGACGGCCAGCGGCTGCGGGCCGCGCGCGTCGTGTTCGACCTCGGCATGCACCTGGGCCTGCCGGCCCCCGCCGAGGTGGGTGCGGCGTGGACGCCCGACACCGGGTGGGACTTCCTGCGCGCCAACGTCAACATGCCCGAGTCGTTCGTGCGCTTCGAGTACACGCGCTACCTGGGCTGGCCCGGGCAGGCGCCGTCGTACAAGGTCGGGCAGCGCCTGTGGGAGCAGGCGCGGGACACCGCGCGCGCGACCGCGCAGGCGCGCGGCCAGGTGTTCGACCTGCGCGACTTCCACGCGCGGGCGCTGCGGCTCGGGTCCGTGCCGCTGGCCGTGCTGCCGGGCGCGCTCGCGGGCTGACGCCGGCCGCCGTCCCTCGCACGACGGGAGGGGCGGCGCCGGTCACCTCCACGCGCCCGGCGCCGCCCCCGTCTCAGCCGCCCGCCCGGACCTCCGCACGGAGGGCCGGGCGGGCGGACGTCGTCCGGTCCCCGGTCAGGGGCGCCACGTGTCCGTCGTCGTGAGGGTGCCGCTCGCGGGCACCGTGAGCGTGCGGTTCGCCCCCGACTCCCACGTGACGGTCGCGCCCTGCTTGCGGACGTACTTGTACTGCACGGCCGTGCCCGGCGGGAGCGTCACGGTCGCGCGCCACACCGGGTAGGTCGCGGACGACAGGGGCACGGCGCGCGCCGGGTCCCAGCCGCCGAGGGCCGCGTGGTCGCCGACGACGTACAGGTCCTGCCCCCACACGGTCGTCGCGGTGACGCCGAACGCGACCTGCGCGGCGCCCGTCGGGCTCGGTGCGGGCGTCGGGGTGGGCGTGGGCGTCGGGGTGGGCGTGGGCGCCGTCGTCCCGGACGGTCGCTGGCCGACGTGCAGCGCGACGGCTCCCTCGGCGGGGACGGTGAACGTCGCGCGGCCCGCGGCGTCGACCGTGACGGTCGTCCCGGTGCACGCGCCGCCGGCCGCCTGCCCGCTGATCACGTCGCAGTAGGCCCCCGCGGGCAGCGACGTCGCGAACGTGCGCGTCAGCGCGGACGACCCGGCGTTCAGCGCGACGTACCCGCGGTCGCCGCGACCGAACGCGATGCGGCTGCCGCCGTCGTCCCACCACTGCGTGAGGTCCGTGCCCGCCACCGCGTTGCGGAACCCGACCATGTGCGCGGTCTCGTTCCAGCGGTGCGCGCACGTGAAGGTGCCCTGCCCGCACGCGGCGTCGAGCACCTCGCCGCTGCCGGACTGCGGCGCGCCGGCGTCGTGGTCGCTGAACGCGTACCCGGAGTGGACGGTGGGCCACCCGTACGGGTACGCGAGCATGAAGACGTTCGCGAGCCGGTAGTCGGTGCCGTCCTTGTAGCTGAGGGTCTCGCCGTTGCGCTCGGTGTCGTGGTTGTCGACGAACACGCCCGCGCGGTCCGACGGCAGCAGCCAGGGCTGCGTGCGCAGGTCGCGCAGCGACGCGAGCCGGCCGGACTGCACCTGACCCTTGAGGTGGCGCGCGTAGGAGAACTCGTGCGAGTCGCCCGAGCCGAGGTACTCGGCCGGCTGGATCGGCTCGCCGCCGGCGCCGATGACCTCGTGCACGACGTAGACGTCGCGCCCCTGGGGCGTCGCGCGCACCTTGCCGAGGATCGCCTCGAGGTCGGCCGCGGGGACGTGCTTGGCGGCGTCGACGCGGAAGCCGCGCACGCCCAGGGACACGAGGTCCAGCAGGTAGTCCGCGATCTCCTGGCGGACGTACTCCGAGCCGGTGCGCAGGTCCTGCAGGCCCACGAGGCGGCAGTGCTGCACCTGGTAGCGGTCCTGGTAGCTCGCGATGTTGGTGCGGCAGTCGTTGAAGTCCTGCGGGCCGTAGCCGCCGGCCGGGCCGGGGTACCGCTCGGTGGAGAACTGCGTGCCGGCCCAGCCGGTGCCGCCGGTCTGGCCGCTCATGTGGTTGACGACGGCGTCGGCGATCACCTCGACGCCCGCGCCACGGCACGCCGACACCATGGCGGCGTACTCGGCGCGCGTGCCGAGCTTGGACTCGATGCGGTAGCTCACGGGCTGGTAGGACGTCCACCACTGCCCGCCGACCACGGCGTGCTCCTGCGGCGGGGACGTCTGGACCCAGCCGTAGCCGGCGGGGCCGAGGACGTCGGTGCACTCGCGCGCGATCGACGTCCACGTCCACTGGAAGAGGGTGACGCCGGGGCGGTCGTCGGGCGGGCCGGCCGCGGCGGGGCGCGCGGCGGCGACCACGAGGGCCGCGGCCGCGAGCACGAGCGCGAGGGCCGCGGCGGTGAGACGACGCACCGTGGCGGTGTCGGTGGCGGCGCGCCGGGCGGCCGCACCACCGAGGGCGGGCGCCGGGGCCACGGGCGGGACGGGTGCGCCGCTGGCGGGGCGCGGTGAGGGTCGGGGCACGGGACTCTCCTCGGTCGGGCTCGACGACGGTGTCGGGCGGGAGGTCGGCGCGTCGGTGCGCCGACCGGTGCGGCGTGCGCCGCGTGGAGGAGGTGACCCGGGCGGACCCGGGGCGCACAGGCTGCAACGGATTGCGATGAGCCTGCAATCTTGCTGAAACGGGAGACTACGGAGGGTCGATCGGTCCGTCAACCCGTGCCACGCCGCCCGTCACGCGTGCCGTCACCGGCCAGGGACGCACGACGGCCCGGTCACGTCCAGGACGCGACCGGGCCGTCGGGACGGGTCAGAGCAGCGTCCAGCCGTACTTCGCGAAGATCACGGCGCCGAACAGCACGAGCACGGCCGCGGTGATGAACCAGTCGTTGCCCGACGCGACGAAGCGCCGACCCCACGGACCCGCACGCCCCGGCAACGACATGTGCCCGTCCCGGACGTTGATGCGGGTCAACCCCGCCCAGACGAGCGTCGTCGTCACGGTGATCAGCAGGCACCACGGGCACAGCGCGCCGATCTCGAAGAACGACTGCTGGAACAGCCACCACGCGAACACCAGGCCGGCGGTGTAGATCGCCTGCGCGCTGAGCATGAACCAGCGCGGGAACACCACGCCCCCGATCAGCGCGACCGCCAGGGTGATGACCACCGCCTCGGCGGCGATCCCGAGGAACGCGTTGGGGAAGCCGAACAGCTCGGCCTGCCACGACTTCGCGACCGTGCCGCAGCTGATGAACGAGTTGAGGTCGCAGCTGAGCTTCGCGTCCTTGTCCGCGGCGAGGGTCAGCGCCTCGATCGACAGCACGAACGACGTGTACAGGCCGATGAGCCCCGACACGACCATCTCGATCGCGGTGCGTCGCCGCCACGGCAGGGCGGCCGGCCGCAGCAGGTCGGGGTCGTCCTCGACGAGGTGGTCGTCGATCTCGTCGATCTCGTCGAGCTCGTCGTCGTGCTCGTGCACCTGCGTCGTGTCGTTCACCGTGGTCTCCTCGCCCCTGCGGTCCGGTGCGTCATTCTGCCCTGCCCGCCTGTGCGTCCGGCAGGGGTCGGACGTCCCGACGCGCGGCGACCACCTGCGCCCCCGCGACGACGTCCGGACCGTCCGCACGCACCCCGTCCGACGGCCCGGACGGGCTCCACCGGCGGCTAGGGTCGGCACGTGACCCGGCTGCTGCTCGCCTCCGCCTCCCCCGCCCGCCGCTCGACCCTCGCGTCCGCCGGCCTCGACCCGCTCGTCGCGGTCTCCGGCGTCGACGAGGACGCGGTGCTCGCCGCGGCCCGCGAGCGCTTCGGCGCGCTCGACCCGGCCGACGCCGTCCTCGTGCTCGCGCAGGCCAAGGCGGAGGACGTCGCCCGCCGGCTCGACGAGCTCGACGTCGCGGGCTGGGACGACGACGAGGACGTCGTGGTGCTGGGCTGCGACTCGATGCTCGAGCTCGACGGCGAGGTCCTCGGCAAGCCGCGCGACGCCGACGACGCGGTCGCACGGTGGCACGCGATGCGCGGCCGCTCGGGCGTGCTGCACACGGGCCACTGGCTCGTCGACGAGCGCGACCCGGAGAACGGCGGCACGCGCGCGACGCTCGGGGCGACCGCGTCGACGGTCGTGCACTTCGCGGACCTGTCCGAAGACGAGGTCACGGCCTACGTCGCGACGCGCGAGCCGCTCGCCGTCGCGGGTGCGTTCACGATCGACGGGCTGGGCGGGCCGTTCGTCGAGCGGATCGAGGGCGACCACCACGCCGTCGTCGGCGTGAGCCTGCCGCTGCTGCGCCACCTGCTGGCCGACGTGGACCTCACGGTCCCCGCCCTCTGGCGCCGCTGAGCCGCCACGACGTCGCACGACACCCGCCGCTCCCCTCCCCGCCCCGCGGCCCCCTCCCCGACGAGGCGCGGGTTGTGCAGTCGCCACAACCGCGCCGGGCAGCAGGAGCCCTGGGCGACGCGCAGTGGTGGGTTCCTCCAAAACGAACCGCGCGCGGCTGGGGGGATGCGGCAATCTTGCGACGACGCCCGGACGGCACCGCGGACCGGGACGGATCGCGCGCTACCGTGAGCCGTGCCCGCCATCACCAAGGTCCTCGTCGCCAACCGCGGCGAGATCGCCGTCCGCATCGCCCGTGCCTGCCGTGACGCCGGGATCGCGTCGGTCGCCGTGTACTCGGACACCGACCGCGAGGCCCTGCACGTGCGCGTCGCCGACGAGGCGTACGCGCTCGACGGCGCCCGCGCCGCCGAGACGTACCTCGACGTCGCCAAGCTGCTCGACGTCGCGCGCCGCTCGGGCGCCGACGCCGTGCACCCCGGCTACGGCTTCCTGTCCGAGAACGCGCACTTCGCGCAGGCCGTCATGGACGCCGGCCTCGTGTGGGTCGGCCCGCCGCCGGCCGCGATCGAGGGCCTCGGCGACAAGGTCAGCGCGCGGCACATCGCGCAGCGCGCCGGTGCGCCGCTCGTCGCGGGCACGCCCGACCCGGTCGCGGACGCCTCGCAGATCCACGCGTTCGTCGCCGAGCACGGCCTGCCGATCGCCATCAAGGCGGCGTTCGGCGGCGGCGGGCGCGGCCTCAAGGTCGCGCGCACGGCCGACGAGATCGACGAGATGTACGAGTCGGCGGTCCGCGAGGCCGTGGCGTCGTTCGGGCGCGGCGAGTGCTTCGTCGAGCGGTACCTCGACCGGCCGCGGCACGTCGAGACGCAGTGCCTCGCGGACCAGCACGGCACGGTCGTCGTCGTCTCGACGCGCGACTGCTCGCTGCAGCGCCGCCACCAGAAGCTCGTCGAGGAGGCGCCCGCGCCGTTCCTCACCGACGAGCAGCGCGCGACGCTCGTCACGGCGTCGCAGGCGATCCTGCGCGAGGCCGGGTACGTCGGCGCGGGCACGTGCGAGTTCCTCGTGGGCGTCGACGGGACGGTGTCGTTCCTCGAGGTCAACACGCGTCTGCAGGTCGAGCACCCCGTGACCGAGGAGATCAGCGGCATCGACCTCGTGCGCGAGCAGCTGCGCATCGCCGCGGGCGAGCCGCTGGGCTACACCGAGGTCGAGACGCGCGGGCACTCGATCGAGTTCCGCCTCAACGGCGAGGACCCGGCCGCCGGCTTCCTGCCCGCACCGGGCCGCATCACGCGGCTGCGCTACCCGTCCGGGCCGGGCGTGCGCGTCGACTCGGGCGTCGCCGAGGGCGACACCGTGTCGGGACTGTTCGACTCGATGATCGCCAAGGTCATCGTCACGGGCGCGACGCGCCGCCAGGCGGTCGAGCGGGCGCGCCGCGCGCTGGCCGAGCTCGAGGTCGTCGGCATCCCGACGGTCGTGCCGTTCCACCGCGCCGTGCTGGAGTCGGAGGCGTTCGTGCCCGCCGACGACGCGCAGCCGTTCTCGGTGCACACGCGCTGGATCGAGACCGAGTTCGCCGAGACCGTCGCGGCGCTCGGCCGCACGCCCGCCCCGGCGCAGGAGACCGAGGACGAGCCCGACGCGGCGCTCGAGCGCGTCGTGGTCGAGGTCGGCGGCAAGCGGCTCGAGGTCGTGCTGCCCGCCGCGCTCGGCCTGGGCCGCGTGCCGGGCACCGGGCCCGGGCGCGCGCGTCCCGGCGCCGGTCCGCGCCGCTCGCCGCGCGCACGCAGCACGCGCGCCGCCGGCAACGGCACGACGCTCGCGTCGCCCATGCAGGGCACGATCGTCAAGGTCGCGGTCGCCGAGGGCGAGCAGGTCGCCGAGGGCGACCTCGTCGTGGTGCTCGAGGCCATGAAGATGGAGCAGCCGCTCGTCGCGCACCGCGCGGGCACGGTGCAGTCGCTCACGGCGGGCGTCGGCTCGAGCGTGAGCGCGGGCACCGCGATCTGCGAGATCGTCGGCTGACGTCCGCGTGAGCGTGCCGCGCCCGACCCACCGCCGTCCGGGCGACGGCTGGGTCGAGTGCGCGTGCGGGCGGCGCCACTGGGGCCTGCACGGCGCGGCCGGGCTGCTGCTCGTGCGGCGCGACGCGACCGGTGCGGCGACCGACGTCGTGCTGCAGCACCGTGCGCCGTGGAGCGACCAGGGCGGCACCTGGGGGCTGCCCGGCGGTGCGCGCGAGCCGCAGGAGACGGCCGTCGACGCCGCGCTGCGCGAGGCGCACGAGGAGGCCGGGGTCGACCCCGCGACGGTCGCGGTGCGCGGCGAGCACGTGCTGACGCACCCCGACTGGTCGTACACGACCGTGCTCGCGGAGGCGCTGACGCCGTTCGAGCCCGCGGTGACGGACGCCGAGAGCCTCGCGGTCGCGTGGGTGCCCCTCGCCGAGGTGCCCGACCGCCCGCTGCTGCCCGCGTTCGCCGACGCGTGGCCCACGCTGCTGGAGCGCCTGGCGGCGTGAGCCGCGCCACGTGGTCCGGGGGTGTGCGCACGCGCGGAGCAGGAGTACGCTCCCGACCGATGAGGTGAGCCTTACCTCACCCGGCGTCCGGGGTCCCCCGCCCGCCGTCCCCCGCACCACCAGGGACGCCCGTGCTCGCGAACTTCCTCATCGGCCTGCGCGAGGGCCTCGAGGCCGCCCTCGTCGTCAGCATCCTCGTCGCGTACCTCGTGCGCACCGGACGCCGCGACCAGCTGCCCGCCGTCTGGGCGGGCGTCGGCGTCGCCGCGCTCGCGTCCCTGGCGTTCGGCGCGCTCCTCACGTTCGGTCCGCAGGGGCTGACGTTCGAGGCGCAGGAGGCCATCGGCGGCTCGCTGTCCATCGTCGCCGTGGGCCTGCTCACGTGGATGATCTTCTGGATGGCGCGGACCGCGCGCACGCTGCGCGGCGACCTCGAGCACAAGCTCGACGGCGCGGTCGCGTCCGGGCGCCGCGCGGTCGCCGTCGTCGCGCTGCTCGCGGTCGGTCGCGAGGGCCTCGAGACCGCGCTCTTCCTGTGGGCCGGGGCACGCGCCGCCGGCAGCACGAGCGCCGCACCGCTGCTCGGGGCCCTGCTCGGCCTCGTCGTCGCGATCGCGCTCGGCTGGGCCCTCTACCGCGGCGCCGTCCGCCTCGACCTGCGGCGCTTCTTCGCGTGGACCGGCGCCTTCCTCGTCGTGGTCGCGGGCGGCGTGCTCGCCTACGGCGTGCACGACCTGCAGGAGGCCGGCCTCCTGCCCGGGCTGCACGACCTCGCGTTCGACGTCTCCGCCGCCGTGCCGCCGTCCAGCTGGTACGGCGCGCTGCTCAAGGGCGTCCTCAACTTCTCGCCCGCCACGACGTGGCTGCAGGCGATCGCGTGGACCTGCTACGTCGTCCCGACCGGCGCCGTCTTCCTGCGCACCGTGCGCGGCGGCGCGCCGCGCCGTGCGACCCCGACGCCCGTCGCGGCCGGCGCTCCTCCCGCGTGAGCCGCGCCCCACCGCCGTCCCACCCCGGCGCGCGACACCGCGTGCCCAACCGCACCGACGCCCGCGCACCCGCGCCCGCTCCCGAGGAGTCCCGTGTCCCCGACCCCGCGCCCCGCACCCCTGCGCCCCGCCCCGCGGACCACCGTCCGCGCGTCCCACCTGCGCGGCGGCCTCACGGCCGCCCTCGCGCTGCCGCTGCTGGCCGCGTGCGTCGCCAACACGCCCACCGGCGCGGCGACCGGCGCGGCCGGGGACGGCGGCCCCATCACGGTGTCGTCCAGCGCCGACGCGTGCGACGTCTCCACCACGTCGGCGCCGTCCGGCACGCTCACGTTCCGGGTCACCAACACGGGGGACGACGTCACCGAGTTCTACCTCCTGGGCGAGGACGGGCTGCGGGTGGTCTCCGAGGTCGAGAACATCGGCCCCGGCATCTCGCGCGACCTCGTGATCCAGGCCCGCCCGGGCGACTACTTCACCGCCTGCAAGCCCGGCATGGTCGGCGAGGGCATCCGCGCGGCGTTCACGGTGACCGACTCGGGCGCCGGCACGGGGCCCACGGGCGACGTCGCCGAGCAGCTCGCGGCCGCCGAGGCGTCCTACGTCGCGTACGTCAAGGACCAGGTCGGCACGCTCGTCGCCGGCACGCAGGAGCTCGCCGACGCGTACGCGGCCGGCGACGACGCCCGCGCGCGCGAGCTCTACGCGCCGACGCGCGTGCACTGGGAGCGCGTCGAGCCCGTCGCCGAGTCGTTCGGCGACCTCGACCCGCTGCTCGACCTGCGCGAGGCCGACCTCGTGGACGGCGACACGTGGAGCGGCTGGCACCTGATCGAGAAGGACCTGTGGCAGCCGACGCCCGAGGCGAACGGCGGCGCCGCGTACGTGCCCCTGACGCCCGAGGAGCGCGTGGCCGCCGCCCAGGACCTCGTCGCGAACACGCAGAAGCTCGTCGACGCCGTGACCGACCCGTCGTTCACGTTCGAGGCGTTCCAGATCACCAACGGCGCGAAGGAGCTGCTCGACGAGGTCGCGACCGGCAAGGTCACGGGCGAGGAGGAGATCTGGTCCCACACCGACCTGTGGGACTTCGCGGCCAACGTCGACGGCGCGCGCGTCGCCTACGAGGTCGTGCAGGACGTCGTGCGCGAGCAGGACCCCGACCTCGCGACGCAGCTCGACGAGCGGTTCGCCGCCCTCGAGCAGCTGCTCGCGCAGCACGGCTCGGTCGACGCCGGCTTCGTCGGCTACGACACGCTCACCGAGCCGCAGGTCCGCGAGCTCGCGGCCGCGGTCGACGCGCTGTCGGAGCCGCTGTCGCGTCTGACCACCACCGTGACGAGCGCGTGACCCCGTGACCGACGCGACCGCACCCGCACCCGACCCGGACGCGCCGGCGGGGACGGCACCGGCCCCGGGGCCGTCCCCGCGCGGCGTGAGCCGCCGCGCGCTGCTGGGCTGGGGCGGTGCGGTCGCGGTCGGTGCGGGCCTCGCGGGGCTCGGCGCGGGCCGCGCGACCGCACCGGCACCCGCGCCCGCCGCCGCGCCGACCGCCGCGGCACGCACGTACGCGTTCACCGGCCGTCACCAGGCCGGCGTCGTGACGCCCGCGCAGGACCGCCTGTACGCCGCGGCGTTCGACCTCACGACGACCGACCGCGGCGAGCTCGTCGACCTGCTGCGGCGCTGGACCGTCATGGCGGCGCGGCTCACGCAGGGTCTGCCCGCCGGCCCGCTCGGCCCTACGTCGGGCCCGTACGACGCACCGCCGGACGACACGGGTGAGGCGCTCGACCTGCCGCCCGCGGGCCTGACGGTCACGGTCGGGTTCGGCCGGTCGCTGTTCGTCGGGACACCGGGCCCCGACGGCACGCCGGGCGTCGACCGGTTCGGCCTCGCCGACCGGCTGCCCGCCGCGCTCGTCGCGCTGCCGCAGTTCGCGGGCGACGCGCTCGACCCCGCGCGGTGCGACGGCGACCTCGTGGTGCAGGCCTGCGCCGACGACCCGCAGGTCGCGGTGCACGCGATCCGCAACCTGTCGCGCGCGGCGTTCGGCACCGCGACGCTGCGGTGGGCGCAGCTCGGGTACGGCCGCACGTCGTCGACCAGCACCGCGCAGCGCACGCCGCGCAACCTGTTCGGCTTCAAGGACGGCACCGCGAACGTCATGGCCGAGGAGACCGCCGCGCTCGACGAGCACGTGTGGGTCCAGCCGGGCGACGACGCGGCGGCGGACTGGCTCGCGGGCGGCAGCTACCTCGTCGCGCGGCGCATCCGCATGACCATCGAGACCTGGGACCGGTCCTCGCTGCGCGAGCAGGAGGCCGTCGTCGGCCGCACCAAGGCCGAGGGTGCGCCGCTGTCGGGCGGCGCGGAGCACTCCGAGCCCGACTTCGCACGCGAGGGCCGCGGCGGTCGGCCGCTCATCCCCGTGGACTCGCACGTCGCGCTCGCGCACCCGACCCGCAACGGCGGCGCGCGCATGCTGCGCCGCGGCTACAACTTCACCGACGGCAACGACGCGCTCGGCCGCCTCGACGCGGGACTGTTCTTCCTCGCGTTCGTGCGCGACCCGCGCACGCAGTACGTGCCGATGCAGGCGCGCATGTCGCGCGAGGACCGGCTGCAGGAGTACCTGCAGCACACCGGGTCCGGGCTGTACGCGGTGCCGCCGGGCGTCGCGTCGCTGCCGACCGGCGCCGACGGCGGGGCCGTCATGATGGCGGACGGCGCGTTCTGGGGCGACACGCTGCTGGGCTGACCCGGTGCCGCCGCGGGACGCCCGGCCGGCGCGCGGACGCTCGGCGCTCAGTCCTCGGTGCGCTGGTGCAGCATGCGCGCGACCTCGCCGATCGTCCCCGACATCGACGGGTACACGGTCGACGCGTCGGCCACCTGGTCGGCCGTGAGCCGGTGCGTGACGGCGAGCGTCAGCGGGAACACGGACTCGCTCGCACGCGGCCCGACCACGACGCCGCCCAGCACGGTGCCCGTGCCCGCGTGCGCGAACAGCTTGATGAACCCGTCGCGGACGCCGAGCATCTTGGCGCGCGGGTTGCGCGACAGCGGCAGCATGCTCGTGCGGTAGTGCGTGCCGCGCTCCTTGAGCACCGACTCGGGGACCCCGACGGTCGCGATCTCGGGCGCCGTGAAGATGTTGGCGGAGATGCCGCGCAGCTGCAGCGGCCGCACGGCGTCGCCGAGCGCGTGCGACATCGCGATGCGGCCCTGCGTCGCGGCGACCGACGCGAGCGGCAGCACGCCCGTGCAGTCCCCCGCGGCGTACACGCCCCGCACGTTGGTGCGCGAGACCTTGTCGACCTCGACGTGCCCCGACGGCGTGAGCCGCACGCCTGCCTCCTCGAGGCCGATCCCGCGCGTGGTCGGCACCGACCCGACCGCGAACAGCACGTGCGAGCCCTCGACCGTGCGCCCGTCCTCGAGCGTCACGACCACGCCGTCGGCCGTGCGCCGCGCCGACGACGCCCGCGAGCGCGACATCACCGTCATGCCGCGCTGCCGGAACACCCGCTCGATCAGCTCGGCCGCGTCGGCGTCCTCGCCGGGCAGCACGCGGTCGCGGCTCGACACGAGCACGACGTCCGCACCGAGCGACGTGTACGCGCCCGCGAACTCGGCGCCCGTGACGCCGGACCCCACGACGACGAGCCGCTCGGGCAGCTCGGTGAGGTCGTAGAGCTGCGTCCAGGTGAGGATGCGCTCGCCGTCGGGCCGCGCGTCGGGCAGCACGCGCGGCGTCGCGCCCGTCGCGACGAGCACGACGTCGGCGTCGAGCACGCGCTCGCGGCCGTCGCCCTCGGTCACCGCGACGTGCTCGGGGTCGAGCAGCCGGCCGGTGCCCGCGACGATGTCGACGCCCTCGCGCGCGAGGCGCGCGCGGATGTCGTCGGACTGCGCGGCCGCGAGCGTCCGCACGCGCGCGTTGACGGCGCCGAGGTCGATGCGGTGCCGCAGCAGGTCGGCGGGCGAGTCGGCCCCGACCGCGTCGGTGCGGATGCCCAGCTCGGGTGCGCGGTCGGCGATGGTCATCCACTCGGCCGTCGCGATGAGGGTCTTCGACGGGACGACGTCGGTCAGCACGGCGGACCCGCCGAGGCCGGCGCGCTCGACGACCGTGACGTGCGCCCCGAGGCGCCGCGCGACCAGTGCGGCCTCGTACCCGCCGGGCCCGCCGCCGACGACCACGACCCGGCCCGCGGACGGCGCGTCGGGGGCGGGACGCACGGTCGACGCGGCGGTCGTGGCGGGAGCGGTCGGCTCGTCGGGGGCGGCGGCGGGCGCGTGGCTGGTCACCGTCCCATCCTGCCCGACGGACCGCCGCCGGGCCCCGCGACTAGCCTGGGCCCATGACCGACGTCTCCCCCGCGCACGACCTCACCGGCGGCGCTGTCCCCGACCTCGACGACCCCACGACCGACCCGTTCGAGGTCGCCCGCCGCGCGGCGGAGGTGATCGCCGCCCGCACGGGCGTCGAGCGCCACGACGTCGCGCTCGTGCTCGGCTCCGGCTGGGGCGGCGCGGCCGACCTGCTGGGCGAGACGGTCGCCGAGCTGCCGAGCCACGAGGTCCCGGGCTTCTCGCGCCCGGCCGTGCAGGGGCACGTGGGCACGCTGCGCTCGATCCGCATCGCGGGGGCCGACGGTCGCCCCGACCGGTTCGCGCTCGTGCTGGGCTCGCGCACGCACCTGTACGAGGGCCGCGGCGTGCGGCGCGTCGTGCACGGCGTGCGCACGGCGGCCGCGACGGGTGCCTCGACGATCGTCCTCACCAACGGCTGCGGCGGGCTCAACCTCGCGTGGGGGCCGGGCACGCCCGTCCTGATCCGCGACCACATCAACCTCACGGCGACGTCGCCGCTCGAGGGCGCGACGTTCGTCGACCTCACCGACCTGTACTCGCCGCGTCTGCGCGCGGTCGCGCGCGAGGTCGACGCGAGCCTCGACGAGGGCGTGTACGTGCAGTTCCCCGGGCCGCACTACGAGACGCCCGCGGAGGTCGCGATGGCGGGCCGCATCGGCGGCGACCTCGTCGGCATGTCGACGACGCTCGAGGCGATCGCCGCGCGTCACGCGGGCCTGGAGGTGCTCGGCATCTCGCTCGTCACGAACCTCGGCGCGGGCATCAGCCCCGAGCCGCTCGACCACGCCGAGGTGCTCGAGGCCGGCCGCGCGGCCGGGCCGCGCATCAGCGCGCTCCTCGCGGAGGTCGTGCGGCGCGTGTGACGCGACGCGTCGCGCCGGACGTCGCCGTCCGGCGCGACGCAGCGGTACCGGCCAGTAGGTTGGAGGGGTGAGCAGCTCCGACCACGACGACGTGCTGCGCGGCGACGCGCCGGCGGCACCCGCGGACGACCGACCCGGCACCGACGAGCACGACGCGTGGACGCGTCTGGTCGAGGAGGTCGAGGCCTGGATCGCGGACGACCCCGACCCGCAGACCGCCGACGAGCTCGCGGACCTGCTGCGCACCGCGCGCGAGGACCCGCGCAGCGCGGCCACCGAGACCGCCGCCGACCTGGTCCGCGCGGACGCCGAGGCCGCGCGCACCGAGCTCGCGGACCGGTTCTCCGGGCTGCTGCAGTTCGGCACCGCCGGGCTGCGCGGCGAGCTCGCGGGCGGCCCGCACCGCATGAACCGCGCCGTGGTGATCCGCGCGGCCGCGGGGCTCGCAGACTTCCTGGTCGGCGAGCTCGAGGGCGCGTCGCCCGCGCCGCGCGTGGTCGTCGGGTACGACGCCCGCCACAACTCGCACCGGTTCGCGCTCGACACGGCCGAGGTCATGACGGCCGTCGGCATCGAGGTGCTGCTGCTGCCGCGGCCCCTGCCGACGCCCGTGCTGGCGTCGGCCGTGCGCCGGTTCGACGCCGACGCGGGGGTCATGGTGACCGCGTCCCACAACCCGCCGCGTGACAACGGCTACAAGGTGTACCTGGGGGGCCGGGTCGTCACGGGCGCCGGGCAGGGCGCGCAGATCGTGCCGCCCGCGGACGCGGCGATCGCCGCCGCGATCGCGCGGGTCCGGTCGGTCGCGTCGGTGCCGCGCGCGGCGTCCGGCTGGACGACGCTCGGCGAGGACGTCGTCGACGCGTACGTCGCGGACGCGGCGGCGGTCGCGCCCGGCGGTGACCCGGCCGGGCGCGAGCGGCTGAAGGTCGTGCTGACGCCGTTGCACGGCGTCGGCGGGGCCGTCGCGGTCGACGTGCTCGCGCGGGCCGGCTTCCCCGACGTCACGCTCGTGCCGGAGCAGGCCGAGCCGGACCCCGACTTCCCGACCGTCGCGTTCCCGAACCCCGAGGAGCCGGGCGCGACCGACCTCGCGCTCGCGCTCGCCGCCGCGACCCGGGCCGACCTGGTCGTCGCGGTCGACCCCGACGCGGACCGCTGCGCGGTCGCGGTGCGCGACCGGCGCGCGCACGTCCGGTCCCTCGGGCCCGAGACGCCGCAGGCCGACGGCTGGCGCATGCTCACGGGCGACGAGGTGGGCGCGCTGCTGGGCGCGGACGCCGCGGCCCGCGCACGGGACGGCGGGGCCGCCGACGACGCGACGCTCGCCTGCTCGATCGTGTCGTCGCGCCTGCTGGCGGCCGTCGCGCGCGACGCCGGGCTGCGGTTCGCGTCGACCCTGACGGGCTTCAAGTGGATCTCGCGCGCCGAGGGCCTGGTGTTCGGCTACGAGGAGGCGCTGGGCTACTGCGTCGACCCGGCGCACGTGCGCGACAAGGACGGCATCTCGGCCGCGGTGCGGGTGTGCGACCTGGCCGCTCGCCTCACCGCGGAGGGGCGCACGCTCGTCGACGCGCTCGACGACCTCGCGCGCGCGCACGGCCTGCACGCGACCAGCCAGGTCAGCGCCCGGTTCTCCGACCTGAGCCGGATCGGCGCGACCATGACGACGCTGCGCGAGGCCCCGCCCGCGACGCTCGCGGGCTCGCCGGTGACCGAGGTCGTCGACCTCGCGGCCGGCACCGACGACGAGCGCGGCGGCCTGCCGCCCACCGACGGCATCCGCCTGCTCACGTCCGACGGCACGCGCGTCGTCGTGCGGCCGTCGGGCACGGAGCCCAAGGTGAAGGCGTACCTCGAGGTGATCGTGCCGGTGCCGCACGACGCGGACCGGGAGACCCTGGACGCCGCGCACGGCAGCGCCCGCGAGCGGCTCGCGCACGTCGCGCACGACGTGCGGGCCGCACTGGGCCTCGACGCCGCCTGACGTCGACGTCGGTGGTGCGGCGCGCCTCGCGGCACCGCACCACCGACGGCACGGTCAGCCGGTGCGCGCGCAGCGCAGCCCGGGCAGGGTCGTGGGCGCCTGCTGCGCGCCGGCGTTGAACCCGACGACCACGGACTCCCCCTGCGCGACGGTCCCGTTCCAGGACAGGCTCTCGGCCGTCACGACGTCTCCGCTGTAGGTGAACGCCGCGCCCCACGTGTCGTCGCTCATCTCGACGCCGTCCGGCCGCGTCCAGGACACGGTCCACCCCCGCAGGTCGGGCGCGGACGCCGTGACGCGGACCTGCCCCTGGAACCCGCCCGGCCAGGCGTTGAGGAGCTCGTAGGTCGCCGTGCAGGCACCGGCCGGCACGGCCGCGGGCGGCGCGGCGACGCCGGGCGCGCCGGAGGTCGGCGGGGCGGTGGGCGCCGCGCT